>NZ_JBLWIJ010000028.1:0-1111 GCF_051365025.1 Arthrobacter sp. R4
CCACCGAGGCCACACCGCACTCAAGGGTCAGCCACCCGCCAGCCGCGTCACCAACCTCCGTGGGTAATACACCTAGTTGGGTTAGGGGAGGCTGCTGCCCCGCGCCGTGACCCACAGCCCGTACCACTCGGCGCGGGTCATGGCTTCGGCAACCCGGGCAGCGTCCGCGCAGGCGGCGATCCTTGACGGATTCACGGTGCCTATCACAGGCGCGATCCCGGCTGGGTGCTTCATGAGCCAGCCCAGGAGAACCGCCTCCCCCGTGGTGTTGTGCTCCCGTGCCAGCTCCCCCACGAGCTCCGCGGTGGCTGCCTCGGCCGTTGTGGGGTCCTCCGGGCCCGCCCCGGTGTACAGCCCGCGGGCCAGCGCACCATAGGCCTGCAGGGTGATGCCTCTTCTGGTGCAGTACTCCAACGTCCCGTGCGGGAAGCTGTAGTCCAGGTGCTCCGCGTGGTTCACCAGGACGGTACTCTCCAACCAGGCGCGCTTCAGCAGGCTCATCTCCAGCTGGTTAGCCACCACGGGGACTTCCAGCCGGTCTTCCAACGCCTGGATCTGCGCGCCGGACATGTTGGACACGCCAAGCGCACGCACCTTGCCTTCGGCCAGCAACTGCCCGACGGCGGCAGCCACCTCCGCAACGTCCGTCAGCGGATCGGGGCGGTGCAGCAGGAGCACGTCCACGACGTCCGTCCGCAGCCTCTTCAGGCTGGCGCCTACCCTCTCCAGGATGGATTCCCTGCTGAGGTCATAATGCCCGGGCAGCCCGCGTTCGCTGAGCCGGATCCCGCACTTGGTCTGCAGCCGGATCCGGTCACGCAAGCCGGGTGTCGCCGCGAGGACGTCACCGAACACGGCTTCGGACTTCCCGCGGCGGTAGATATCGGCGTGGTCGAACAGTGTGATCCCGGCTGCAAGAGCTGCGTCGACGGCGGCAGCGGCCTCGTCCACATGAACAGACCCATGGGGTTCGTCGGACCAGCTGCCGCCGAGGCCCATGCATCCATAGATGAGTTCCTGCGCGGACGATGGAACGGTGTGTTCAGTCATTGCTTCACTCTTTCACGGGGCGCGGCAAACGCACAGGTGGCGGGGCCCGGCCGGGCCCCGC
>NZ_JBLWIJ010000029.1:0-122544 GCF_051365025.1 Arthrobacter sp. R4
GGGGCCCGGCCGGGCCCCGCCACCTGTGCTTGCTATGGGGTTAGGTCAGCGCAGCCAGACGGTGCTGTTGGCGCCCAGCTTGCCGTTCTCCAGCGGCGAGCTGCTGACCAGGACAGTTCCTGCAGGGAGTTCGACGGCGGTGTCCCCGAAGTTGGTGACGGACTGCCAGCCGCCGGGCCGACGGAAGTGCAGGACCTCGGGGTTGCCGGTCTCCACCCACTCCAATTCCTCCGCAGCCTGGAGTTCGCGGCGGAGCTTCAGGGCCGTGCGGTACAGCTCCAGGGTGGAGTTCTCGGTGCCGTCCTGCGCCTCCACCGCGTACTTGCCGAACCAGTCCGGCTGCGGCAGGTGTGATCCACCGTCGCCAAAGCCGAAGGAGGTTCCTTCAACCTTCCAGGGAAGCGGCACGCGGCAGCCGTCACGGCCTACCTCAACACCCTTGTTCCGGAAGAAAGAGGGATCCTGGCGTTCGGCGTCGGGAATTTCCGCCACTTCCTGCAGGCCAAGTTCCTCGCCCTGGTAGAGGTAGGCGGATCCGGGGACCGCCAGCATCAGCAGGGTGGCGGCGCGGGCGCGGCGCTCACCGAGCTCGACGTCAAGTTCTTCCTTGGGGCCGCCGGCCAGCAGCCAGTCCTTACCGTCCTGGCCCTTAGCGTGCTTCTTGCCCGCGGACGCCTTCGGCAGGCCGTAGCGCGTGGCGTGCCGTACGACGTCGTGGTTGGAGAAGACCCAGGTGGACGACGCGCCGGTGGCGGCGGCTTCAGCCAGGTTGTGCGTAATGATTTCGCGGAAGTCCTCGGCGTTGAAGTCGGCCTGGAGCAGGTCGAAGTTGAAGGCCTGGCCCAGGCCTTCCGGGCTGGCGTAGCGGGCGCGGCGGGTGGCGTGCACCCAGGCTTCAGCCACGGCGGTGCGCGGCGGGTTGTATTCGTTGAACACCTCGCGCCACTCGACGTAGATGTCGTGCACGTCGTCGCGGTCCCAGAAGGGGTGCGAGCCGTCGTCGAACCCGTCCGTGCCGGTGTTGGCCGCGCTCAGTTCCAGCTTGGAGAGCAGCGGTTCGGTAAGGTCCTTGGTGAGGGCGTGTGCCACGTCCACGCGGAAGCCGTCCACGCCGCGGTCTGACCAGAAGCGCAGGGTCTTGAGGAAGTCGTCGCGGACCTCGCGGCTGGACCAGTTCAGGTCCGGCTGCTCCTTCGCGAAGATGTGCATGTACCACTGGCCGGGGCTTCCGTCCGGTTCGGTGATGCGTTCCCAGGCCGGTCCGCCGAAGACGGAATCCCAGTCCGACGGCGGGAACTCGCCGTTGGGGCCCTTGCCGTCGCGGAAGATGTAGCGGTCGCGGGCAGCGGAACCCTTCGGCGAGGCGAGCGCCTCCTTGAACCATTCGTGCCGGTTCGAGGAGTGGTTCGGGACGATGTCGGCGATCAGCTTGATGCCCGCGGCGTGCAGCGCCTTGGCCATCTCGTCGAAGTCCGCCAAGGTGCCCAGCTTGGGGTCCACGTCGCGGTAGTCGTCCACGTCGTAGCCGCCGTCCGCCAAGGCCGACGGGTAGAACGGGCTGAGCCACACGGCGTCGATCCCCAGTTCCTTCAGGTACGGGACCTTGGCCGTGATGCCCTTGATGTCACCCAGGCCGTCGCCGTTGGAATCGGCGAAGCTGCGCGGGTAGATCTGGTAGACCGCGGCCTGGCGCCACCAGTTGGGATCGGCCAGGCGGTCTGAATCGGACAGGGTTGCCAGAGTGGCAGTGGTGGACAAAGGATGATCCTTTTCTCTTGTGTTGTTGGTTCTTGCTGGCTTTATTGGTCTGGCTATTTCACGGCCCCGCGCATTACTCCGGACAGTACCCACCGTTGGGCCAGGATGTAAACCACCAGGGTGGGGGCCATGGCCATCAGGTAGGACGCGAATGCGAGGCTGTAGTTGGTGTTGAATTCGCCCTGGAAGAGCATCTGGACCACGGGGAGTGTCTGCAGCGCCGGATCGGCGATCATCATCTGCGGCAGCAGGAAGTCGTTCCACGAACCCAGGAAGGCGAAGATGCCTACGGTGGCGTTCATGGGTGCCAGCAACGGGAAGATGATCTTGCGGAACACCTGCCAGGTGGTGGCGCCGTCCATCCGCGCCGATTCTTCCAACTCCACGGGAATGGAACGGACGAAGGCGATGTAGAGCAGCGCGTTGAACGAGATTCCGCCCAGCACGTGCAGGAAAACGACGCCGGCCGGGTTGTCCAGGCCAAGGAGGGCCGTCTGCTTGATCAGGGGCAGGATGATGACCGGGAACGGGATGAACATGGCCGAGAGCAGGTACACAAAGGAGCCGCGGAAGAACCTGTGGTTCCAGTTCCGTGCGATCGCGTAGGCCACCAGCGAGCTGCAGGCCAGCGAGCCGAGCACGCTGAGGACGGTGACGAAGGCCGTGGACATAAAGGCCCGCGGGAAGTTGGTGGCCACGTACGCGGCGGCGAAGTTTTCCCAGTTCATCGGGTTGGGCCAGGCAAGGCCGGTACCCGTGCCGATCTGGTCCGGCGACTTCAGGGCCATGGCCACCGTGAAGTACAGCGGCAGCAGGACCGTCAGGGAGGCCGCCAGCATGAGGGCAGTGAGCCACCAGTTGACTTTGAAGCCTTCGCGGGCCGACCGGCGGTTCCTGCGGGCCGTTGCCTTCGTTGCGTTGGGTGCGGAGCGGATAAGAGTCGATGAAGTCATTAGAGAGATACCCCCCGGCGCTGGATGAGGCGCAGCTGGATGACGGAGATCAGCAAGGTGATCAGGAAGTAGATGACGGCATTGGCCATCTGGTAGGAGTAGTCGCCGCCCGTGAAGCCGGAGAAGATGCGCATGGCCACTGACTGCGTCGCCATGCCTGGGCCGCCGCCGGTAAGGCCCACGATGATCTCGTACGTGCCCAGGAAACCCTTGAAGCCGAGGATCACATTGATCACCAGGTAACCGAGGATAAGGGGCAGCGTGAGGCTAAGGAACTGGCGGAAGCTGCCAGCCCCGTCCAGGTCAGCGGCTTCATAGACTTCCGAAGGTACGCTCTGGAGGCCGGCGAGGTAGATGATGGTAGCCCCGGGCGCCGCCTGCCACACGGTGACCAGCACGATGGCCAGCCAGGCGAGGTTTTCGTTGGCGAGGATGCTGGTGGCCAGCGGCGTGACGCCGAAACGCTCCGCCAGGACCGGAAGGGTGTTCGAGAACAGGTAGTTGAACACAAAGGACACGATCAGGGCAGAGAGCACCATGGGGATGAAGAACACGGTGCGGATGCCGGTGCGCCACTTGATCTTGGCGTTCAGGCCAAGGGCGATGGCCAGTGCCACGACGTTCACCACCACGGTGGTGGTCAGGGCAAAGACGAACGTGAAGATGTACGACTGCAGGACAGCGGGGTCCTTGAAGATGTTGACGTAGTTGGCCAGCCCGATGAACTTCCAGTCTCCGTAGCCGGCGTAATTGGTCAGGCTGAAGAACACGCCCACCAGTGCCGGGAGGGTGATGAAGAAGGCGAACAGTGCCAGGACCGGCACCACCATCCAGTAGTAGGTGGGGTCGATCCGGCGTTTGGTCCGGACGGTTGGCGCTTCGGCTGAGGCTGAGTCGGTGCGCGGGGACGGGGCTGCCTCGGCCGCCAGGGAAGTTGTGGTCACGGTGGCTCCTGGGATCGGGGTGGGCATCAGACCGCTGTCCGTTCGGCGACTCGGCGCCATTCGTCGTCGAGCGCGGAGAGGAACTGGTCGCCGTTCTTGTTGTAGACAAACGACTGAATGTAGTTGTTTACCGGCACTGAGGGCGGGAAGTACGTGACGGCGCCCTGGAAATAGCGGGCTTCCCTGATGGAGTCGTTGAGTCCGCTGATCTGCGGATTCGTCACTGCCGGGGCGTCCTTGAGCGGGGAGAAGGCGGCGTTCTTCTCGTTGTAGGTGTTCACTACGTCCGGCTCCAGCAAGTAGGCGACGAACCGCTGCGCCGCTGCCATGTTCGGGGTGTTCCGCGTAATGGACAGCGCCATATCCACGTTGACCCGTGCCTTGTTCTCCTCCGGGTTGTTGGTGACGGGCAGCGGAAAGGTGCCCAGCCGGATCGCAGGATTGGCGGCCACCAGCTGGGACAGGGCCCACGGACCCTGCAGGTACATGGCTGCTTGTCCCTTGGCGAACGCAGCATTGCCGTCGGCGTAGTTCTTGCTGGCGGCGCCGCCCTGGGAGTAGGACGCCAGCTGCAGCATTTTAGGCATGGCAGGGCCGAAGTTGTTGGTGAATGATTCCGGGGCGGCCGTGCTGATATTGGCGCCAGTGGCATTGAGTTTCGTGAAGAATTCGGCAACGTCCAGTGAGCCGCCGGCTACGTAGTCGAACATGCCCTGCGCAAGGGTCCAGGGGTCCTTGAAGGTCCCGTAAATCGGGGCGACGCCGGCAGCTTTGAAAGTCTCGCAGGCGGCCACGAATTCGTCCCAGGTGGTGGGGACGGCGACGCCGTGGGCCTCGAAGATGTCCCGGTTGTAGATAACTCCGGCGGCAGCAACGGAGAACGGCAGGGCGCTGGTCTCGTTGCCTTTGTACCGGCCCCAGGAGCTGATGAGTTCCTGCATCTCCGGGTTGATGGTGGAGGCTGCGGGGAGGTCGGCGAGGTCGGCGAAGATGCCCTTCTTGACGAAGTCAGCGGTGGCCTGCGCGAAACCGCGGGTCACGACGTCGGGCGGATCGTTCCGCACCAGGCCGGGGACGAAGTTGCCTTCGTTGAAGTCCTGGATCACACGGATGTCCGGGTTCAGCGCTTCGAAGTCCTTGATCACCTGGTTGAAGTAGTCCACCACCTCGGGCTTGTTCTGCATAAAGCGCAGTGTGGTGACGCCGTTTTGCTGGCTGGCGCTGGCGGCGCAGCCGGTCAGGGGAAAGATGGCGGCAGCCCCGGCAAGGCCGGCGGCACGGAGAAGGGAACGCCTGCTCAGCAGTGATGCGGGCACGGCGGCGTTCACAGGGCGGCGGCTGACGCGGCGTTGCGGCGGGGCCGGGGCGAGGGCGGGCAGTGCTTCGGGATGCAGTTCACAGTTGCTCCTTTGCAAAAGGCGAAAGTGGAGGGCTGGGAGAGATGCCAGTGGTCGGCGGCCGTCCGGTCCGACTGGTTCCAGCTATTTATTTGGAATCTAAATTTAGTTCCTCAAGTATTATGTGGTGGAAAGCACAGAGAGGTCAACACCATGTCGGAAATCTCCGCGGCAACGCCCCAACTGCTGCGGCGCGTGAGCGCTGGAGCAGTCCTGGATTACCTGCGCGCCTCAGAAGCCGTAACGGTCACGGACGTCATGGAAGCCACCGGACTCACGCGCGCCACGGCCATTTCGGTGTGTGAGGACCTCATGGAACGGGGCTGGATCCGGGAGCTGGAGAACCAGCGGGCGTTTGGCGGCTACCAGAAGGGCCGGCCGGCACGGCGGTTCGAACTCAACGAACGCGCCGGCTATGTCCTGGGCATGGACGTGGGCATCCGGCAGGCAACGGTGGTGGTGTCCGACCTCCGCGGGAAGGCGCTTGGCAGGGCCAGCCAGCCGTTCGCGGAAGCGGAAATTTCGGCCGAAGAGCGAATCTCGGTGATCGACCGCGCCGCCATGCTGGCGCTGCACAGCGTTGGCGCCTCCCCCGAATCAGTCCTTGCCGTCTGTGCCGGTATTGCGGCCCCGGTGGACCGCAACGGCGACGTGCTGGTGACACAGCACTTTTGGGGACTGTTCGACGTCGGCCTGAAGGCTGCGCTGCGGGACCGGCGGGGATGGACCGTACTGCTCGAGAACGATGCAAACCTTGCCGCCCTCGGCGACCGCTGGCGGGGCGCCGCGGCCGGCGTCGACGACGTAGTGGTCATCCTCGCCAGTGAGCGCTTCGGCTCCGGGGTGATCGACGGCGGGCGGCTGGTGCATGGCCGCGGCGGAGGCGCCGGCGAGCTCGCCTTCCTGGACATGGTGGAGGGAGTGGGAAACACATTCGGCATCGCCTTCCTGGCCAGGGAATGGGCAACCGACGCCCTCGCCGGGAAAGCTGAAACTTCGCTGCGCGAACATGCCGCCGACGGTGCAGAAGCTGCGCACGTCTTCGCTGCCGCCGCCGAAGGCGATGCCGTGGCCCTGAAGATCCTCGAACGACTGGCCGACAGGATGGCCCGGGTGATCGGGGCCGTGGCCACGATCATCAACCCCGAACTGGTGGTCATTGGCGGCGCCGTAGCCAAGTCCGCAGGAGTGCTGCTCGACCCGATCGCCGAACGCCTGAAACAGTACACCGCCACTCCCCCACGCCTGGCGGTCTCCCCGCTGGGCGATTCGATCGTCACCGTGGGCGCTGTACGGTGCGCCCTCGATTACGTGGAGAAGAACACCCTGGACCTGCAGCTTATGGCGCGTGCCTAACCCCACCTGCCACCGGCCTCGGCCTCGGCTACAAGCTAAGCCTGCGGCTCCAGCGCGGCAGCAATTGGCAGGGTGCCGTCGCGGAATTCGATGGTCCGCCCCGCGGTTTCGGGCAGGTCCAGCACGGCAGCGGCCACGCTGGCAGTATTGCTGCGCGAGGTTTCCCTGCCGCCCGCCGCTGGGGGGTTGACGTCGATCCGCCCCGTCCCCGGCTTGTCCGTCAGCGTGCCGGGGCCAAGGATGGTCCAGGCCAGCTGGGTTCCCCGCAAGTACTCGTCCGCCGCCGCCTTCGCTTCTGCGTACGCGAAGAAGCTGTTTTCCGCCGGGACGCCGTGGTCCGGACCCGCGCCCAGGTAGGACACCATCACATACCGTCCGACGCCGGCCTCCGCCGCAGCGTCCATGGACCGGATGGCCGCATCCCGGTCCACAGCGTAAGTCCGTTCGGGATTTCCGCCGCCCGCCCCGGCTGACCAGACCACGGCGTCATGGCCGGCGAGGCACTCGGCGATCGCCGCCGTCGTCGAACTTTCAACATCCAGGACCGACGGCGTTGCCCCCGTTGCCGCCACGTCAGGCGCGTGGTCGGGGTTGCGGATGATCGAGGTGACGCTGTGCCCCTCTTCCGTAAGCAGAGCGGACAGGCGGAGGGCCACTTTGCCGTGGCCACCAATGATTGCGATGCGGGTCATGCCCCCATTCTGCCCTCTCTTGAGCCGGCAACACCTCAGGACAACGTGCGGTAGCGGAGGTAGACCACGCCGTTTCCGAACCTTCGCTCTTCAAGGAGTTCCAGCCGCAGGTTCAGCCCGTCCGGCAGGAACCGCTTGCCGCCGCCTACAACCACTGGGTTGAGGAAGACCTGGCATTCGTCCACCAGTCCGGCGTTGAGCGCGGCAGCGGCCAGCGTGGCGCCGCCGATCCCCAGCCTGCCGTCCGTCCCGGCCTTCAGCTCCCGGACCCCGTCGGGGCTGAACGTGGTCTCGATCCTGGTACGGGCTGTGTCAACCGTTGCCAGCGATGTGGAGTAGACAACCTTGTCTGCCGCCCGCCAGATCCGTGCATAATCCTGGATCACCGGCGGATCCTCGGCGCCGCCCATACCCTCCCAGGCTGACATGACCTCGTACATGCGGCGCCCGAACAGGTAGGTGCCGACTTCACGTTCGAGGTCGTTGATGAAGGCATGGACTTCCTCGTCCGGGGCGCTCCAGTCGAAGTTGCCCTGGCGGTCTGCGACGTAGCCGTCCAAGGATGCAATAGAGGAATAGATGAGCTGGCCCATTCGCCCATTCTGCGCCTGGCGGCATCACTTGGGTAGGCGCTGGCGGGATGCGGCGCCGCCCGCTGCGGTGAGGGGTGAGCTCTCGGCGCTAAGCCCCGGCCTAAGCGCCGAGAGCTCACCCCTCACTTGATGAAAAACTGTTGCACCATGGTCCAGAGATTGGTGGTGGTCCAGTAGATCAGGACGCCGATCGGAAAGAAGATGCCACCCACGGCGAAAACAAGCGGCAGGACATAAAGGATCATCTTCTGCTGGCGCACGAGGGGATTGTCCGTGGACTCGTCAGGCATGTTCCTGGCCAGGGCCCTTCTCTGGGCGATGACCTGTGAGGCAGTCATAGCCAGGATCATCACAAGAGTGAGTGCCGTGACCGCCACCGGGTCGCCGCTGACATGAAGCACAGACGCTGAGAGCGGTGCCCCGAAAATGCTCGACTCGCCGAACTGCAGCACCTGCTCAGGGTTCATTGCTCCGATGCCTTTGGCCTCCCGGGCCGCGGCTGGTATGCCGGCGAGTACTTGGAAGAGCGCGAAGAAGAAGGGCACCTGGATGAGCATCGGCAGGCAAGCGGAGAAGGGGTTGGTCCCATGTTCCTTGTAGAGGGCCATCTGCTCCTGCGCCATCGCCTGCCGGGACAGTTGATCGGTCTTGCCCCTGTACTTGTCCTGCAGCTTCTTCAGTTCCGGCTGCAGGAGCCGCAGCCGGCGCTGGGCGCTGACCTGCCGCAGGAACACGGGAATCAGAGCGGCACGGATAATCAGCACGAGGCCAACGATGGACAAAGTCCACGTCCAACCGCTCACCGCAGGCATGCCGAGAGAGGTCAGGGCGTCGTGGAGTCCAACCATGGTGGCGGAGACAAACCAATTGAACGGAACCATGATTGTTTCAAAGAAGTCCACTGATATCCCCCTCGCCAAGTGCTGCAAAGCTACGGCGAAAAGCCGCGGTTGTCACGGCCTCTCACCGCGGCCAGCATGGCGCCCTGCCGGGAGACAGAAAAACCCCCGGAATCTCGGGGATTCCGGGGGCTTAGCCTGTAGCGGTGGGGAGGCTCGATCTCCCGACCTCACGATTATGAGTCGTGCGGTTGGTATTTAATCCATTCGATGTACTACCAGTCCACCCCTAGAATCCGCGGAATGTAGGGTAAATCCAGCAACTCCCGTCACCCCAGAAACTCCTAGAAACTTCTAGCAATGGCTACAGTAATGGCTATAGTAGATACATGGCATCCAATCGGACGCCAAGCATGGCGAAGATTGGGGCAGTAAATGACTAACCAAGTGATCCCGGCGGAGGCTGTCGAGGCGGCGCATGAGCGGCTTGACGCGATGGGTTCCTACGTCCCACGAAAGTATCTAGCCGCAGCCCTCGAAGCTGCAGCGCCGCACATGCTGGCGGGTGCGTGGCGCGAGGGCCTTGACGCTGGGCGGGGGGTAGAGGTAGTGCGTAACCCCTACGCTGCCCTATGACCCGCGGCAAGGGTGAGGGGTCGATCTACAAGCGCTCCACGGACGGGATGTGGTGTACATCCATAGAGCTCCCACCCGGGCTCGACGGGAAGCGACGCCGCAAAGTCGTGTGCCGGAAGGACAAGGCCGCCGTCGTGACCGAGCTCCGGAAGATCCAAGCCGAGCTTGCGAAACGCGGCAACCTTGAAACCAACTCCGTCACCCTGGAGAAGTGGGCCTCGCACTGGCTAGACCGGATCGCACCCAAAGACATCAAGCCGCGGACGCTCGCCGGATACCGTACAGTCATCGACGGCTACGTGATTCCCGTCCTCGGCAAGAAGACGCTCGGGAAGATCAGCGCCCAAGACGTGCGCCGGCTGCATGACGTCATGGCCGCGACGCCCAAGGACCCCAAGCTGCGGGAGAAGAAGCCCGAGGACTTGCCCGAGGGAACCGTCATGCTGTCCTCAACGTACGTGCTGCTCGCGCACAACGCCCTGTCGGTCATGCTCGGCTCAGCCATGCGTGAAGGGAAGATCCCAGCCAACCCCTGCGACCTCGTCAACCGGCCGCGCAAGAGGGTCACCGAACAGCAAGCCCTCACGCTGCAGCAATCCATGGACCTGCTGCTATTCCTCGGCGGACGGGAGGACCTCGCGCTGTGGGCAACATACCTGCTCACGGGCGCGAGGCGCGGCGAGATCATCGGGCTGGAAGCTGACAGGGTAACCGACGTACTCGACCTGTCCTGGCAGCTACAGCGCATCACCAACATCAAGGACGTCCCCGATGACTTCGAGTACCGGCAAGTGAAGTCCACGCTCTACCTCACCCGGCCGAAGTCATCGTCGGGCTGGCGCATCATCCCGCTAGTCGAACCGTTGAAGTCCATACTCGCGCTCCACATGCAAGACCCGCACGAAGACGGGCTCGTGTTCCACGAAGACGGCCGGCCATGGGACCCCGACCGCGTCACCAAAGCATGGAAGCAGCTCATGCGAGACGCCAACCTGCCCGAAGACGTCGTGCTCCACGGCGCCAGGCACACGACCGTCGACCTGCTCTACGCCGCAAAGGTACCCGAAGACCTAATCCAACAGATCGTCGGACACTCCACACGCGCCATGACAAGGCTCTACAAAACCCGCATGGACACCACTAGGGCCCGGGAAGGTATGGAGTCACTCAGCGCTCTACTAAGGCCGCAGATCGAAGCATAAGAAGGGCCCCGCCAATACGGCGGGGCCCTTTCCTTTGCGTTAGAACTCTGGCAGTTCCAGCCCGAGGATCCTGCTGATTGATTCGACCTCATTAAGGGTGAAGCTGACTTCGTCGCGGAGGCGTTTACCAAGATAACTTCGGCTCACCCCGACAGATTTTGCGAGTGCCTGAGCGGTCACCCGCTGATCCGCCATGGCTATGCGGACACGACTGGAGAACGCCCGGGCAAGAGGGCTTGGAGAGGGCTGCTTACCTGTAGGCACTGGCATAGTGTATGGCCCCTTTGGGTGCATGTGGTTGTCATACGCGCAACCTGCTTCATATGGCCCCCAATGCCCCATATGAAGCGCAGATGCGCTGGCTATGATGCTACTCCATTGCAACCCCCAAGCAACTTTTTAGCTAGTACTTACCAGCGGGTACTGCTCCGTATGAGGCACAATGACGGTGGGTGAAGTCACGCAGCCGGCCAACCCGATGTCGCACCCATGCCTTATGGTGCTGACTAACGAATCTGTATGAGCTGGGGATATATCAATGGAGTTTGAGCGCGTTCTGAATCTTGCCCACGACACACCTACCAGCGCGCTGTGCGCTGCGTGGGGCGAGAGTCCCGAGGACGTGGACGCCCGGAAACGCGCAAGGACCCCGCTCACGATACGCGAGGCGGGGTCCCTGGCTGAACTGCATGGGCTCCGGTTAGAGGACGTCCTGCCCGTTTAGCCGGCGCTCTGCGCGCTGGGCCAGTTCGATCATGGACAGGTCCAGCGCTTTTGCGATCTCCGCGAATACGGGGAGGGGGATGTCGCGGCTACCGGACAGGTAGCGGTGCAGCGTGCTCGTGGGGATACCGGATGCATTGGCCAGGTCCGACTGCTTCCAGTCCTTCGCTGCCATTTCCGCCTTGATCTGCATGGCGATGGCTGATTGGATATCCGCTCCGTAATTTCCCATATGGAAAGAATATGCGCCATTTGGGTAGTTAACAAGTCGCATTGGTGAATCTTGCGCTGGTCTTGAGCATAACCTGTACGCAATATCACATCCCGACTACTTGCCAAGTGCTCACCAAGTACTCAGGTTCCAGCGTGGCGTACTTGCTTTATCCCCGTTTGGGGATTACCTTAGCCATATGGAAACCAATGGCGGGGACATCACCGCAACCACCAACCAGAACATAATCCGGGGAATCGTCGAACTGGCCACCAGCCGAAACGCTGTAGCTCGCAAAGCCGGAATCCCCCTCACCACCTTCAATCGAAAGCTCGACGGACACGCAGACTTCACACTCCGAGAGCTCGGTAAGATCGCAGAATCCCTAGACCGCCAGCTTGCGGACATACTCCCCTCCGAACTACTAGAACCTCGGAGGGTGGCATGAGCGCCAAGCTTGCATACTCCATCCCCGAGGCCGCAGAAGTAGCCTCCACCTCCGTCAGCGTCCTCCGCCGCAAGATCGCCGCACACGACCTGACCGTCCGCTATATCGGAACGAAGCCAGTAATCCTGGCCGAAGAACTCACCGCATGGTTGGCAGCATTGCCGACCGAAGCTTCCAAGTAACACCGCCCGCTGCGCCAAGCGCCCGGCATCCCGCCCGACTCTAGGGCAACAATCACACCTTTACCGTCCTGAGATTCGCTCACAGGCGCAGATATAAGGGGACAGCTATGTCCGAATTTACCGCCACTGGTTACCGCGATCGCATCGTCGGATACGCCGCAGAGCACGGCCATGAAGTAGGGGCCAGCAAGGCTATGCGCCTCGCTGTGAAGCTCTGCAAGCGTCAGGCCCGCATGACGGACCTTGACCTTGAGCGCATCCTCACCCATTCAGATCCCACACCGAAGCAGGCGTTCCGGAACATCGAAGACGCCGAGCGCGAAAGGAACGCACGATGACCGCCACACCATCCCCCCGCCCCACGAACACGCCCACTCACCGCGTTGAGCGTTGCGCCGGCCTCACGGTGTACGTCCCGATCCGGCCGGTGAAGCCATGACCCCGTGCAAGTCGTGCGCCGCAACCACGACGACTCACAAGGCGTGGTGCATGCGTCGCCAGCCATTGAAGCCCGCGAACGCCCATGTTATCCGGGCCGAGTACCTGAGGATGTGCGCATGATCGCCGCGAAAGTTGGCCTCGACCTATCTGCACTCGTTGGGCCAATGGACGCCATTCCCTGTGAGCACGCTTTGCACGATGAACCTGCAAGCGGGCATCACGGACCCGCCACTCATTATGTCCGGAAGCAATGCAAGGGCTGCGAGAAGAAGCCCATCGTATACCCGGCATGCAGAGGCTTCATCGACATGCTGGCGGTCTACGAAGAGTGGGAGTGCCCGAAGTGCGACACGTTCGGGCCAGCCTCAAGCTTCATGACTGTTCTCGGGCCGGTGTCCCAATGATCGCCGCGGCCCTCGAAGACAACGACTGGCACGAGGATGCAGTCTCGACCCTCCTTGCCCTCGCTGACCGTCACGCCCTAATCACGAGCGACGACCTCCGCCGCGAGATGAGGCCGGCACCGCATCCGAACCACTACGGCGCAGCATTTACCGCCGCCCGCGCCTACGGGTATATCGAGCCCATCGGCTACCAAACATCAACAGCACTATCAAGGCACCGCGGAGTCATTCGCACATGGCGCCGCAAGACCGAAGGAGCGTCATGAACGGCATCTTCGCCCTCGTGCTGGCCTTCACTATCGTCGGCAGCTTCACCCTGATCCCCCGCGCTATCCAGCATGACCGGCTCCTCGAAGAACCCGAGGACATCGATTACGACACGCTCGATGCTGAGCGTGACACCCAAGCGGCCGACGATGCCGACGCCGCACGAAAGGAATACGGATTCTAATGACCACCACCCACCGCCACGCCGCCCCGTGGACGTTCCGCCGCTTCCTGGCGATGTTCACGGCACCGCGTCGTCGCTTCATCAAGGTAGACATCCTGACCGGCCGTGAAGCTGTAGCCCGTCACCTGTTCGGGGAAGCCTGCCACTGGTCCACGCTCGACATGCTGGAGTACGACAACACTCCCCGCCTCCGTGGTGGCTGGTTGGCTGAGGCTGACCGGCGTATCGCGGGCGGCCCGAAGATCAGCACGGCCGACGCTGACATTGCCGAATGGTACGGGCTCACACTCACCCAATGGGACGGCATGTCAGCGCTCGCCAAGGTAGACAAGCGCGAAGGCTACGCACAGGCTCGCGGGTTGGCGTCGTGAGCAATCCCGGCGAGCTCTACGACACGGGCATCGCGACAATCGGCGGTCGCGGGCAGCAGGCTACGGTCCCCTACCCGCACGCGCTGCACACCCTCACCCTGACCCGCGAAACTGTCAGCACCCACCCGGACCACTTCACCACCGCAGACGAGGCCATAGAGGCGCGTGTGAGGCGGCTTCAGGAAAACCACACACCGTACACCCGCGACGGTATGACGATCCGCTACACGGACCACGGTGGCGCGAAAGTCACACTCACTTATCAGGAGACGCCATGACCGCGCCGAATACCCGCGAAGATCTAGCCCGGATAGCGCATGATGCCATGTTCCCGGACGGCAACGGGGACATGATGACGTGGCCTCCGTCGCTGTTCACTATTGCCGACGCGATCCTTGCAGAGGGGTATCGGAAATGACCGCCGCCGACTACCAAGCCCTTGCCGCCGACGCAGCCACGGAGACGGCCAGCGTAAAGGCTGCCACGGCTCGTATCGCCTTCGACTACATGGCACCCCTCCCCGACCTGCACATCCGCCACGGACGGTCCTGGGAACCCGCAGCGAGACGATACCGGGACATCGAACCGGAAGAGAAGGAACTGGCATGAGCAGGCGCAAGTACGACCATCTCCGCGTCAGGGTGAATGAAGAGAAGCGCCTCCTGCGCGCCATCAAGCTCTACCCGTCATCGCCGCCGACTGACGACGCGATCTTCGGCGCCATAAGCCCGCAGGTAGCAGCGATCATTGACGAGCGTCACGACCGGGCAGTTGCTCGCCGCTGCTCCAACGGGAACTGCTCCATTGCGTGGGACCCCAAGCGCAGGCAGGCCTTGTACTCCATGGGTCCCGCGGGGTGCTGCGATGAGTAGCGCCCCACCTCCCCCGTTCGACCTCCCCGACTCCACCCCGATCCTTGCGGCGAAACTCCGGACCCTCCAAACCACGGACCCCGCAACATACGCGGCCATCAGGAACACGAAAGTAGAACAGACATGAGCACGACGAAGCGGGACAAATACCCGGAACACATCTACCTCGACTACCCTCCGTTCAATGGCTGGTCGGTCATCATGCGCGGCCACGGCCTGACCCCTGAGCAAGTCGAGGAGCAGGTCAAGGCGTTCGATCCCGGACTGACATCTACCGGCGTCACGGAAGAAGAGCACTTCGGGTACATGCCCCGTGTGAAGAACTGCGGCGACCGGCTGGGCACTAACTGCGACCAGGACGGCGAGTGGCACGGCCACTGGTATGCACTGAAGGCCAACCCTGATCCGTCCACACACTTTACGCTCGCCGCGTACAAGGATGCCGAGGCCTCCCTGTGACGGCGTCTGATCCGCGTGTGGGCGAAATCCAGGCACGACTCGACGCGGCAACACCGGGACCGTGGTTTCGCGAATACGGGGATGTCATCACGGCCCACCCCGACCCTCGGGACATGGAGGAAGGCTACGAAGACCCCCGCCATGCCCGCGTCGTTCGTGCTGCACCACATCTGCCGAAGAAGGACAGGCAGGCAATATCCGATGCCGAGTTCATCGCTGCCGCCCCCGCTGATGTCGCCTACCTCCTTGCCGAGTTGCGGAAGGCCACGAGAGCGGCTCAGACGCTAGGCCAGGTTATCGAGAAGCAATGCCGCGATGTACTTGACGTCACCGGCTTGCACCACCTCATCAACGCGGACGGCGATGGGCACTGGGACGTCGTCTGGATGCGCTTATTTGAGATGCGCGACGAGTTGGCGAGCCTGAAGGAATCGACAATCGGACGCGAGCGACTGCGGGGTGACAGTTGGCGTGATCGGGCGCAGGAGATGGAACTGTCCCGAGATGCTGCGGCGGCCGAGTTGCGGGACCGGGACGAGAAGCTCGCGAAAGTGGAGGCGCTACACACTCGTGCATTCAAGCCAGTAGAGACATGGGCCAAGGGTTACCGGTTCACGGGCGAGCACTGCGCATTTGATGGCGAACACTGGCCATGCGCGACTATCGCCGCTGTTGCTGCTGCGAACGGGGGCGGGGAATGAGGCGGCTGCTTTGCCGAGTGTTTGGCCACGCATGGAAGCACACAATGTCCGTGGGTGATGCCCGCGAGTACCTGTGCACCCGGTGCCGCGAACGGAAGGTCATCGTCAATGGCGTGACGCTCTCCCCGGAAGACTCAGCCGAGAAGAGCGCCGAGATGTGGGAAGGTGCCCGCGCCGTCATGTGGATGCTAGACAACGTTGAACCCGACTACACAACAGGCAGGGATCCCGAATGACCAAGACCATGGCCGAAGTGCTGGCCGAGCACACGTTTACGACTGACGACACGTGCGCTTGCACCTGCGATGAGATGTTCTACGACTGGCGCCGAACCCCGGAGGAAGTCCAGATAGAGCACAGCCTGCACGTCGAGATGGAGCTGCATAACGCGGGGTTTGGGTTGGTGGCCGACGCCGGAGCGAAAGCCTGGGACGAAGCCGTGAACGAGGCTGACCGGCAATGGCAGATCGGGCACGGATCAGCCGCGATCCTCAAAGCTGACAACCCATACCGTGCTGCGGCTCTGAGGGGCGAAGGGTGAGCGGCGTTGTGCAGTTTCCCCGTCGTCTCACGCGGCTAAGTAAGCGCGAGCAATATGAGGCGCTCTTGCCGCTCAAGTCTCCGAGCACATTGGCGGCCGTTATCCGGAAGGTTGGCACTGTGCGACTCACTGCGGACGAACTGGCCGAGACGGATGAGCGTATTGAAGTCATCTACGTAGAGGGAGCGAACGAATGGGAACTACGACTAAGGGGCCATGATGCGCACGACTAAGGCCCAGCGCATCCGGTTCGGTGTCCTCGCTGCACGCCACCAACTGGAACGGGGCAGGCTCACCGACTGGCAGGTCGACTACCTCGAAGGGTGCGAGGCGGTTGGGTGGCTGGTCAGGGACTCACGGCGGGCATACGACCGGGAACGGTTCAACGCACGGTGCCGGGCGTTCATATGGAGGGAAAGATGAGCATTTACTATCAAGATGAGACAATCACGCTGCATCACGGCAAGGCGCAAGAGGTTGCCCGAACTCTCCCCGATGGCTCCGTGGACTGCATCGTAACCTCACCGCCGTACTACATGCTCCGGGACTACGGCAGTGAAGGCCAGTACGGCATTGAGCCCACGCTGGCCGCATATGTCGAGAACATGCGGGAACTGTTCTACGAATTGCGGAGGGTGCTGGCCGACGACGGAACTCTATGGCTGAACCTTGGGGACTCCTACAACAAGATGAAGCAACTCCAAGGCGTGCCGTGGCGTGTGGCGTTTGCGCTGCAGGATGACTGGTGGGTGCTTCGGAATGACATCGTGTGGCACAAGCCCAATGCCATGCCGGAATCCGTGACTGATCGACTCACCTGTCGTTACGAGCACTTCTTCATGTTCTCCAAATCCAGGAACTACCACTTCGACTTGGACCCAATCCGAGAGGAACTGATCTACCCTGACGCCGCAGACGGGTCGCGGGTCTTCGGCGGAAAGAACAAGGCTGGGGATTTGCAGACTGGATCCAGCGCCCGTCGTACCGGCAATACCTATGGCGGCAAGTATGCACCCGAGGACAAGGCGCGGCCAGCTGATGGATCGAGGCACACTGGCGGTCACGCTAAGGGCAAGAATCCCGGCGACATGTGGAGCATTAACACGCAGCCATTCCCAGGCGCTCACTCAGCTGTAATGCCGCAGGAACTCGCACGCCGAGCCATAGTTGCCGGCTGCAAGCCAGACGGGACCGTGCTGGATCCATTCAGCGGATCGGGGACGACAGGACTCGTGGCGCAGAACAACGGCCGCAAGTATGTGGGTATCGACATCAGCGCCGATTACCTAAAACTCTCACTTGAAACTCGGCTACAGAATGCCGCGCTGGACTTCGGGCCCCGCTAATGGACCACGACGCCGCTAAAGAGAACTGGTCGCGGGTGACTAACCGGTACTGCGACTGCCCGGCATGGCGATACAACCCGCGAATCGTCAAGCCGACCAACCCGGAATGCCCGTTGCATGGGACAGCCTCCAACGACTGATAAACAAAAATCAACCACCGCCAGATAGGCGGTTTTTTTATGCCCAAGATTGGGGACAAATGAGCCTGGAAATATTCACCGAACTAGAGCAAGGATCGGACGAGTGGCTTGCCGCACGGTGCGGCATCGTCACGGCATCCGTTGTGGGGCAGCTTGTGACATCACGCCAGCCGACAGCAATCGAAACTGACTGCCCGGAATGTGGCGCACTAACGTCTGATCCTTGCATCGGGAAGCGTTCGCCGGCCCCACTGAAAACACTTCACCCGGCACGCGCAGCAGCGGCCCGCGGACTGGATCGTGTGATCGGCGCCGACCTGAACAGCGACACTGCACGCGGACTGGCCTTGACGCTCGTTGCTGAGCGCATCACCGGCCACGTGGAGCCTATGCAGGTATCCGGCCCGATGTTGCGTGGACAGCTTGATGAGCCCTACGCCCGTGACGCCTACAGCGAGCACCACGCTCCGGCGGACGTGATCGGCTTCATGGTCCGTGACTTCGGCAAGTACAAGCTCGGCTACTCACCGGACGGGCTCGTTGGCGACGACGGAATGATCGAGATCAAGAGCCGCGCCCAGAAGAAGCACCTTGCCACGATCCTGGCTGACGAGGTGCCAGCCGAGAACATGGCCCAGATGCAGGCGGGCTTGCTCGTGAGCGGCCGCGACTGGTGCGACTACGTTTCCTTCTGCTCGGGCATGCCCCTCTGGACGAAGCGCGTAGAGCCGAACGAGAAGTGGTTCGACGCGATTACGGACGCTGCCCTGACCTTTGAAGCGAACGCCGCCGAGATGATCTCCACCTACAACGCGGCCACCGAGAACCTCCCGCCCACCGAACGACTAGACCACTTCGCAGACATCGAGATTTTCTGATGTGGTCGCATCAATTAGGACTGTCCGCGCAAGCCATCTCAGGTAGTGGGCATAACCATCCATGGGACCCGAGCGACCTTCTGCGCTGCGTCAACTACTGCGAGGGGCGAGGCATAAGCACTGCCGTCCTACGGTCGCGGATGTCTGGCCGATCGATCGAATGGGACCGCCTGCTACCCGAGTGGGACAACCTAGTCGAGCTCCTACGCCACGAGATGGACACGCGCACCGATGGGAACGCGCCGCGCACCTACGCCGAGATGAAACGGGTACTCGCTGACGGCATAGCTTGCGCCACCTGTGACTCAACCGGCCGTGGCACCGAATGCGCCAAATGCAAAGGCACTGGCCACCGATCCGGCGGACGATGCCGAGCCAAGCACTGCTACCGAGGCGCCGACTTCTGCATCACCTGCAACGGACGCGGCTACACAACGAAGAAAGCGGAATGAAGATGGAAGACCTTGATATGACCGAGAGCTTGGCACCGAAAAGTGACCAGCTCGACGCGGTAGACCTTGTTGGCGGGCCGCGTACCTTCACCATTGAGAACGTCACCCGCCACAACGCCGAGCAGCCGTTCAACTTCCACCTTGCCGAGTTCCCCCGAGTGTGGCGCCCGGGCAAGTCGATGCGACGAGTCATTGCCGCCGCATGGGGCGGCAAGGCATCCAAGTACATCGGCCAGCGCATCACCCTCTACTGCGATAACTCCGTGGAGTTCGGTGGCGCTGCCGTGGGCGGCTCACGCATCAGCCACATGAGCGGCATCGGGGACAAGCCGCTCAAGGTGCCGCTGCTGATCAAGAAGGGCAGGAGCGCCATATTCACCGTCCAGCCACTCAAGGACGAGCCCAAACCGGCCCCCACCCCCGCCCGTGACTGGAGCAAAGAAGCCGCCGCACTCAAAGGCAACGTCGACGGACTCCGCGCCCTCTACATGGACGCACAAGCAGCCGGGGCAGACCCGGACACACTCGAACACATCAAGAACCAGGCGAAGGAAGTCAGCGAATGAGCGTCGAGCCGGAAACCTTTACCCGAGAGACACACGAATATGGGCGACTGTGGCCCGATGGAACATTCAACAAACTCGGGTGGGAAGACGAAAGGTATGCCCGCCGCCAGTTTGAAGAGCAGTCCTACGAGCTAAAGAACGTGCCCGCGTCACTGCGCCCCATCTTCGGCCGGCGACGAGTAGTGACGACCACCGAAACCTACCCCGCCGAAGCATGCCAGGAGCCGACCGAATGACCGAACCAGTAGTTTCCCTGTCCCTCACCCTGTCCCCGATCCTCAGCGAACACCCGCCCGTCGATCATCGCGGCGTACACCAGTTGCGGATCGGCGCGGTCACATTCGTCAACATCAACCCCGAAACAGCCCGCCAGTGGCTCCCAACAATCCAGCGAATCGCAGAGGAAAAGTAAATGGCAGACATCAAGTTCACCGGCAACCTTGGCCGTGACGCCGAACTGAAGTACACGAAGGCAGGCAGCCCGGTCATGTCCTTCAGTGTCGCGGATTCCAAGTCCCGCAAGACCGAATCTGGCGACTGGGAAACCCTTGCTGAGCAGTGGCTCAACTGCACCATCTGGGGCAGCCTGGCCGAGCACTACGACGGCAAACTCCCCAAAGGCACACGGGTCACCATCTACGGCGAGTTCTACAGCCGCAAGTACGAGAACAAGGACGGCACCCCCGGCGTATCGCTCGACGTCAACGTGAAGGGCGTCGACATCATGCCGTCACGCAAGGGCGGGGGCGGCAGGAGCTCGGACGAGACGGCCGCTGCTACCGGCTCATGGGGCAATACTGCCGGCGGGGATAGCGGTTCATGGGGTAACGGGCCCGACTCAGAGCCGCCGTTCTGATGGCTAAGGCAAGCATCTACTGGAACGCCGGCCGCACCGAGTGGGGCAAGCGAGGCTTCGATAACTTCCTCCTCGGCGCGTCATGGTCGCACTGGGGCAAGTGGCCTGAACGTCAGACGCACTTCTACCTCGGGCTCTGGACGCTGACCATCTACACGGCCAGCAAGGGCGGCAAGACGCGAAAGGATCTCCAATGAAAACCAAGCCCCGAGGCATCCACGCCACGTTCCGCACCGACTGCCATTGCGGGCAGGAGTTGACCGTCACCAACGGCCGACCAGACCCGCACGACTGCCGACCACCCGAACGGCCCGTCACACTCGCTGACATCCGGGCCGCACTTGAAAGGAAATCCAATGCCCATTGAGTTCAAGGAATGGCCTAAGACCCCGCGCCTACTCCGCAACATCACCATCACCGAGAAGATCGACGGCACCAACGCCGCTATCGGTGTTGTGCCCGTTGACACTGGAGAGGTTGACAGCCTCGACCCGAACATCATCGCCTACGTCACCACGGGTGATGTCCGGTACGGCGTCTATGCACAGTCCCGATCAAGGCTCATCACGCCCGGTAAATCCACAGACAACTACGGGTTCGCTGGGTGGGTACAGTCCAACGCGGGTGAGCTCGTTGAACTACTAGGCGAAGGGCTCCACTATGGCGAATGGTGGGGCAACGGCATCCAACGCAAGTATGGAATGGCCGAGAAATGGTTCTCACTGTTCAATACCGCCCGCTATGCCGCGCTTGAAACGGACCTGAACCTGTCAGTTGTCCCGGTGCTTTACGAGGGCCCGAATGACACTGAGGCAGTGACTGCTGCCCTTGAATCCCTGCGCATCAACGGATCGGTTGCTGCGCCTGGATTCATGAACCCCGAGGGCATATGCGTCTATCAGGCAGCGTCCCGGCAAATCTCGAAAGTCACGCTCGACAAGAACGACGCAGGCAAGTGGGAGCCTGCCGCTTAGTTACCCCACCCCGCACCAAACCCCAAGCCGCCCACCGAGGCGGTTTTTTCATGCCCGCGGCGCCCGGACCATCCCCCGGCCGGGCGCCGCGCACCACCCCAGAAAGAAGCACCCCTATGGCGAAGCTCTACATTGCAGGCCCCATGTCTGGCCTGCCCGAATATAACTACCCTGCATTCCACGCCGCAGAAGCCCGACTGAAGGCCGCTGGGTACGAGACGCTAAACCCGGCCAACAATCCCGAGCAGGACTCGTGGGAAGGCTACATGCGGGCAGCCATCGCCCAAGTCGTACAAGCGGACGGGATCGCCTACCTTCCCGGCTCATACAGCAGTCGGGGCGCACGGCTCGAACTACGCCTAGCCGAAGAACTGAGCATGAAAACCGCCCCGCTGGATTCGTGGATCCTATGACCCCCTGCTCCCGCTCGTGCTGCTGGACGCCCTTCTCGTGCGGCACAGACCGCTCCTGCGCCTGCCACTGGGACGAACGGAAGGGTTACGCGCCCACCCTCAAAGGCGGGGCCGATGCGACCTACAACGACCCCACAGCCCGGACAGCCATCTACAACATCGAAAAAGAGAGGAAGGGGCGATGACGTACGTAAGAGGAAAGTCCCAGCCGGCCGCAACCCAAGCCCTGCAATCCGTCATCAGCGACCTGCTGCGCGAACGGGCATCCATGAAGCGGACCATCGCGGCCCTGACAAGCCAAGTCCAGGCACTCAACGCCGTCCCCGTCAACATCAGACGCGCCGAACCAGTATGCGGCACCTACAGCGGCTACCAGAAGCACATCCGCGACAAGGAAATCCCGTGCTACCCATGCAAGGCCGCCCGCGCCGAATACACCCGCAACTACCGCAAGCTCAAGGCCGTCTGATGGCTGGCTACGTGTACCGGGGCAGCCAGCCAAGCATCCCCGAACCCGAACCGGTCTACACGGAACAATGCGGGACTGAAGCCGGATCCTCCAGGCATAGGCGCCGTGGTGAACCCGTCGACGAAGCCTGCAGGCAAGCAGCCGCCGCCGCAGACAAAGCCCGCCGAGCCGCCAAGAAGGCCAGCGCATGACCTACATCTACCGCCGCACCGAAAACATCGAACGTACCCCCATGGCGCCCTACGTTCTGCGTGAACCCGAAGCCCCGCAAATGTTCAAGAAAGTCTTCAAACCCGAACTTTGCGGCACACCATCCGGCTACCAGCAACACCGCAGATTCAAACAAGCACAATGCCCCGACTGCCGGGAAGCATACAACGAATACCAGCGCGGATACCGGGCAGGAGAAAGGATCAGAAGCTGATGGCCCGAATCAGGACAATCAAACCCGACTTTTGGACCGATGGAAACATGGTCAAGCTCTCACCGTTCGCTCGGCTGCTCTACATCGGAATGTGGAACTTCACCCTCTGCGATCACGGACATGTGGCCGATGATGCGATGAAACTGAAGCTTCAAATCCTCCCGATGGACAACATCGACATCGCAGCGCTCCTGGACGAGATCATGGCTCAGGGCCGAGTCGTTAGGATCACTGACGGCGACGGCAGGACATATCTGCTGGTCAAACGCTTCGAGGACCACCAAAAGATCGACCCGCGCTGGAAAACACGATGCCCCGCCTGCGCCCAAATGGACTCACTCACCCTCACCGAAACTCCGGTGAGTTTAGGTGAACTCCCCGTAACTCCCGAACTCTCACCAACTCTCCCCCTAGGAAGGGAAGGGATGGGAAGGGAAAGTAAAAAGACTCCCTCATCACCGGCTACGCCGTCGACGGAGTTTGAAACATTCTGGGCCCAGTACCCGCGCAAGGTTGGCAAGATCGCCGCAGAGAAAGCCTTTATCAAGGCAATGAAGAAAACCACCCTCGATCAGGTCCTTCAAGGCGTAGAGCTTTTGAAGCGCGAAACCGCGGGTAAGGAAATCAACTTCACGCCTCACCCATCCTCCTGGCTCACCGCGGGCCGATGGGATGACGAACCATCCAGCGCGGCCAAACCCGCCGCATCCAGCCCATGGAGTAAGGACTTCTACAAATGAGCAATCCAACGCACCCTAAGTGCGGCAAGAGTTATCCCGGCGGATCGACTGCGGGCCACTGCTCTGGCTGCTGTGAGACGTTCATTGGCCTCTCCTCATTCGAGGCACACAGGCGCGGGGACCATGGCGTAGACCGACGCTGCGAGATCACCGACAAGCACTGGACCGACGCCCGCGGCTACTGGCATGTAGGCGCCAAGCTCACCGAGGAACAGAAGGCCAAGATGTGGGGCGCGGACCAGTGACCACCGAGAACCCAGTGCATGACGTCGTGGCTGAGCAGTCCGTCCTTGGCGCCATGCTGATCAGCCGGGAAGCTATCGCGGACATCGCGGACATGCTCGACGGTGGCGACTTCTACCGGCCAGCGCACGAGACGATCTACCGGACGATCCTGGACGTTCACGCCGCGGGTAGCCCGGTCGATGCGATCACGATCAACGACGCGCTGTCCAAGATGGGAGAGATTACCAGGACGGGCGGAGCGGCCTACACGCACCACCTCGCCACGTCCGTCCCCTCCGCCTCATCCGGGGCCTACTACGCCGAGATCGTCGCCCACTCAGCCACTAGACGTCGGCTCGCTGCGGCGGGCAGGAAGATCCAAGACATCGCATCCAGCGGCGGCGACGTTGACGAACTCGTCGAAGCGTCACGCCGGGAAGTTGACCTAACCTCCCGGGCGACCGGAACCGCCGTCCTGTCTTTCGGGGAAACCATTGACGTCATGCTCGGGACGTTGGATGAGGAGATCAATCACCGGCCCACACCATGGCAGGCCGTCAACCAGATCATCGGGGGACTCAGACCGGGCGCACTGTACGTCGTCGGGGCCCGCCCATCCGTGGGTAAATCCGTCGTCGCCCTCAACCTGGCCTGCGAACTCGCCAAACACGGATCAGTCGCCTTCTCATCCCTCGAAATGTCCAACAACGACGTCCAGATCCGGGCAGTCTCCGCCGACCTCAACCTCGACGTCTCACGGCTCATCGAACGGAACCTAACCCCCGGCGACTGGGCAATGATCAAACGCCGCCGCGCAACATGGCAAGACGTGCCACTCTTCGTCGACGACCGATCCGGCGTCACCATCACCGACATCAAACGGTTCGCCCGATCCGTCAACCGCCGCAAACCACTCGCCGGCATCGTCGTCGACTACCTGCAGCTCATGGCCCAACCCCACGGCGACAAGCGACCCCGTCACGAGTTCGTGGCCGACATGTCCCGACAACTGAAAATCATGGCCATGGACATGCAAATCCCAGTCATCGCACTATCCCAACTCAACCGGGCATCCGAGTCACGCCAAGACAAAATGCCCATGCTCTCCGACCTCCGAGAATCCGGCGCCGTCGAACAAGACGCCGACGTCGTCATCCTCCTCCACCGCGAAATCATGGGCGAAACCCGCGACGACCTATCCATGCTCGTAGCCAAAAACAGGCACGGCGCAACAGGGCTCGCAGAACTAACCTTCTGGGGCCACTACTCCAAAGCCCTCGACCAAGGCATCACCCCACAAGCAGCAGCCCGACAACAGGCCGCCGCATGAACCACAACCACACAGACCACCACGAAGCCCCGGCAAACGCTGGGGCTTACTTGTACTCGAAGGAGGGTGTTATGACCACCAATGAGCAACGGCAGGCCATCGCCAAGTACGAAGACCTAGCCGAGCATGGAACACTCCGCCCGGCTGACAGGCAGGACCTAAAGCACCTACTCACCGTCATTCGCGAGCAGGCAGAAATGATTGACAATGCGCGGGAACTGACCACGGCGGCAGTCAATATCCACGGCAGGCTCAGCCTGCGGGATCTGCTCATGGCGCACCTGGAGCCCAAATGATCCACGCTTTCATCCCGGGAACCCCGATCCCGCAGGGTTCGGTGGACGTGTACCGGGGCCGCATCGTGTCCGTGAAGGCGCCGCTGAGGATGTGGCGGGACAGTATCCGTGCCGCGACGATGGCCAAGCATGAGGGCCCGCCGTTGGATGGGCCGTTGACCGTGAATCTCGTGTTCCAGATCGCACCCCCGCAACGGCCGCGATGGTGGCTGCCGGCCGTCAAACCAGATCTCGATAAGTTGATCCGCGCCACCCTCGACTCACTATCCACCGTGACACGCAAAGGCATCGTCACGCAGCCAGGCGTCATCACCGACGACGCCCGCATAGTCTCCATCACCGCAACCAAGACCTACCACGGCAAACCCGGGCTACTGATCACCATCACCCGAACAGAGGAGGAGAACCCAGATGACTAAACCGTCATTCACCGGAGCCCACGACGCTGCCCCGGAACGCCCGCAGGTCTTCAATACCTTGTACCTTCCCATCGAGCCCAACAGTCGATCGCTGGGCGCCAACACGGATCCAAAGCCATGGCATGTCACCCTCAACTCCGCAACTGAGAAGCAATTCCGCACACACGCCAAAGCAATCCGATACGCAACCAAACTGGCACGGAAAGGGAAGGGGGACGTATGAGCTTGCAAGATAACATCCATGTCCTGACCCGTGAGCATCTCAGCCAGGACAAACACGGGAACCTCCGCACCATCCCCGCGCTGCTTGCCGAACTGCGCTTAGCTGTGACGCCCGGCCGGAACAGCTCAGGCGGCGGTGGTGCTGAGGGTGCGCCCATCCCCATCGACCCGAACGCGCTCGACATGCTCGGGAACATTGAGAACGAAGCCAGGAAAGACTACGCCGAAGCGACCGGCACAGTCTGGCAAGGCGACCTTGAGGCGCTACTGCAGACGTACCCGCACGGGCAGATTAGCGCCGAATGGGAGACCTACCTTGCGCGGGTGACACTCGGCTGGGTTGACACCATCACCGCCTACCTATGGCCCGTCAAGCCGCGCCGCAAGCTCACCGGGAAGGCGTGCCCCGCGTGCAGCCAGTCACTCTACGGCGAAGAAAGGAAGGTCGCACTGTCCCTCGGCTGCTGGGACGACGACGGCAACCTCGCAAAGATCGGAGACTGGGACATCGCATGTGCCGGTTGCGGTGCCGAATGGTCAGGCGATCAAGTGTCATGGCTACTCAAAGCGCTAGACACGCCGGATGCTGCTGTGGCAGAAGTGCTAGAAGTCGGGTAGAGTGAGTGATGGCTGTGGAGACGCAGCTAAACTTTCAGGTCGATCTTCGGATCGGCCTTCTTTGTTTAAAACTTCATAGGGCCCCGCTAACCATCAGTGCGGGGTCAGGTGCCGATGATGGATCCCACCCTTGGAACGGTGGGCGCTCGTTCGACTCGGGCCGACACCACGAGGCGCTCACCTAACCCCCATACGGTGAGCGCCGCACACTTCCCTGCCTTCTGATTCGGGGCAGGGCAGGCACTTCAGCAGGAGGCGCACATGTCAGACGCGACACTCAACGCAGTCCATGACGCCATCGCTGCGCACATCGCAGACGTGAACGAAGACGACCCCGAGTTCCTGACTGAGTGGGCTTTCGTTGCGGCATGCGCAGTCTCAACCAATGCGCGGGCAACGTCGTACTACTACTACGACTCAGACATCCCCGTGCATCACGCGGCCGGCCTGCTGCACCACGGCATCAACCATCTGAACAACCCAGACAGTAGCGACGATTGATGGACGGCAACCAGTGTGATCGCCACCCATCTGCGCGGGCACAGGCGCGGGTGCTGCTGCCTAGCCTCAACGTCCTCTACCTGTGCGGTCACTGCTGCAAGACACTCCCGCTTAGTGGTGACTTCCATATCACTTACGAGGCGGTGACCATCGGTGGCTGAGTCAGAGATACAGAAGCGCAACAGTGCGCTACGCAACAAGCACCGAGCCCGCATCGCAAGGGACAAGCCAGCCTGCCATATCTGCGGCAAGGACATCGACTACACACTGAAGAGTCCAGACCCCTGGTCCTTCGTCCTCGACCACGTCAAGCCCATCAAGCTAGGCGGAGCAGACACCTTGGACAACAAGAAGGCCGCACACCGCGAGTGCAACAGCAAGAAGCGCGCCCGCATGGTCGCACCCATCGTAAGACGGTCAGGCACCCTCAACTGACCCAGGGGGAGGACCCCCCAGGCCCCTCTGAGAAACCCCGCAGGGTATAGGCGTCATCTCTCCCCAGCATTTTTTCCCAAATCCGAGCCTCGGAAGTGAGGTGGTTTCGATGGCCCTGCGTTCTGTGAAGGCTGGAGAAAAACCTCCCGTTCCGGTGAAGCCGAAGACGGTTACTGAGGCTGCGAAGTCGGGCACGACGCGTGAACTTTTGTCTGCGACTCGTGACCGTATCGCGGTTGCTGTCGAGGATCCCAATACGCCGGCCCGTGATCTTGCTGCTTTGTCGAAGCGGCTGATGGAGACGGTGCGGGAGATCGAGGCTATCGACGCCCGCAGCGAGGAGTCTGAGTCTGATGCCGAAGTCGAAGACGGAAAGTTCGACGCCTCGGCTGTCTGAGTTCGCTAAGTCGTTCGTTTTCCCGTCTACGATCCAGAAGACGGTCTGGCCTCGCGTTGAGGCGAAGGGCCGGGAGTTGGGCTTGGGCTTTGACTGGTGGCAGTCGCAGCTTGGGACGGTATGTCTCGGTTATGACGACCGCGGAAAGTATGTTGCCACGGTTGGCGGCGTGGGTCTTTCTATCCCCCGGCAGGTGGGGAAGACGTATTTCGTGCTCGCTATGCTCGTCATACTTTGCGTCCTGTTCCCTGGCTTGCAGGTTGTGTGGACTGCGCACCACTTGCGGACCTCCACTAAGACGTTCACGACACTGCGGGGCATTTGCAGACGCAAGAAGATTAGCCCGCTGATACGTGCGATGCGAGCGGGAAACGGCGAGCAGCAGGTTGAGTTCACTAACGGTTCGATGATTATGTTCGGCGCCAGGTCGCAGGGCTTCGGCCGCGGGTTTGATGAGATTGACGTCGAAGTCTTCGATGAGGCGCAGATCCTCGACACGAAGGCGCTAGAGGATATGATCGCCGCGACTAACCAGGCGCGGAATGAGCATGGCGCACTGCTGTTCTTTATGGGCACTCCTCCGCGCCCATCCGACCCTTCAGAGGCGTTTGAACTCCGCCGGTCGAAGGCGCTCGAAGGTAAGGCGCCTAACGCGATCTGGTTGGAGATCGCGGCCGAGCGCGGATCCGACCCGGACGACCGTTCGCAATGGCCGATCATGAACCCATCATTCCCCCACCGGACTCCTGTCGAGTCCATGGAGCGACTTCGCGAGAACCTTGGCGACGACGATTCGTGGAACCGTGAAGGCCGCGGAATCTGGGACGCGTCAGATTCGTCCCGCGTCATCGACGAAGAGTCCTGGGCGCGGGTCGCGGATCCTGCCTCGATGGCTATTGACCGGCTGACTATCGCGGTTGACGTGGCTCCTGATCGCACGGTTGCTGCTGTTGGGCTTGCTGGTCTGCGCGCTGATGGCACATGGCATGTAGAGCTTGACGATCACCGCCGCGGCACTGACTGGGTCGCTCACTGGGTGAAGGATCGCGCCTCGAAGAACCGGCTGCACTCCGTGGTGGTCGATGAACTTTCTGGCCTGGTGGAGGAACGTCGCGGCCGGCACTTCTTGATCGGCACTGACATTGAAGTGACTCTTGCAGCGTCGGAAGGCCGGGACATGGCAATTGCTTCGGCTAAGTTTTACGACTCTGTTATGGGGGCTTCTCTGCGTCACACGGATCAGCCGCAGGTAAACGTCGCGTTGTCTGTGGCTCGTAAGCGTCCTCTTGGCGCCGGTTGGGCGTGGAACCGTAAGGACGCCGTATCGGACATCACCCCTGTAGTTGCTCTCACTCTTGCTTTGTGGGGCGCTCAAAACGACAACGTAAAGCGTCCATCGCGGCGTACTGGATCTAGGACGGCGGTGGTGCTCTAGTGACTTTCGAGAAGCTGAACGTCCCTGGGCTTACTGACGACGAATTGGTGACGCTGAACCTGTGCGCTGAGGGGTTGGCTAATAAGTCTCCGCGCAACATTTTGCGGTCTTCGCATTATGACGGCAAGCGTGCGGTGCAGCAGATCGGGACTGTAATTCCGCCGCAGTATGCGAATATCGGCCTTGCTCTCGGTTGGGCTGCTAAGGGTGTTGACGGGCTGGCTCGCCGCTGCAACCTGGAGAACATGATCTGGGCTGACGGGGATCTCGATTCCCTCGGCATGCGAGAGCTTGAGGAAAGCAATTTTCTATTCTCGGAGATCTCGCAGGGCCGCACTGACTCTCTGATTCATGGCGTGAACTACCTGATCACCACCAAGGGCGATACGGACGCTGGCGAGCCGGCTGCGCTGGTTCATGCGAAGGACGCGCTGAACGCTTACGGAAACTGGAACACCCGCCGCCGGCGCCTAGATGATCTCCTGTCTGTGACGAGCCGCGAGGATGGCAAGATCACCGGCTTTGTCCTCTACCTCGACAACCTGACGATCAGCGCTAACAAGGTTGACGGCTTGTGGCAGGTTGTCCGCTCAGAACACACTTGGCACGTCCCTGCTGAACCGCTGGTCTACCGCCCCCGTGGTTCTCGCCGGATGGGCAAGTCGCGGATTACCCGCCCGGTTATGGCGCATGTGAGTTCTGCGCTGCGTGCACTGGTTCGCCTTGAGGGCCACATGGATGTCTACACGATTCCGAAGATGATCCTTCTGGGCGCAGACGAGTCGATCTTCAAGAACCCCGATGGCTCAACGAAGACATCCTGGCAGCTTGCCCTTGGACGGTCCTTCGGTATCCCTGACGACGATGACGCCACTGTTCCCCGCGCTGACGTGAAGCAGTTCGATGCGCAGTCACCTGAGCCGCACTTGGCGCAGTTGAATGCGCTTGCGAAGTTGATGGCGCGTGAGACGGATCTTCCTGATTCGGACTTTGCGCTGACGGATATGGCGAACCCGACGAGCGGCGATTCTTACGCTGCGTCTCGCGAGAACCTGATTGCTGAGGCTGAGGGCGCTATGGATGACTGGTCCGTGCCGATCCGCCGCACCGTAAACCGGGCCCTGGCTATCCAGAATGGCCTCTCGGAGATCCCTGAAGCTTGGGGCTCCATCGAGGCTAAGTGGCGTTCCCCAATCTACCTCTCCCGGGCGGCTGCGGCTGATGCGGGCGCTAAGCAGATCGGCGCTGTTCCCTGGCTCGCTGAGACTGAGGTGGGGTTGGAGCTCTTGGGTTTGGATGATCAGCAAATCCGGCGTGCTATGGCGGATAAGCGGCGGGCTGCTGGGCGCGCTGTAGTGGCCGCTCTAGCCCCTGCTGTACCGCAGGCTAATGACGACAGCGCTGCAGTCTAAGGCGGCGCTCCAGTTAGTTACTGGGGCAGCCGTGGACGCTGTTGTGTCGGCGCTTGGCAGGCTGTCAGGTTCGCCTGAGCAGCAGCGGGCGGCGTTGTTGGATATTGCGCCTTCGGTTATCGGTCATTACTCGGATGGGTCTTCTGCTTTGGCGGCTGACTTCTACGATGACGAGCGCGAACGTGCCGCACCTCCGAAGCTGTACATTGCTGAGCCTGTGGTCCTGGATCGAACTGAGAAGATCCGCCGCGCTGTCGCCTGGGCATCGGATCCTCTGTTCGTGGGAGAGCCTGAGAAGACCGCCGGGCGCCTCGCTGAGGTTGTGAACTTGGAGACGGCCAGACCGTACCGCGACACGATCCTAACGAACCGCCGCCGGGATCCTTCCGCCGCTGGTTGGCGCCGGGTCACTAACGGCGGCTGCAAACTATGCCGCATGCTGGCTGACCGTGGCGCGGTTTATATCGACACCACGGCAAGGTTCGCAGCTCACGCCTCCTGTAAGTGCACGGCTCAGCCGGTGTTCTCGTCCGACGATTACGGCGACGAGGCGAACGTCATGCAGTACATGGCATCGAAGGCGCGAAGGTCACCCCAGCAGCAGGCAACGCTGCGGGAATACCTGAACGCCAACTACTAAAACTTCCCCTTTGGGATAGGCGCTACGGTCGCGCTTCAAGACCGGTCTAAACGTCCGACGGGACAGAAACGGGGCAATCCGATGAGCGCTACAGAAACCACATCCACCGAGCAGTCGGCCGCGTCAGAAGGTACACAGGCGGCGGACGGCGAAGCCCAAGAGGGGCAGACGTTCACGCAGGCTGACGTTGACCGGATCGTCAAGGAGCGTGCTGAGCGAATTGCGAAGCAGCGCTACCCGGATTATGACGACCTGAAGGCTAAGGCCGGCGGCGCCGCAACTCTGGAGCAGCGTATCGAGGAGATGGAAAAGCGGACGCTGAAGGCCGAAGCGGAAGCGCTGCGAGCCGGGGTAGCCGCTGAGTTTGGTATCAGCACGAAGAGGGGCCCGAAAGGCGAACCTTCCGACGCTGACCTGTTTCTCACCGGAGCCGACGTGGACACTCTCACCGCACAGGCGCAACGCCTCGCGGGCCGGGAGTCAGACCGCAAGAAGCAAGGCAATTTCGCCCCTAAAGAGGGCACCACCACAATCACTGGCGAAGACGACGAAGACCTCCGGGGTTTCGCTCGCAAGCTATTCAATAAGGAGTAAAAAATGGCCGCTGCAACAACCAGCTTGCTGACCATCCCGAAGCAACTGCTTGACCCGTGGGTGAGCAACATCCACAAGGGTTCCACTATCTCTCAGCTTTCGGGTTCTATCCCCATGAAGTTCGGAGCGGGCGAAGCTTTCGTGTTCGATTCCGGCGAAGCTGAGTACGTCGGAGAAGGGGCTAACAAGTCCTCGAACGACATCACGAAGACCACACAGACGGTTGAACCGTTCAAGTTCCAGAAGACCATCCGCTTCACAAACGAAGTTCAGTGGGCCGACGAGGATCACCAGCTCGGCGTCATTCAGGAGATCCTTACTCAGATTCAGCCGGCGCTTTCCCGCGCCCTGGATTACGGCGTGATCCACGGTATCAACCCGAAGACCGGCGCTGTCGTTGCTGGAATGACTCAGACGCTCACCTCCGCTGCGACTGCCGTTGAGTACGCCGCCGCTGACGCTCCCTACGTGTCCACTGACGCCGCTGTTGCTGCGTTGCTGGCTGCCGATGGCGTGCCGAACGGTATTGCTATGGATCCGAAGTTCGCTGCAAAGATCTCCGCGCAGCGCGTCGCGGGCACGGGTCAGAAGCTCTACCCTGATTTCACCTTCTCGAACGAGGCTTCCACGTTCGAGTCCCTGCGTGCGGCTACTTCCAAGACTGTGGGCGCCACCGGCGTTCTCGCTGTTGACACGAAGATCCGCGCCATCGTGGGTGACTTCTCTGCCGTCCGCTGGGGCGTTCAGCGTGCTATCGGTCTGGAGCTCATCGAGTTCGGTGACCCGGACGGTCAGGGCGACCTCAAGCGTAACAACCAGGTTGCTTTCCGCGCCGAGGTTGTTTACGGCTGGGGCATCGCTGAGATCAACCGTAACTTCGCCAAGATCGTTGACCTGGTCTAATGCCTCGTCTGCGGAATGAATTGACGGGCGCTGTTATGTCTGTCGAGGATTCCACTGCCGCTCACCTGGGCGGGGAGTGGGTTCCGGCGGATGAGTCGAAAACCGTTGCCGCGCCCAAGGGCCGCGCAACTCGCAAAACCAGCGAATAACCGAAGGGGGCGGACATGTCCGTAACACCAGCCATGCTAGCGGTTGCTCTTGGGCAGTCCGCCCCCGAGCCGGGTTCTGTCGCTGAGCAGCAGTGGGATATGTGGATTGATGATGCTGAGATGCTCATTGAGGCGCGTCGGGTCCTACTGGGCTTGGAAGCGCCGGACGCCGCGAAGCTGGATTATGTGGTTCGCGAGTCTGTGGTCTCTCATATCAAGCGGCCCGATGATGCCACGCAGGTAACTATTGCGGTTGATGATGGTTCGTCGTCTAAGTCGTACAAGTCCAGTAAGGGCCGAATCGACATCTTGGATGAGTGGTGGGCGTTGCTGGGTTTGGTTGAGTCTAGCGGGGCGTTCTCCATTGACATGGCAGGCCCCGGCTACGGCGTGCACCTGGCTTGGTGTTCGCTGAACTTTGGCGCTACCTACTGTTCCTGTGGCGTGGACATCGCGGGGTATCCGATCTTTGAGGGTGGCGAGCCGTGAGCCTTGCAGATGATGTGCTCGCGGCGCTTCCCGTGTTCAGGGCTGAGGCTGAGTCGCTGATGGTGGATGCCTGCACGATTACCCGCCCGGGCGAGCCAGTAACGGACCCGAATAATGGCAACGTAACCAACACGGCCACAACGGTCTACACGGGTAAGTGCAAGGTTCAGTCGAAGGATTCTGCCACGTCGAACCCTGAGGCTGGCGAGGCGACGTTCACGGTCGTCTCGCGGCAGGTCCACATCCCGGCCAACAGCGCGGACGTGCAAGACGGTGACGTGGTGACTATCACGGCGTCCCGGTTGAATGCGTTCACGGTGGGCAAGCAGTACCGGGTGTCTGGTTTCACGCCTGACACGTTCGACACTGCCGCCCGGTTGCCAGTGAAGGAGATCCTGTGAGTGACGGCAGCGCGGAGTTTCGTCAGCTTGCCGCCAACCTTGGAGATATCGCGGCCGGCGCTTATGACGATGTTGACATGGTCCTCAAGAAGGGCGCCCTGAACGTCAAGAATGAGATGATCGCGGACGTTTCGGCGTCGCCGCACTTCCACGGCATGGCGGGGGCTATCACCTTTGAGCACGAAAACACTAAGGGTCTAATCCGCCGCGTCATCGGACCAGACAAGGCCCGCCGCGGTGGTGCGCTTGGGAATATCTACTACTTCGGCACGAGTCGTGGCGGCGGCTCCGGCGACATTGAGAAGCCGTTGCGGTCTGAGGAACCTCGGCTTATGTCGGCGCTTGATGCGTTGACTGCGAAGTGGGCGGGGAAGATATGACCGGCGACGCACTGGCTACCTCTTTTGAGGCGCTGCTTACCGGGTTCACGGTCTACAAGGGCAAGGTTTCGAGTAGTCCGACGTACCCGCATGTTCTGGTGCTGACGAACTTCCCGACTGTGTCCGAACGGTCCATGGCTCGCACGGCCTCAGCTCGTGCTCTGCGTTCCAGGACTCTCGTTGTGGGGCTCACTCCCGCGTCGGTTCGGATCATCGCTCAGAAGCTAACTGACGCGCTGGAGGGCAAACGCCCCGCTGTGGACGGATGGGCTTTGGGCGCTATTGAGTCCGTGCCGAATGAGCAGCCCATCTATCACGACCGGGACGTGATCCTTCCTGGCACTTCCGACAGCCCGTTCTATCAGACGTTCGACTGGATCCTGACCGGATCCCCCACCCCTTAGGAGGCCGCGTGTTCATCCGCGTGAAAGACAAAGACTCCGGGCATGAGTTCGATGTGCCTGAGACGGATTGGCGGATCGGTGAAGGAATCTTCACACCCGTCAAGGGCGACCGATTCCCCCCAGTGGACCGGCCGCGACCACCGAAGCACAACATTCAGCCCATTCGGGCATCCAAGAAAGAGGAAAGCTAAATGGCTGAAATCCCAGCAACACCGGTTGACGGCAACACGCTCGTCAAGATCGTCAGCGCCATCGCAGATACCGACGCACCGTCTGTAGCTACGGAGCTCAACGCCGTATCTTCGGTGGACATCTCCTGCTACCTGACCGCCGGCGGATGGACCCCGTCCCTGTCCGAGCAGGTCATCACGGACGAGCGTCTTTGCACGACTCAGACGTATGAGCAGAAGGGCCGCTCTCAGCGTGGCCTTGAAGTGCAATACATCGACAACACGAACACCGCGAACGAGACGCTGTACAACAAGGCGAAGGACACGCTGATTCCTGGCGCCGAACTCTTCCTCGTTGTGCGTACGGGGCTGCCGTATGAGACTGCGCTCGCTGCCGGCCAGAAGGTCACCATCTACCCGGTTACCCCTGGCGAGTACAACGAACTGCCGCCCGAGGCTAACTCGGTGTTCAAGATCGGGCAGAAGCAGTTTGTCCGTTCCGGCGTGAAGATCAGCGCCGTTACGGTCGCGTAGCTTCACCCTTGATACCCCTGTTCGCCCGTGTGTTGTGGGACCGCGGGCGAACAGGTCAAGTCCCACTTGTCCCGCTATCAGACTTAGGAGCAACGCCATGGCAAAGACTATTGCCGGAGTGCCGGAATCAATTACCCGCGAGGCCTACCTCGCTATGTTCGATGGGCTGGGAATCGACATTCACCAGACCAAGGAAATCCGGTTCGCGGCTGATGGCATTTACGCCTCAGTGTTCGAGCGAGATGAGCACGGCAACTTCAGGGTCGACGGGGATTCACTCGTCCTCAGTACCATTTTCATTCCGGTAAAGGAGTAGGGCGCAATGGCACTGACAATTAAGCGCCCGGAGACGCGAGTCTCGTTCTGCCTTGATGGCAATCTGAAGGCTGAGCATGAGGCGGCGGAAGCTGAGTTCAATGCGGCCCGTTCTCGGTCCCTCGCAGACGCCCGCCTGAATGACCCGGTCAAGGATCTTGCAAAGAAGGTGAGCGAGATCGAGGAGGCTATGAAGGCTTCGACGGTCGAGTTTATTGTGCGCGGCATGAAGCGCGCTGACTGGAACGACCTTGTCGCCAACCATGCCCCGCGTGAAGGTAACGCCCTGGATAAGTCTTACGGGTTCAACGTCGAGTCTCTGATGACCGTGGCTATTCCCAAGGGTATCGCTGGTGTTGAGAATCGTGCTGGTGAGTCACTGGACTTCGATGTCGCTGCGGAGTGGGAAGCACTCGCGGACGACATGACCGACTCCCAGTATGAGGATTTCATCCTCGCGACTCTTCGCGTGAATAAGGGGCGGAACGAAGTCCCTTTTTCGCTCAGCGCCTTCAGGATGATCCAGGACTCAGATCAGACGTAGAAGCGGCGCACGCTCTAGGCATTTCGTTGAAGCGGTTCCATGGTTGGGAGCCCGCAACAACATATGAGTATGACGATGCTGGGCGGTTGCTGCTATCCCGCCCTGAATCTGAGTGGGACGACGGCGAGCAGACGGTGATGCTTGCGTTGCAGGCTTACCGTGCCGCGCTTTGCCCCCTCTGCGGCGGGCCCATCTCGGTATGCACCGCGCCCGAGAACGAGTCTAAGTTCAAGGGTGGTCTGCCGATCCGCTGCCACGCTACGACGGCGCGCTCAATCGCCATGGAACCTTACCGGGACCAGCCGCACAACTCGGCACTGATGGTCGCGCCGGCGCTCGCGGAGTAGCTACTTCTCGACCGCGGACAGTACGCGCTTGCCGAAGCCAATAGCCGCCAAGAGGATCCCCGCCGCGATGAGGATTATCGAGCCAACGCTAGGGCTCTGCGTCTCTACCAAACCAACCCCGTTGACGTAATTCGTGACGGGGTTGGTGAGGTTGACGATCAGCAGGACAAACCCCAAAGCCAAGACGACGAGTCCAGTCGATATAAGCCGGGTTCCCGGACGCTGCTTGGTCCCCCCAATTTTGTTTGTCATTCCGCGATTGTAGCGGCTTATCCCAGAACTAAATACAGGAGGCCCTTGAATGGCGGATCGGTCAATCAGCATCTCGCTTGAGGCGAGGGTCCAAGGGTTTGTTTCGGGGCTCAAGACTGCCCAGCAGGCTACGAAGGATTTCGGTGACCGGACGGCCGCGTTCGCTCGTGAGAATGAGCAGAACTTGGACCGTGTCGGCAAGGCATCGATGGTCATGGGCGGTGCACTGCTGGCTGGTGTCGGTTTCGCTGTGAAGTCGTTCATGGAATTTGATTCGGCCATGTCTGAGGTGCAGGCCTCAACGCATGAGTCAGCCGCGAACATGGAGCTTCTACGGGAAGCTGCCATCAACGCCGGGGCCGACACAGCATTCTCTGCAAAAGACGCCGCTAAGGGTATTGACGAACTCGCCAAGGCGGGCGTCTCAACCAAGGATGTACTCAACGGCGGGCTGTCGGGTGCACTGTCCTTGGCTGCTGCGGGATCTCTTGACGTCGGAGAGGCTGCGGAAATCGCGGCTTCGGCACTGACTCAGTTCAAGCTCTCAGGTAAGGATATCCCCCACCTCGCGGACCTCCTCGCGGCTGGCGCCGGCAAGGCTCAAGGCTCGGTCCAGGATATGGGGGCGGCTCTGAACCAGGCAGGCCTCGTTGCATCGTCAACTGGCCTGACTATCGAGGAAACCACGGGCTCCCTCGCGGCGTTCGCATCCGCCGGACTGACCGGCTCGGACGCGGGGACGTCCTTCAAGACCATGCTGATGTCAATGAATCCCAATTCCAAAGAGGCTGCGAAGCTGATGGAAGAGTTGGGCATCAAGGCGTACGACGCCGAGGGTTCCTTTATCGGCATGTCCGAATATGCGGGCGTACTTCAGGGTGCGCTGAAGGATATGGGCGACGAGCAGCGCAACGCCACGCTCAAGACCATCTTTGGGTCCGATGCTGTCCGCGCCGCGAATGTCCTGTACGAGCAGGGCGCCGAGGGTATTCAGAAGTGGGAAGACGCGGTCAACGACGCAGGTTATGCGGCTGTTACTGCGTCGATCAAGCAGGATAACCTTGCCGGCGACATTGAGAAGCTCGGCGGCTCACTGGATTCCGTGTTCATCAAGTCTGGGTCAGGTGTTGCCGAGGCGCTCCGGGGGCTCGTGCAGGGCGCTGAGGATATGGTCGATGCTTTCGGCAAGATCCCGACGCCGGTCCTAACCGCTGGTGCTGGCATCGCTGGTATCGCTGGTGCTGCGCTCGTACTCGGCGGCGGGCTCATGACGGCACTGCCCAAGGTTATCGAGTTCAAGGACTCCTTTGACGCCCTCGCGGACAAGTCCCCTCGGGCTGCTGCTGGAATCGGCAAGGTAGCTAAAGCTGCTGGCCTAGCCGCAGCCGCAATGGTCGCATTGCAGGTTGTCAGTGCCGTCTTCACGGAGAAGGAAATCACTTCTGCCGAGGAGTACGGGCAGGCGCTACTGAAGGTCAACAAGGCCGCGAGCACGACAGACACTAGCGGGCTCGACTCCCTGTTTACGACATGGGATAAGTTCGCTGGAGAGGGCCCGGATATCCGGGATCTCGCTGGGGCGGTCAAGGAAATCACGAACCCGCACATTCCCGCCGGTATTCAGGACACCCTTGACGGGATGTTCGCGTGGACCGGGTCAGCGAAGAACGACCTCGGTCAGGTACGGGATCGCTTCAAGGGACTCGGCGACGAGATGGGAAACCTGGCTAAGAATGGCGCGGCGGACGCTGCGGCCAAGACATTCCAGGCGCTCACTCGGGAGTTCGAAGCAAACGGCAAGGGCGCGAAGGAAGCGCTTGAAGCCGTTCCCGGCTACAAGGACGCGCTGATGGGTCTGGGTAATCAGGCCGGCGTGACACTGACTGAGCAGGATCTTCTTGACTTCGCGATGGGCAAAGTTCCAGGGTCAATGGGCGCCGCAGAGAAAGCTGTCGCGGATGCCGGCGCCGCTTCCGAACGTGCCGCTGCTCAAACGGAGGCGATCACTAAGGGACTTGAGGAAGTCGGCCTCGCTGCTGACGGTTCGGTCGTCGATATTGAGGCGTTTACTACGTCGCTATTCAATGCTGGGCTTTTGTCCCTGTCGGCTTCTGATGCCGCGATTGGATACCAGTCCGCCATCGACAAGATGACTGAGTCTGTGACCAAGAATGGCACGACTCTTGATATCAACACCGAGGCGGGCCGCGCCAACCAGTCGGCGTTCAACGGCATTGCAAGTTCGGCAATGACAGCGATGGAAGCGACGGCGGCGGAAACTCTCGCCACTGAGGGTTCAGCGGCGGCTCAGGCTAAGTTGCAGGGTGCTCTTCGGACGAGCTACGACGACCTGATCCGCGCCGCTGGCCAGCTTGGTATCACTGGTGACGAAGCGGACACGATGGCCCGTAAGGCGCTGGGCATTCCGAAGAACGTCAATATCGATGCAGCCATCCAGGATCACGCCTCAGGCACTCTGGAAGGTATCAAGGGCAAAGCTGAGGCGCTCCATGGAAAGCGCGTGGACATCTACATCAACACGCACGAGTCGATCACCAAGTACCTGACGGAGAAGGGCGCGTCTGACCTAGCTGCGGCACAGGACGGGCGCGCCGCCGGTGGGGCCATCTACGGATCTGGACCTAAGGGCGTAGACAAGGATATGTACAGACTCGCCCGCGGCGAGCATGTCCTGACGGATGAGGATGTAGACGCAATGGGCGGGCAGTCTGCCGTCTACGCCTTCCGGAATCAACTCCACAGTGGCGGCGCAAAGGCAGGCATTCAATATGCGCCGGCATCTGCCCCGGCTCGACAGTCGCCTTCCTCGGGGGCCGGCTATGTGGGCGGGACGGTCAACGCCAACTTCACCATCAATCAGGTTGACGATCCTATCGGGACTTCCCACTCAGTGGCCCGCCGGATGTCAGCGCTTGCAGTCTAGAGGAAGGTGGCTGGGATGCCTTATCCAAGTCCCGTAACGTATCCCAGCCCATCCCTCTACCCAGGCCTTGGTTCCGACACGTTCGATCCGCTGTGGATCGCCCTCGGCGAGCTCGTGTTGGGCACGGTGGATCCTATTGGCGTCCGGTTCACAGTCGATAAGTTCGACGGCTGGGGATCGCCAGCGTCATCGGCTCAGCTAACGCAGCGAGCTCGCGGCCATGGGGCGACGTCATCCGAGGGGTTCTATCGCCCACGGGTTATGACCATTGAGGGCCTAATAATGGCGCCCGCCCCTGGGATGCTCGCGGATGCCGCAGACGCGCTGTCTTTGGCGGTCGAGTTGGGTCAGTTCCAGATGCTCGTATCTGAGCAGGGCCGGGTCCGTAACGCCATGGCCCAGCGTCAGGATGAAGTGATCGTCACCTATTTGACGGACACTAAAGCCCGCTTCTCCATCCAGGTAGCGGCGAAGGATCCCCGTAAGTTCGGTGACCTTGTCACCGTCTCTACCCGCCTGCCGTTCAGTGAGGGCGGCCTGACTTTCCCGGTAACGTTCCCGATCACGTTTACGGGAACGTCGGGCACTGGTGTTTTGCGGATCAATAACCCTGGCAACACGCAGGCTCCGGTGTGGTTGCGGATTGATGGGCCTATCCCGGCTGGTGGTTGGACTGTGACGCATGTGGGCAAGAAGCAGTCGCTCACGTTCGCTACTTCTTTGGCCTTGTCCGCGGGCGAGTTTGTGACGGTGGACATGGACCGGCGTGAGGTTCTGGCTCAGGGTCAGGCGCCACGTTCGGGCTATGTGACTTCCCGCGGCTGGTTCTCCCTCGACCCTGGCGACAACGATATTGCGTTTTCGTCCGCGAACTATTCCGCCACAGCAAACCTGACCGTGACCACCAAGCCTTCCTGGTCTTAGGAGACTGACATGACGATTACTTTTCTACAGGCTGATGGTGTTGAGCTCTCAGCTCAGCGTTTCCGGCAGGGTCAGGCTGCGACTCATGGTGGCGGTTCCGGCCGTCGTCTTGGTGGGCGTTCGGGGTTCCGCGTGGACACCCCATCGAACGTCCTGACGGCGACTTCTACAACATGGACTTTGGGCCCGTGTGCGGCGATGATCGACCCGGCCGCGTCCACGCATCAGGGCATGTATGGCTGGTCCTCTGACGCGAACGAGACGGGCTCTGTAACCGCCGCTGATGCGACGTACGCCCGCAAGGACATCGTCTACATCCAGGTCAACGACTCGTCCGCTGGTGACGGTTCTGGTGCACTCACGGCTGAGGTTGAGTATCTGGCCGGAACTGCCGCAGCTTCCCCAGTGGCGCCGGCACTCCCGGCCCGGTCCTTCCTCGTGGGCACGATCACCGTCCCGGTCTCGGGCGGCGGCTCGCCCACGGTGGTCCTGAACCCTGACAAGTATGTTGTGGCTGGCGGGCGGCTCCCTATCGAGTCTCAGGCCAAACGTGACGCACTCACCCCGTACCTTGGTCTGGAGATTCTCCGCACGGACCTTACGCAGGTTGGGTCATCCGGCACGGTTGAGCGGTATAACGGCACTGGCTGGGACCACTTCGGCCATTCGGAGTACACCACGATTTCCAATGGTGTCACAGCGGGCACTGTCAGCCTCGGCGCTTTCACTCAGGTCACCGGCAAGACCACGGACACCGGCTTTATTACGATCGTCGCGAACGGTGGTGTGCGGGCTGATAAGGCCGGGGTCTACACCATTGACGTGGTGCAGAAGATGAGCACCGGCGCTTCGGGCCGGGCGTTCGTGACCATTGAGGATAACGCTGGCGCGTCTTCCAATATCCCGTTCGGGCGGAACAACTTTTCCGGCGGCGAGGATGTCGCATCCATGTCCGTCACCCTTGCCATGACCGCCGGCCAAGTCGTCTACCCGAAGCTGTACCAGACGACAGGGACGGTCAACATCAGCGGCGTTGTCCGGGTCAAGAGGGTTCCGTAAGCGTGCGGCGACAGGGATTACGGCCCCGTCGCCGCACTACCCAAAACCAGCAAGGCCTAACTAGGAGGCATCGCCCGCATGGGTGGATTAACCATACGACCTAGGAGCAGCGCATGAAACCCACCCATCGGTTCCCCCGGATCAATGGACGCCGGGGCGCGTTCCAACTCCTCTTCGGCATCGTCTACGGATGCCTCGCACTCGCGATGTCCAGGAAGTGGCCCACATCCCTCGAATGGATGGGCGAATACATGTCCCATCACGTTCTCGTGGCGTGCTGGGCTATCCCCACCGTCGCCGCTTTCGTGGGCATGTTCCTTCCCCGCCCGAAGGATGCGCTGAGTTTCGCGCTCCTCACCACCGCCCCGATTCTCAACGGCTTCCTGTTCATCATTGGCGCTTTTGTCGCCCCGGAAGTCACGTCCCCTTACGGCCTGATTGTGTACTGGGCGCTCGGAGCCGCGGTCATGGTCGTTTCGGGGATGACGGGCGACAGGGATCGGGACGAACGGAAGGTTGAAGCATGGAAGGCTGGATGATTTTTGCCGCTGCACTGGCGACGGTGGCAGGGTCCTACGGTGCCGCAAGGTACGCGGGCCGCGCATCCGTCAGAGTCAAAGAACTAGACGTTGACGGGCAAGCCTACATCCGGGCTCAGGGTATCAACGAGGAAATCGTCACAGCCCTCCGTGACCAGATTAAAGACCTCAGTGACCGGCTCGGTTCGGTCGAGCGTGAAGTCAAGGAAGTCCGCGAGCATAACAACGCACTGACCCGCTACTGCTACCGCCTCATCGACATCCTCCGCAGCCTCGGCCAGGGCGACAAGATCCCCAGCCCGCCACCAACCGGCATCCACCTTTAGGAGCGTCATGATCAACGTGCAGGACAGATTGTCGGCGTGGATTCCGCATGTGCAGGGCCGGTACATCAATGAGGACGGCGCGTATGGTGCTCAGTGCTGGGATCTCGGGGCGCACTGGTCACGGTTCCTTGGCCTGCCTGTCATCAACACCGGCTATCCGGGCCGTTGGGTGGGCTGGGCTGGGAACATGGTCGACGCGTTCCCGCAGACGGCCGAGATCGCCGCAGCGTACACACTGCATGGCCCCAACGAGAAGGGCCAGCCGGGCGACATTGTCGTATGGGACGACTCCTACTGGTACTACCCGGCTACGCATGTCGCCGTGCTGATCGCGGACAAGGGCAACCAGCTTCAGTGCATGTCGCAGAACAGCACGCCATCCCGCCCGGACAACCCCTACCCCGGCCAATCATCCGGGCCCACGACCATCCAGTCACTTCCTAGGCAGGGCCTACTTGGGTTCATCCGTCCGCGCACAAGCATCAACCTCGCCTCGGCTGGGGCAACCGACATAGAGGAGTACGAAGTGATCACCGAAGCAGACGTCCAGAAAATCGCGGAACGAGTCCGGGACCTTCTCATGACCGACAACAAGGGCGGCAACACCCTTGGCGAACTGATCGCTGAAGAACGCGACCACCACTTACAGGTCATCGAAACCATCGGGAAAGCCACAACTAACCCGATGATCCACCCGGTACAGGCCGAGGGGATCGTGTCGTCCACCGTGGAGCGGGTAAGCGCCAAGCTCGACGGACGCACCATTGACGCCGGGCAGGCGGACGACATCGCGCAGGCCGCAGCCCGGTACAACCAGAAGCACGACGCGGACCTATACAAGGATGGCGAACCGGCGTGACCACCCCACGCCTGGCCCTTGTGTCGTTCACGGCGGGCGCTTCCCTCGCGCTGGCATGGATGACCGCCATTGCCGTCCGGGCCGCGTACACCATCACCCGCGGACACCGCTGGTACCAGATTCGACAACTCTAGGAGAACCGTGAACATCACTAATCCAAAGGTCCGCGCCTACATCTACGGCATCCTCGTGGCGGCTGGTGCTGTGGCACTCGTGTACGGCCTCGTGAACGCCGAACAACTCGGAGTGTGGCTAGCACTTGGCGGCGCAGTCCTTGGCCTGTCCAACGGCCTCGCGCTGGCGAACACGCCCAAGCAGGGCAGGAACGAAGCGGACGTGTAAAGAATCAGCCCAATTCTTCACACGTCACGGTGACATGCAAAGGAACTTGCCACAACCTATACATCTCCCGCGAGATTGTAAGGTTGCGGCCCCAAGCTATAGATAGGCGGCACTGATGCTCTCATGGGTCAGCGTAAATGCGAACACTGGGAGCATCATTGCCGACCTCCCCACGCTCCGGGCTGACGGCTCGTTGAAGGCGACCCTGATGCGTTACGAATCGCAGACGGTCAGCCTGCCGCCGTGGGCTGAGGGTGCGGATGATGCGCCGCCCGTGAACTGGGTCAACGCGACACGTGAGGGTGCCGTGTTCCTTGTGGCGTTGGGTGAGGCTGAGGAGTACGAACCACGAGGCGTCCCACTCTGGGGCGGCATGGTCATTCGTAGGCAGCGGATCCCTGGCGGCGGCGTGAAAATGTCGCTCGTCACGGCTGAGGGGTACATGGACCGCGTCTACGTAGGGGATGCCACTTTCAACACCGGCCAGAATCAGATCGTCAAGAGCCTTACCGAGACGTACGCCAAGACGGGCGCTAAGCGTGGCCTGCCGTTGCGCGTGGAGATCATCGGCGGCAATGGTGAGGTTCGGGACCGCACCTATGAGGACTCGGAGGACAAGACCCTCTACTCGGTGCTGCAGGACCTGTCAGGGATCATTGGCGGGCCTGAGTGGACTATCCGCTGGGAATGGGTGGACACCCAAAAGTTGGGCCTTGTGCTGACCGTCAGTGACCGCATCGGCAAACCACCACCCGCCGGCCTGAACCCTGCCGCACAGTTCTACCTTCCCGGCTCCGTGTCTGATGCCGAACTGGTGGAGGGTTACGGCGCGGACGAGGGCGCAAACGACATTATGGCCGTCTCTTCCGGTGTTGAGGATGCACGCCCGCAGTCGCCGCACCAGACTAACGCTACGGATCAGCGGCCCCGGTTTGAATACCGGTGGACCCCGTCAACGTCTATCAAGGAAGTTGACACGCTCACCGCCCACGCACAACGCGCACTCGCAGCCATGAAGGACGGCTCCCTCGCGCTCACGTTGACGGCGAACCGGGAGGAGGCGCCGAAGCTGGGCCGCGACTGGTTCATCGGGGACGATATCGGGTTCTACATCCAGGCACCAGAGTTCCCCGGCGGGCTCACTGGCACTGCCCGCTGCGTCGGGTGGGAACTCACAGACACCACCATCACCCCACTCATCGACGTAACCAACATTCAGGGGGCATAGTGGGCAGCCAGCCAGGAATGCCGGGCAGTCAGTTCCCCGGCGAAGATGCGCAGGGCCGCGAGATCAAAGACATCAAGCGGGCCATGCAGCAGTTCGCGGCGGCCAACGTCCTAGCAACGGCCGGGATCAGCGCGACCACAGGCGGGGTACTCGTCAACGGCTTTATGCAGTTCAAGCGCGAAGACGGAACCCTCGGCGTACAGGTGGACCCCGCTACGGGGACGTTCACCGTTTACGACGCGCCCGGAACAGCAGAGGTAGCCCGCTTCGGTGAGCTCCTCGAAACAGCCCCGGGCGAGTACGGCGTAGAGGTCGATGTCGGCGGAACATGGGTGCGGCTCGGCGCGCAGGCTGTCACCTGGGATCTCGTCTCGGGCCGTCCCGGTGTTAGTGGCGGCGCAACGATTGACGGCAGCTTCATCACCGGAACAGTCCCCGCAGCGTCGGACTCCGCACGGGCTGAGCAGGCAGACGGGCCCACCCCCGAAGCGTTCGACCGTGTCGTAGGCGGCGTACCGGGGACCTGGTATGAGGTCTACATGCACAGCAACGGCGACTTCGGCCGCGGCTCATCCAGCGCCCGGTACAAGAAGAACGTCCGCGACTTCACCATCACCCCCGAACAGCTCATGCAACTCCGGCCCGTCGTGTACGACCGGAAAGCCGTGAACCCGGAGAACGGTTCCATCGCGGACGACTACACCCCCGCCGTGTCCGTCGATGAGCTCGGCCTGATCGCTGAGGAAGTAGAGCAGGTAGCACCCCAACTGGTCGAGTACTACGACGATGTCGTCGACAACGTCAAATACCATCTGCTCGGCGTCGCGCTCCTGCCCGTCGTCAAGCAGCAGGCCGCGGACATCGCCGCACTGAAACAAGCTGTCCGTGATCTTGGAGGGAACATCTGATGCCACTCAACGACTGGGTAAACGGCGCAATGGGCGGCACGCCACTGGATGCCGACCGACTCAATAGCCGAGACGCACTACTGGAAGCGGCGCTCGTCCAACTCGCCCGCGACCCGTCTCAACTCTTCGGCGGCGCCGTGACAAACAACTCTGACGGGGCGCCCATATCCGCCGTTATCGAATGGCCAGACGGGGCGACGGGGACATACTCAGGGACAGCGTCAACGACATTCCCTGGAGCCATTGACGCCTACTCCATCACCCGAGTGGGCACGCCAACCAGAACCTTCACCCAGCCCGCAGTGACCCGAGACGGTGACGGCCTAGTTACCAACCGCCCGCCGATAGTCAGCACCTAAGGAGCGCACATTGAGCACCGGATTTCTTAGCGTCCCACCCACTATCGCCGGCCCCGCATATAACGGGGCGCAGCGGGCCATGCTTGTAGCGGCATTCAGGGCACGCCGCGGAGGCGTAATAGGCACGTCAGGGAAGCCTGTCGTGGCTCTCCGATTTGACCATGGGATGGTCAACTTCCAGGCGAAGGTACTGCCCCTCCTCCAGGAGTACAGCTTGCCGTGGTCGCTGGCAGTAAACCCCGCAAACATTGGGGACGCGACAAACGCGACCACCTTCTCAGCGATCCAGCAATGGTGCATCGACAATGGTGGCGAAGTCTGGAACCACGGCCGAACCCATAACGACGCGACCGGCAAGGCTCCCATCCGGAGTGAGATAGTCACCAGCTTGCAGGAGTTGCAGGCCGGTTTGCCCGCTCTCGCGATCGAAGGCTGGAACCCGCCCGGCCTTGAGTCTGGCGGGCTTGACGGGTATTCGCCAATGACAACCCTCGAACAGCACTACGGGACCTACGCGGGGCAACTGGTCCTCTCGAATCATGCCGCCGTCTCCGGGTATGCAGTAGGCCTTTACAGGACACTTCCGGGCGATCTGGACATAGGCGCAGTTCATGGGACTGTGGACGCGCAAACCCCCGCAACGATTAGTAGCTGGGTGAGTGGGGCGATCAGTGCGAAGTCCGGGCTGCAACTCCTGCTCCACCCCTCATATGTGGATACGCCCGGATTCATGACGACTGTCGAGTTGGAGGAAGTGTTCGCCAATATCGCAGCCCTGCGTGATGCGGGCTCGCTGGCCGTCCTCACCCCATCCGGCCTCCTCATAGCCAACCCGGGCTCGATGGAGCGAAACGACCAAGCCCGGAATGGGCAGTTCGCGAGTACCTTCAGTAGTTGGAGCAACACGACGGGCTGGTCGGTGGTCACTGAGGGTGGCTTGACCTACGCGACGACAACTACCGGAACACCCATCACGCAGACAATTTCATTCGGGCGCAAAGAGAAGATGCTTGGCGGCGCCCGCGAACTGGTTTACAAGGTCCGTGCCACAACCGGATCCGTCGTTCGTGTCGGCGCGACAGGGACGGGCGTGACTGCCACGAAGGACGTAACACTGTCTGCGTCCGCGAGTTGGTTGGAAGTCCGCCAGCCACTAGTGGTCCCGCTGACTTTCACGGGAAACCTCACCATTGCTGCGGGCCGTGTTTCCGGTGGCGGCGTAGACATCACTGACATCCGTCTCCGGACAATCTAAGGAGCCCCAATGGTTACCCGCAGCAACACATGGCAGGACGCCTACAGTACCGGGCGGGCCACCCTGGATCTTGGCGACGGAATCAAAGTACCGATACCAATCGTGGGCCTCGTTGGTAAGGGCGACCTTGTTCTCAACATCAAGGACCATGGGGCGACCGGCAACGGCAGTGCGGATGACACGTCTGCATTCCAAGCGGTGGCCAACATTGGCGGCATCATCTACGTGCCAGCCGGAACCTATGTCATCAACAGCGTGACGCTGACGAAGGATGCCACCTTCATCTGCCAGCCAGGTGTTACCTTCAAGCGCAAGAATGCAGTGGCAGTGGCAAGCGCCGGCTGGGCTGGTGCGGGCATGTTTGAGGTCGCCTCAGCTGGCCTGACTGTGCAGTTCAGTGACTTCGCCTACGACGGCAACAGCGCTAACCAGACCACCGTCGAGCCAGGCGGAGTGTTCCTCAAAGTTGCACCGCCCGCCGCCGTCACCTCCAGCCCGACGACCATTCACCTGAGCCGTGGCAAGTTTGCCAACGGCACGCTCGGCTACGTCCTGCTTCGCGGCGATGATGTGCAGCGGCGCTACGAGACTATCGCCCACATCAACGACTGCCACTTCACGGACACCGTTTACGGCAAGGGCGCGAGCGATCCCGGGACGCCGTCGGCACTCGGCTACGCTCCGACCTACGTCATGGTCATGGATTACGTGCGGCTTCGCACGCATAACTTCCGGGCCGAGTGGAACTCCACTACCGCGACCGGGCAGTATGCTGCGTGCGCGCTCAATGGAACCTACTGGGGTGGCGTCTACGCCAACTCTGGCGAGTCCTTCATCTACATGCATGGCACGACCTCCATCCGAGGCCTCGGCCGTGCGCTGAAGAAGTTCGACAACGACGCGCTGTTCACGAACAACGCCATCGGCGCCATCGATATGTATGGCAACGCTGACACCCTGTTCATCGAGAGCCTGAATGCCAAGGACTGTCAGTTCGTGCCCGTAAGGGCGAAGGGCAGCCTCAAGAGCTACACCATTCAGACCGCCAGCCTGACGAACAACTGGCGCGGCCTGCAGGTTGGCCCGTCCTCTACGGGCGCTTGTGAGACTGTCGTGAAGGTCGGCTCTGTCGTAATCAACGGCGGCTCCATGCCGCAGATCGAGTTCCTGGGCACGTCCACTACCGACAGGCTCAAGAGCGTCACCATCGACGCGGCGCATATTTCGGGGACGCAGACCAACCCTGAGGGGCTGGCCATAATGGGCACGATCCGGGCCAGGAATGTCATTCGGTTCTCCGGCCGCTCACTATCCGTGAGTGGCGCGCCTGTCCACGGTATCGAGACGCTCGACGTGCAGTTCGTCTACCTGAATGGCATCTCCGTTGATGGGCTCTCAACCTCAACGTCGGGGATCTATAACTCTGGCGGCGACCTATACCAGTTGGAGGGCTTCAACGTCACCGCCACCCTTGGCGCCGGCATCAACGTGACCACGAACCCGAAGAAAGTTGTCATCCGCGATGGGCGGGTTTCGTCCGCCACCGACTACGGGGTGTTCTGCAACACCACTACCTCTGAGTTGCTGGTGCAGAGCGTTGATGTCGATACAGTGTCTGGTCTCAACCGTGCTTTCTATGGCGCGGGCGGGAATGTCTCGTTCATTGGCAACAAGTCGAATGCGACGACCCATCTTCTTGTTGGCGCCGGCACTCGAAAGCGTGAGCGGGACAACTCGTGGAACGCCGCCGAAGCGACCGGCACGGCCGCGCCCACTTCCGGGACTTACAGTGTCGGGGACAAGGTCTACGCCACAGCGCCCATTGCTGGCGGCACTATCGGCTGGGTCTGCACTACTGCAGGCACTCCTGGCACATGGAAGACGTTCGGGGCGATCGCAGCTTAGTTGTTGCGAGCTGGGGCGGGTGCTTCCGCTGGCGGGCGGTATCCGCGCTGGTGCTCCAGTGGGATACCTAGCAGGGTTCGGACTTCCACCAACGCGGCCTCTAAGAGCCGCTCGGCTTCTATCAGGTCTTCGATCTCGTGGGCTTCCGTAAGAATCCTGTACGCGAGGGAGACGTTACTGGCGGCCTTCTTCTTGGACACTATCGGCGTCCAAGCCTGACTGTTTGCCATCACGCACTCCTCATGTATTAGCCCTACTGTTTGACCTGACCACTATAGCGCCCGTCCACTTTCGGTGGGCGGGCGCTTTCGTGGTTAACATGGCCGGGTGGATGATCTGGAGTCGATGCGTAGGGCTGGCGCGGTAACTGCGGCACTGGGACGCGCACCCGGTGGCAAGGTGACACTGCTCGACCCGCGCCCGCTAGTCAAGGTCCGGGTCCTCTACGGCCGCGCCATCGCCTACACGCCGACGCACGTCCTGCACGAGTGGGTCCGCTACGGCGAGTATCACTGCAAGTGGGACCAAACGTGGCAGGTGCATAGGGTGGCGGCTGAGGAGTGGCGTGGGGAAGCGCTGGACTAGGCGTGCCGGTCAGTCGGCGTCTCTGAAAGTCTCTGGAATCCTATGGCTACATTTAGCCCATTGGCTACAGTGATGGCTATAGTTGAGCCACTTTGAGCTACTCCCCAACTACACCCAGACAAGCGAAAACCCGCTAGATCTAGGCGATCTAGCGGGTTTCCAATCTGTAGCGGTGGGGAGGCTCGATCTCCCGACCTCACGATTATGAGTCGTGCGCTCTAACCAACTGAGCTACACCGCCACGAATGAGAAAAACCTGCGCCAAGCCGGTCAAAACCGCCTTGACACAGGCCCTCATCCAGAGCCCCCCACCGGAATCGATCCGGTGACCTCGTTCTTACCAAGAACGCGCTCTACCACTGAGCTAGGGGGGCAACGAGTAAATACTCTACCGGAAGATTTCGCCACCAACAAATCGGCGGCCAGACGCCACCGGATGCACGAAAAAGCGCGTAAATCCGGGCCTGAAAGGCTCGCCAGGGAGCCGATGTCATGCCGCCGGAGCCTGCCGGCGAAACCGGTGTGACGAAGCGAACAGGCGGCGTCCACCGTCGTGCGTTAAATGCCGATGGGCCGGCTCGAAGGCCGGCCCATCGTCAGTAAAGTGTCAGACTAGCTGACGCTTACCACTTGCCCTTGCGGTTGAAGTCGCGCTGTCCGCCTTCATTGCCGTGGCGGGGCTTGCGTGAGCCGTCGCCGTGGCCGCCGAAGCGGGAGTCGCTGGCCTGGCCGCGGGTGGAGCCGGTGTCGGCACCAACGGAACGCTCGCTGTAGGAACGGCCACCACGGTCAGCGGAGGACCGCTCGCCGTCGCTCTTGCGGAATTCCTTCTTGAACCCGCCGTTGCCCTTGAAGTTGCCTCCACGGTCGCCGCCACCGGAGTAACCGCCGCGGTCGCCGCCACGGTTGCCCTGATAGCCGCCACGCTCGCCCCCGCCGGACGGCTTGCGGCCGTTGTCCAGCTCGAGGTGGATCAGCTCGCCGCCGATCCGGGTGCGGGACAGGGCGCGAAGCTGCTCGGGGCTGAGGTCGGCCGGGAGCTCCACGAGGGAGTGGTCAGAGCGGATGTCAATGCCGCCGATCTGGGCCGAGGAGATGCCGCCCTCGTTGGCAATGGCGCCCACGATGGAGCCCGGCATGACGCGCTGGCGGCGTCCGACGGCGATCCGGTAGGTGGCGTTGCCCTCGGTGAGCGTGCGGGTCGGGCCACGGGAGCCGAAGCCGTCCTTGGCGCGTTCGCGCTTCTGGAACTCGGGAGCTGCAGGCAGTTCCTTGACCAGCAGCGGCTGCCCGCCCTGTGCCATGACGGCCAGTGCAGCAGCGATCTCCGACGCCGGAACGTTGTGCTCTTCCTCGTAGGAGGAGATGAGGTCGCGGAACGGGGCCACGTCCTCGGACGCGAGGGTCTCGGTGATGCGCTCGGCGAACTTGCCAAGGCGAAGGGTGTTCACGGTCTCCGCGGTGGGCAAGTGCATCTGCTCCACCGGCTGGCGCGTGGCCTTCTCGATGGAACGCAGCAGGTACTTCTCACGCGGCGTCATGAACAGGATGGCATCGCCGGAACGGCCTGCACGGCCGGTGCGGCCGATGCGGTGGACGTAGGACTCGGTGTCGTGCGGGATGTCGTAGTTGACCACGTGGCTGATGCGCTCCACGTCAAGGCCACGGGCTGCGACGTCCGTGGCCACGAGGATATCGATGCGGCCTTCCTTCAGGGCGTCGACGGTGCGTTCGCGCTGCTGCTGCGGGATGTCGCCGTTGATGGCGGCAGCCTGGAAGCCGCGGGACTTCAGCTTGTCAGCCAGGTCCTCGGTAGCCATCTTGGTGCGCACGAAGGCGATGACGCCGTCGAACTCTTCAACCTCAAGGATGCGGGTCAGGGCGTCCAGCTTGTGCGGGCCCATGACCTGCAGGTACCGCTGGCGGGTGTTGGCGCCGGTGGTGGTCTTGGACTTCACCGAGATCTCGGCCGGGTTGTTCAGGTACTGCTTGGACATCCGGCGGATCTGGCTCGGCATGGTGGCGGAGAACAGTGCAACCTGGCGGTCCGAAGGGGTCTGCTGGAAGATCTGCTCCACGTCTTCGGCGAAGCCCATGCGCAGCATTTCGTCGGCCTCGTCCAGCACCAGGTACTGGAGTTCGGACAGGTCCAGGGAACCCTTGGAGATGTGGTCGATCACGCGGCCGGGAGTACCGACAACCACCTGGGCACCGCGGCGCAGGCCGGCGAGCTGGGGGCCGTAGGCGGAGCCGCCGTAGACGGGGAGGACGGTGAAGTCGTCGATGTGCTTGGCGTACGAGGTGAAGGCCTCGGCAACCTGGAGCGCCAGCTCGCGGGTGGGGGCCAGGACCAGGGCCTGGGTCTTGCGGGAGGGGCCATTGAGGTCGTGGAGTTCGGCCAGGCGGGACAGTGCCGGTACTGCGAATGCTGCAGTCTTACCGGTGCCCGTCTGGGCCAGGCCCACGACGTCGCGGCCTTCAAGCAGCAGCGGGATGGTGGCTGCCTGAATGGGGGAAGGCTTTTCGTAGCCGACATCCTGCAGGGCGGCCAGGACGCGGCCGTCGATGCCGAGATCGGCGAACTTGATGCCCTCTTCTTCCTCGTCCTCAGCTTTGGCGGGCGCGGCGGGCGCTTCCTCGACCTGGGCTGCGGCGGGTGCCTCGACAGTCGCTTCGGCGGCGGGCGCCTCTGCGGCAGGCTCAGCGGCGGTTTCGACGGCGGGCTCGGCTGCGGGAACAGCGGGCTCGGTGAATTCGATGGTGGCGGTTTCGGCGGTCACGGCTTCTGCAGTGACGTCGTTCTGATTTTCGGGCATAGGGAAATTTCCTCATCCATAGGGGGCCAGGCGGCACTACCCGAGGTGAGCGGAGCCGCAGTACATGTGCCGTGGATGCCGGGCAATCGTTGACCGGCCGGTCACGTAGAAGTCCGGCGCTTTCGCAATCCCGTGGCAGGACTTCCCGCTGCATCTCTTGGCTGCTATCCCAGCAGTCTGTACAGCGTTTTCTTTAGCCGGCTCTCCCTATGAAAATGCCCGCTTCACATTCGCGGGCCCCAACACTTGCCAGTCCTGCCTCAAAAATTGGGCAGGAATAAGGGATTTCCGGAGTGGGGGATGTTTCAAGTGTAAGGCACAGATCCGCCCAGGACTAAATTAACGCCCGACGGCGGCGGTGAGCTTGCGCACATTGCCGCCGGTTTGGGCTGGGCTACCGGCCCAGCCGCCGCAGCAGCAGCTCGAATTTGTCGTGGTATTCGGGCTGGAGGCGGATCTCGCCGTCGGCGTCTGCATCCCGCAGGGCCTCCATAACCTCAAGGTCCGGATCGCTGAACCAACGACCGATAGTGACGCCATGCTTCGGGACGTACAGACGGTGGATGTGGTCACCGGCCCGAATGGTGCCGGTCCGGATGACCCGCAAGTACGTGCCCACGCGGCCGGCGTCGGTGAAGCGCTTCACCCATTGCGGCTCCCCCATCCTGCGCTGGAACGCAGCGCAGGGGACCCTGGGCGAGGTGACTTCCAGCTCGACGTCCAGCCCAATTTTCCAACGTTCCCCAATGATTGCCCCGGTGGTTTCGATGCCGGAAACCCGGAGGTTCTCTCCGAACACCCCCGGCGGAAGGTCCCTCTGGAGCTCGTTCGCCCAGTAGTCGGCGTCCGACTGGGAGTAGGCGTAGACGGCCTGGTCTTCGCCGCCGTGGTGGATCCGGCTTGCCTGAACGTCACCGTGAATGCCCAGCTTGTGGACCTTGACAGGACCTTCCACCGGCCGCTTGTCTATGGCCGTGACTCCCACGCTGCCTTCATCGGGAAGGAGCTGGTGGACACGGCAGACTGCGAGCACTGATGCGGTTTCCATGGCTCCAGTGTAGGGTTCCTGGCACGCTGGCGCGGTTGGAACCGGCGATGGGCAGTTCTGTCCCGTTTCCTGCTCGCAGCCGGAGCGGGCAGAGACTACGCTGAATTCAGGTTTGAGATTCCGGCGCACAGGTGCGCCCACATTCAACATGGACTACCGAGGGGGGACGCCGTGGACCCGAATAAGGATCCGGAGCACGATCCACAGCAGGACCTGCCCGGCAACGGTTCGCAGGGCGGCACTGACAGGGGCGGTACTGACAAGGGCAGCACTGACACGGGCGGCACCAACGCGGGCGGCAGCCACGCAGTCGGCGGTTCAACGCCGGCAGGCGCGCCAAAACCCCCGCCATGGCAGGTCCCCAAGCCCGAACTGCGTCCTGATCTCCTGAATGAGCCCACCGCGATGGTAGATCCCTTCGCCAGGGACCGCGAGCGCCAGGAGCACGAGGCCGCGGCGCGCAAAAAGCGTTCCCAGCGGCGCACCGTGGTGGTGGGCCTGGGGGTCACTGCCCTCCTCGCCGGGACCATCACCGCCGTCGTAGCCAGCAACCAGGACGAACCGGAGTACGCGCAGGTCTGTTTCAACGACGAAACCGGCGAGCGCGTGGAGGACACCCAGTGCAACAGCTCTGCCGGACGCGGTGGCGGGCTCTATGCGTGGTACTTCTACTCCCGCGGCGCGAGCGTACCGGGTGTAGGGCAGAACCGTTCCTCGTACCCGAGCTACACCAGCACCATCCCCAGCGGTGCGAAAGCGTCCACGGGGTACAGCACCAAGGGTGGCACCGTCAGCAGGGGCGGCTTCGGCAGCAGCTCCAAGGGCGGAAGCACGGGGGGCTAGGCGTGAAGCGGTTGTTATCGGAGCCCAGGCCCGACTGGAAGCGGAAGATCGAAGAGCAGGGCCTGGTCTTCTCCACCACCACCATGCCCGATGGCCGGAAAATCGAATATTGGCATGAAGCCGCCTACTACGAATTCACCATGGACGAGGTGGAGGCCCTGGAGGTCACGGCCGAGGACATGCACAAGATGTGCCTGGAGGCTGCAAAGTTCCTGGCGACGGGCGCTATGGGCAACATCGGCATCGGTCCGCAGGCCTTGGAGCTCGCGGCTGAGTCGCTGCAGGCCGGGGACATGGACGTCTACGGCCGCTTCGACTTCATCTACGACGGCCAGGGCGGACCGGCCAAGATGCTGGAGTACAACGCCGACACCCCCACGGGCCTGATCGAGGCTGCCGTGGCGCAGTGGTTCTGGCTGCAGGATGTGTTCCCCGAGAAGGACCAGTGGAACGGGATTCACGAGGCACTGATCCGGCAGTGGAAGAAACTGCAGTACCGCACCGGGATGAGCACGCTCCACATCGCGCATTCAGAGGCCGAGGAATCCGGCGAGGACTGGATGACGGCCGCCTACATGCGGGACGTGGCCAGCCAGGCAGGCTGGACCACCATCGGAATCAACATGTCCGACATCGGCTGGGATCCCAACCTGAACCGTTTTGTGGACCTGGACAACTTCATGATCAGCACCATGTTCAAGCTCTACCCGTGGGAATTGATGATGAAGGAGCCGTTTGGGCACCGCCTGCTGCAGCGTGCGCACAACCCGCGCTGGGTTGAGCCGGCATGGAAGATGCTGCTCTCCAACAAGGCGCTGCTCGCCGCGCTCTGGCATCTGTACCCGGACCACCCCAACCTCCTGCCCGCCTACCTCAACGAGCCGGGGCCGTTGAAGGAATGGGTGGCCAAGCCGCTTCACGGACGCGAAGGCGACAACATCAGGATCCATGCCCAGGGCATCAACCTGGAGCAGCCGGGCGGATATGGCCGCGAGGGCTGGTGCTACCAGCAGTTCCATCCACTGCCGGACTTCGACGGCAACCACCCCGTCCTGGGCCTCTGGGTGGTGGACGGCGAGTCCGTAGGGTGCGGGATCCGGGAATCGGATGGCCCCATCACCGATTACTTCTGCCGTTTTGTACCCAACACCATTGATGCCCCGGCTCCGCTTTCCGCGGCAGCCCAATCCAACAAGGCAGGTATCGCCCTATGAGCCCCCTGGCATTTCAGAGCCCGGTGACACCATGAGTACAGAAATAACGACGGCGGGCGGCGGCTCCGGCGGACCGTCCGGCGGTGCCGTTCCCGCCAAAGGCCTTCGGGCGGGCATTCTGGACCTTGGCGACTCGGTCATGCTTGGCCTCGCCTCCACGGCACCGGTGTATTCGCTGGCCGCAACGCTGGGCCTGATCGTGGCCGTCAACGGAAACTACACCCCACTGATCCTGCTCCTTGGCTTCATCCCCGTCCTGTTCATCGCCTATGCCTTCCGCGAATTGAACAGCGCCATGCCGGACTGCGGCACCACGTTCACCTGGTCCCGCCGGGCCTTTGGTCCTTGGGCGGGGTGGCTGGGTGGCTGGGGCGTTGCGCTGGCGGGCGTCGTGGTCCTGGCTAACCTGGCCCAGGTGGCCGGCCAGTACGTGTGGCTGCTCATCGGGGACGGCTCGCTGGCGGAAAACGATCTCGTGGTCACGGCTTCGGGCGTGCTGTTCATTCTTTTCATGACCCTTGTGAACTACCGGGGCATCCGGCTGGGCGAGCACGTCCAGCGTGTCCTGACCTACGTGCAATATGTCTCGCTGGGCATCTTTGCGCTGGCGATCATCATCAGGATCGCGGGCGGCGCCCCCGAAGGCCAGGCGTTCGACATCGAGTGGTTCAATCCGGCCGGGGCTTTCGACGATCCTGGCGCGGTGGTGCATGGCGCCCTCCTCGCCTTGTTCATCTACTGGGGCTGGGACACCTGCCTCGCCGTGAATGAGGAAACCGAAAACCCGTCCACCACGCCCGGACGCGGCGCCGTCATTTCGGCCTTTGTCCTGGTGGCCATCTATGTCTCGATGGCGCTGCTGGTGATGATGTACGCCACGGTGGGCACCGAGGGCATCGGGCTCGGCAACGAAGCGAACCAGGACGACGTCTTCCTCGCCATGAAAGACGTGGTCCTTGGTCCCTGGGGCTGGCTGATTGTGGTGGCCGTCCTGGCTTCCGTGCTGTCCTCCACCCAGACCACCATCCTGCCAACGGCCCGCGGCACCCTGTCCATGGGCGTGCATGGTGCACTGCCGCCGAAGTTTGGCGAAGTCCACCCGCGCAACCAGACCCCGGGGTTCTCCACTCAGGTGATGGGCGCCGCGGCCGTGGTGTACTACGTGGCCATGAGCTTCCTCAGCGAGAACCTGCTCTCCGATTCCATCAGTTCCATCAGCCTGTTCATCGCGTTCTACTATGCGCTCACCGGCTACGCGTGCTTCTGGTACTTCCGCGGAACGCTCCGCGGATCCGCCCGCAACCTCTGGTTCCGGGGCATCCTTCCCCTCATTGGGGCATTGATGCTCACGGCCGCCTTCTTCGTTTCCGCCGTCCAGATGTGGGACCCGGCTTACGGCGACACCGAGATCCTGGGTGTGGGAGGGGCTTTCGTCAGCGGCGTTGTGCTCCTCGCCCTCGGCGTTGTGCTGGCCGTCGTCTGCCGGTTCCTGCCGTCAACGCGCGGATACTTCATGGGCAAGCCCGCCCCCGCAGCCACCACTTCGAATCCGGCCTAGGGACCTGCGATGACCGAAGCCCCAGGTGTCCCCGACGAATTCCCAGAAGTTCCCGCCCCAACCGATCCCTCGGACGTCCTCGCTCTTGACTCGCTCCTGAGCGCGGAGGAACTGCAGGTCCGCCAGAAAATCCGCGACTTCACCGACCAGCGGATTAAACCCGACATCGCCCGCTGGTATGACAGCGCCGTTTTTCCGCTGGAGCTCGCTCCCGAACTCGGCGAGCTGGGCGTCCTGGGCATGCATCTGGAGGGCTATGGCTGCCCTGGACGGTCCGCCGTCGAATACGGCCTGGCCGCGATGGAGTTGGAGGCCGGTGACTCCGGGATCCGCACGTTTGTGTCGGTCCAGGGGTCCCTGGCGATGACGGCCATCCACAGGTGGGGTTCCGAGGACCAGAAACAGGAATGGCTCCCCCGGATGGCTGCCGGGGAGATAATCGGCTGCTTCGCCTTGACCGAACCCACCGCCGGCTCGGACCCTTCCTCGATGACCACGTTTGCCCGGCGCGACGGTTCCGGGGACGGCGCGGGCTGGGTGCTGGACGGCGCGAAGCGGTGGATTGGCCTGGCGTCGGTGGCCGGAGTGATGGTGGTGTGGGCCATGACGGACGACGGCGTCCACGGTTTCCTGGTGCCGACGGGAACGCCGGGGGTCAGCGCCATCCCGATCACGCAGAAGCTGTCCATGCGCGCCTCCATCCAGTGCGATGTGGTGTTCGACGACGTCAGGCTGGGTCCGGAGGCACTGCTCCCCGCTGCCCGGGGCCTGCGCGGACCGTTCAGCTGCCTGAACGAGGCCCGGTACGGCATCGCCTGGGGCGCCATGGGCGCCGCCCGTGATTCCTATCAGGCTGCCTTGGCGTATTCGCAGGAGCGGCTCCAGTTCGGCAAGCCGCTGGCCGCGTACCAGCTAACGCAGGAGAAGCTGGTGAACATGCTGGTGGAGATCCAGAAGGGCACCCTGTTGGCCCTGCATCTTGGCCGGCTGAAGGACTCCGGGACCCTGAAACCGGAGCAGATTTCGCTGGGCAAGCTGAACAACGTCCGGGAAGCTCTGGCGATCGCCCGCCAGGCCCGGTCCATCCTGGGTGGCAACGGCATCACGCTGGACTATTCGCCGCTGCGCCATGCCGCCAATCTGGAGTCGGTCCGCACGTACGAGGGCACCGACGAGGTCCACACGCTCATCGTGGGCCAGCACATCACCGGCTTCGGCGCGTTCCGTTAAGCCCCTCCCCGGCCCAACTAAGTAGCAGCAGATGCTGTTTTGAGCCCTCAAAACGACATCTGCTGCTACCTAGTTGGGAAGGGCCGGGCACCAAACCGCGGCAGGGCACCTACGCGGAGAAGCCGCCATCGGACTTGATCAACTGGCCCGAGACCCAGCGGCCTGCCGGGGACAGCAGGAAGGCCACGGTGCCTGCGACGTCGGCCGGAGTGCCGAGGCGTCCGCCGGGCTGCTGGCGCGTCCCCATTTCCCTGATCTCGTCATTCATCCACCCGGTATCAATGGGCCCGGGATTCAGGACGTTCGCCGAAATGCCCAGCGGCCCGAGCTCCCGGGCCGCGGCGATCACGATCCGGTCCAGGGCGCCCTTCGAAGCGCCATAGGGCAGGTTGAAGGCGGTGTGGTCGCTGGTCAGCGCCACAATCGCGCCGCCGTCTTCTGTAACCTGCCGGGCGAACGCGGCGATGAGCTGCCAATTGGCCCGGGTATTCACCGCGAAGTGGCGCTCGAATGCCTCCAGCGTGGTGTCCAGGATGCCGGAATCGACGGACTCGGCATGGCTCAGGACCATGGCCTGCAGCGGTCCGGCGAGCTGGTTGGCTTCGGCCATGAGCCGGTCCGGGGCGGCGGAATCCTGCAGGTCGGCCGGCACTGTGTGGACGCGGGCGCCGATGGCTTCCAGCTCGGCGGTGAGGCGCACGACGTCGTCGGGCTGGCTTCCCCACGGCATCCGGGCATCGTAGTCGTGCCAGTAGCTCAGGACCAGGTCCCAGCCATCGGCTGCCAGTTGCCGGGCGATGCCGGCGCCGATGCTGGCAAGCCTGCCTGCCCCGGTGACCAGTGCTGCTTTCCGGGGAGTGGATTCACGGGGCATGGACTCAAAGGGAGTGGATTCCATCTGGCCAGCCTAGTAGCGGACGGCTGCCGGGGGCGCCGCGGGCGCTGCGGGGGCAGGTTCGGCCACAGGCTCAGCGAGCGCTTCCAGCAAAGCCACGGCCGGAACTTCAGCCAGCGGCTCGGCAGGGGCCAGGGCGCCGCGGCGGAGGACCGCCAGCCAGCACAGCAGGACCGCTCCGGCACAGAACACTCCGGCGCTGGAGGCCATGATCCACGGCCCCGGTGTCTGGATGTCAAGGTTCTCGGCGCCGAACGCCATCCCGATGGATTTCGGCGAGAAGAAGAACACCAGGATCGAGAGCAGCAACACCGATGTCATGCCCGCGCGCAGGCGACGGTAGCGCTCCGGGGTTTCCCGCCGCGTCCAGGCAAAGGCGGGGAGGACGGCAGCGACCCAAACCCAGTGGTGGGACCAGGAGACGGGACTGATCAGGAGCATGGCCAAAGCGGTGGCGGACATGGCCACTACGCGGGCGCCCTGATCGGACGCGAGTTTGATGACTGCGGCGGCCAAAGCCACCACCAGCAGGCTCAGGACCATCCAGGGAACCGTGACCGCGGACGCCGGGACATCGAAGTGCAGCAGCGCCCCCTTGATGGAGAGGTTGTCCACGTAGCCGGCCCCGCCGATCCGGGACGTGTCCGGCAGGATCTCCAGCCAGAACTGCAGGGTCTCGGCGGGGCGGAGGATCCAGCCAAGGAGCACGGTGGCCGCGAAGCCGGCGCCCATGTTGGCCAGGCCGCGCCAGTCCTTGCGCACCAGGTAGTAGAGCCCGAACACCAGGGGCGTCAGCTTGATGCCGGCTGCCACTCCTACCAGGAACCCGCTGCCCGGCATGCTCCGGTTCCAGCGGTGGTTCCGGGACAGCAGGTCCGCGGCCATAAGGCCCATCAGCAAGATGTTGACTTGGCCGAATGCCAGCGTCTCCCGCCAGGGGCCGAGGGTCAGCATCGCCAGGAGGACGGCTGCAGCGATCCAGCGGCTGCGTGGGGTTTCGAAGGTCCGGCGCCAGTCCGCCTTGGCGTTCCAATAACGCACGGCGAGCAGCGACAGCCACGCGGCCACAGCCACACCGGCAGTGTTGAAGAGTTGGAGGGCGACAGGCTCAGGGAGCCGCGCAAGGAGGCTGAAGACGAGTGCCGCGAACGGTGGGTAAGTGAAGGGCAGCCCGGGGCCGCCGGCCCATTCAACATTCGGACCGTACAGGTCTGAGGCAGCCCAGCCGGCGTCGTTCAGGATCTTGCCACCATGCCAGTACACGCTGAAATCGAGGCCTTGTTCGTTCCACCCGGCCAGCAGGAACCAGGCCAGCACCGCGATGACGACGGCGGGCAGCCACAGGGTGGCTGCCCGCCACAACGCCGGTCCCCCACGTCGCGGGCCGGGGGCCTCTGACGGTCTTGCCGTGTTGACTGCCGATAAATGAAGGTCGCGCTGTGCCATCCGTTGTCCCCCAAGGTCGCTCTAGCTGCGGGCGGCCGCGTTCCACCGTCAATTGCATCGTTGGAACGGCGGCTGGCCGTAGCTACATACTACATATGCATCGCGATGATTCCCGGCATGTGTCGGGATGGTGTTCAGGCAGCAGCTACAGGTTCGGGCTCCCGCGCAGCTGCGTCCTTGCGGATCGTGGCGCTGATGACAGCAGCGATGGTGCACATGGCGGCGGCCCCGAACCAGGCGTACGTGTACTGGCCGGTGGCATCGCGGATGGCTCCGGCGCCCAGCGCGGCAGCTGCGGCGCCCAATTGGTGGGCGGCGAAAACCCAGCCGAACACCACGCTGCCGTCCGAGCCGAAGGTCTTGCGGCAAATGGCTGCCGTGGGCGGCACAGTGGCCACCCAGTCCAGGCCATAGATCACCACAAACACGATCATGCTGGGCTGGACTGTGGCACTGAGGAGCAGCGGCAGAACCAGCAGGCCGATGCCGCGGAACTGGTAGTAGACGGCCAGCAGGATCCGGGGATTGAACCGGTCGGTCAGCCAACCCGAGGCGATGGTGCCCACGATGTCGAAGATCCCGACGACGGCAAGCAGCCCGGCGGCCGTGGTTTCAGCCATGCCGTGGTCGTGGGCGGATGGGATGAAGTGGGTGCCGATCAGGCCGTTCGTGGTGGCGCCGCAGATCGCAAAGCCCGCCACGAGCGCCCAGAATGTCCGGACCCGGCTGGCCCGCTTCAGGACCTGGAGTGCCCGGACTGCGGCGTTGCTGCTCCCGCTCTCCGGCCCGGCCGGGGACAGCGATCCGGCCGGGGACAGGGCTGCCGATCCCTCCTCAGGCACCGTTTCGCCGTAGGGCAGCACGCCGACGTCGGCCGGTGAGTTCTTGAGGAACTTCAGCACCAGGGGAACCACCGCCAGCGCACCGGCCGCTATCAGCAGTGAGGCCTGCCGCCAGCCCGGATCCTGGGCCAGCATGGCTATGAAGGGGAGGAAGACCAGCTGGCCCGCTGCGCTTCCGGCGGTGAGGATGCCGATCACCAGGCCGCGGCTTTTGGCGAACCAGGTGTTGGCAATGGTGGCGGCAAAGACCAGCGCCATCGACCCCGTGCCGAGGCCGATGAGCAACCCCCAGGTGAGCAGGATCTGCCAAGACTGGTTGACCAGCACCGTGAGCGCACTGCCGGCGCCGATCAGCACCAGGGCCGTGGCCGTGACGGCACGGATTCCGAACCGCTCCATGAGGGCGGCGGCAAAGGGAGCAGTGAGGCCGAACAGCACCAGGTTGATGCTGACCGCCGCCGAGAGGACCGTCGTGGACCAGCCGAACTCCTGCTGCAGGGGCACCATCAGGACCCCCGGCGCAGCCCGGAATCCGGCGGCGCCGACGAGGGCCAGGAAGGCGACGGCGGCCACGATCCATGCCGGATGCAGCCGGCGACGGCTGGCCGTTTCGGTGGGGATCATGCGGCTGCCCCGTTCTGTGTGGTGGCCTGCCCGGCCGCCGTGGCCAGCCGCACGGGAGCCCCGGACCGGGTAAGGCTGTGCCAGCTGGTGTTGGCGGCGGTGAGCCGCTCGCCGCACGCGGTACACGTGTCCGCCGAACTGGTCCGCTGCCCGCAGCCGGCGTGGATCACGAACATATGGGCTTGCTCGGAGGGGGCGGGCAGGTGCTTTTCCGCCCACAACACCACCGCATTCAGGACGGGGAGCGCGTCTTCACCTTTGGCTGTCAGGACGTACTCCTGGCGCGTGCGCCCGCCGCCGTCGTACGCCCTTTTACTGAGCAGGCCGGCCTCCACCAGGCCCGACAGGCGCTTGGTGAGCACGGAATCGGCCACCGCCAGGCGGGACTTCATGGAATCGAAGCGCCCGTTGCCGAAGAAGACTTCGCGGAGCACCAAAATGGACCAGGGGTCGCCCAGGATGTCCAGGCCCCGGGCCATGCTGCAGTTGCGCGCGGACCAGTCAGATCGGAGTGCCATAGAGGCACCCTAGCTAACTTTCTTGAAGAAAGCCAGGCTTCCGCCGTGGCGGGCTATACGCCACCGCCCAGTACGCCAACAGCGCCACGCCGCAGAGAACGCCGAGGCTAGTGACGGCCAACTGCAACTGGGTCTGCGGATCCTTGCCCCATTCGTTGGCACCGGCCATCATGGCAAGGTACTTGGGCGTGAGGTAGAACGCGACAGCCGAAAAACCCACCACGATCCAGCCGTACAGCCGCATTTTCCCGCTGCGGGATGGCACGCGGTGCATCGCGAAAGCCATGGACGGCAGCGCCACGGCCATCCAGACCCAGTGGTGGGACCAGGAGACGGGGCTGATCAGGAGCATCAGCACGGCGGTGGCGGAGACGGCCACAAAGTTCTCGTCGGCAGCCACGGCCCATTTGATCACCAGGGCCGCCAACGCGGCGAGACCCAGCGAGAGCACCAGCCAGAGCATGCTGGTGGAGCCGGAGTCGGGCAGGCCAACGTGGAGCAGGAGCCCTTTGACGGAGAGGTTGTCCAGGTATGCCGGCCCGCCGATCCGGCCGGTGTCCGGCAAGATCTTGGTCCAGAACGTCAATGAGGCGTTGGGCAGCACCGCCCAAGCAAAGGCGATGGAGCCGAAGAACCCGGCCGCCATCCAGCCGAGGGCCTTGAAGTCGCGCCGCACCAGGAAGTACAGGCCGAACGCCAACGGCGTGAGTTTGATGCCGGCCGCGATGCCAATCAACAGCCCGGCGGGCCACCTCAGCTCCCCCGCCCGGTCTTTCCCGTACAGCGCGAAATCGGCGAGGATCAGGCCCATCAGGATGATGTTGATCTGGCCGAAATCGAAAGTGTCCCGCCATGGTCCCAGCAGGAGGATGGCCGCGGTACCCGCCAAAGCAACCGAACGGAACCGCCAGTCGGCGAAGGACGTGCGCCAACTGCGGAGCCCGAAGTAGTGCCGCGCCAGCCAGGCGGCCACGACCCCGGCCCCCACCAGCGCCGTCGTGCTGAACACCAGGCTGCTGGTGCCCATGGGCAGGAGCGCGAGCCCGGCGAACAGCAGCGCCGCGAACGGCGGGTAGGTGAACGGGAGGCCGTCACGGGGTGCGTAGAGCTCGTGGGCGCCGGACTCACCGGTCTGCAGCACGCGGCTGCCGCCGTAGTAGTACACCTCGAAGTCGTTCATCAGCGGAATGTACGCGGAATACAGCACCACCAAGGCCAGGACGACGGCGGCAGCACCGCCCGCCGTCGCGATCCAGCCGCGGGTGGTGCGGGATGCCAGTGCCGGGGAAGTTGCGGTCACCGGATGAACGTGAAGGCGTGCTCGAGGTCCGCGATGAGGTCCTCAAGGTCCTCGATGCCGCAGGACAGCCGGATCAGGTTGACGGGAACGGCCAGTTCGGTGCCCTTGACCGAGGCGTGCGTCATTTCTGCGGGGTAGTTCATCAGCGATTCGATGCCGCCCAGGGACTCGGCGAGGGTGAACACGGACGTGTTTTCCGCGACGGTGCGGGCCGCCGCCTCACCGCCCTTGAACTGCACGGACACCATGCCGCCGAACTTCTTCATCTGCTTCCTGGCCAGTTCGTGGCCGGGGTGCGAGGGCAGGCCCGGGTAGAGGACGGCTTCCACCTCAGGGCGCTCCAGCAGCCATTCGGCCACGGCCTGGCCGTTGTCGCTGTGCCGGTCCATGCGCACGCCAAGCGTCTTCAGGCCACGGGTGGTGAGGAACGCATCCATCGGGCCGGACACCGCTCCTACGGCGAACTGGACAAAGCCGATCTTCTCCGCGAGTTCGGCGTCGTTGACCACAATGGCGCCGCCAACAACGTCCGAATGGCCGCCGATGTACTTGGTGGTGGAGTGGACCACCACGTCCGCTCCCAGGGCGAGCGGGGTCTGCAGGTAGGGGGACGCGAAGGTGTTGTCCACTACCAGGAGGGCACCGGCGTCGTGCGCCACCTTGGCGAGTGCCTCGATGTCCGTGATCTTCATCAGCGGATTGGAGGGGGTTTCGACCCAGACGAAGCGGGTCTTGTTGGCCGCCACTGCTTTGCTGACCGAGTCCAGGTCTGCCATGTCCACGGGCGTGTTGCCAATGCCCCAGTCGCCGAGCACGCCGCTGATGAGCCGGTACGTCCCGCCGTAGGCGTCGTTGCCCAGCACAATGTGGTCCCCGGGCCGGGTCAGGGCGCGGATCAGGGAGTCCTCCGCCGCCAGGCCGGAACTGAAGGAGAACGCGTGGCTGCCGCCCTCGAGCGCGGCAAGCTGTTCCTGCAGGGCGTCGCGGGTGGGGTTCCCGCCGCGGCCGTACTCGTAGCCGTCGCGCAGTCCGCCGATGCCATCCTGCGCATAGGTGGAGCTGAAGTGCAGCGGAGGGACGACGGCGCCGGTGCGGGGTTCGAAGGCCTGGCCGGCGTGCACGGCGCGGGTGTTGAAGCCCTGGTTTTCAGAAACAGGCATGATGCTCCTTTGGAGTTAGTTGCTGAGGTACGCGAGGAGGTCGTGCCGGGTCAGGATGCCCACGGGCGCCCCGACGAACGTCACCATCACCGTGTCCACATCGGACAGCAGCGCGCGGGCCGCAGAGATGGTTTCCAGCGAGCCGATGATGGGAAGTTTCGGGCCCATGTGTTCGGAGATCTTATCCGTCAGCTTTGCCTCGCCGCGGAACAGCTTGGAGGTCAGGGTCCGTTCGTCCACGGCGCCCAGGACTTCGCCCATCACCACGGGAGGCTCCTGGGAGAGGACCGGGATGTGGCTGACGCCGAACTCGTTCATGATGGTGATGACGTCGCGGACGGTCTCGTTCGGGTGGATGTGCACCAGGTCCGGAAGTTCACCGGTCTTGGACTTGATCACCTCGCCCACCGACGCTTCCTCGCCGCCCGAGAGGAAGCCGTAGGACCGCATCCACTGGTCGTTGAAGATCTTGGCGAGGTAGCCGCGGCCGGAGTCGGGCAGGATGACCACCACAACGGCACTTTCCGGAAGGTCCCTGGCGGTCTTCAGCGCAGCCACCACGGCCATCCCTGACGAGCCGCCCACCAGCAGGCCTTCCTCACGGGCCAGCCTGCGCGTCATGGCGAAGGAGTCGGCGTCGCTCACGGCGATGACCTCATCCGGCACGGACTTGTCATAGTTCGCCGGCCACATGTCCTCGCCCACGCCCTCAACGAAGTACGGCCGACCGGTCCCGCCGGAGTAGACCGAACCTTCGGGGTCCGCCCCGATGATCCTGACCCGGCCGCCGTCGGACTCCGCGCGCTCCGCAGAGACCTCCTTGAGGTACCGTCCGGTGCCGGTGATGGTGCCGCCGGTGCCGGCGCCGATCACGCAGTGCGTGACCTTTCCGTCGGTGTCCTGCCAGATCTCCGGGCCGGTGGTCTCATAGTGGCTGCCGGGGGCCGCCGGGTTGGAGAACTGGTCCGGCTTGTAGGCGCCAGGGGTCTCCGAGACGATCCTGTCCGAGACGCTGTAATAGCTCTGCGGGCTGTCAGGGGCGACGGCGGTGGGGGTCACTACCACCTCGGCGCCGTAGGCCTGAAGGACGGCCCGTTTGTCCTCGCCCACCTTGTCCGGCACCACAAAAATGCACTTGTAGCCCTTTTGCTGGGCAACCAGGGCCAGGCCCACCCCTGTGTTGCCGGACGTCGGTTCTACAATCGTCCCTCCCGGGAGCAGTTTGCCTTCCCGCTCGGCCTCCTCGATCATCTTGGCCGCGATGCGGTCCTTGATGGATCCGCCGGGGTTCAGGTACTCCAGCTTGACCAGGACTGTGGCTTGGATGCCGTCAGTGACGTGGTTGAGCTTGATGAGGGGGGTCTTGCCGATGAGGTCCAGGATGGACTGGGCGTACTTCATAGGTACAAAGTTACCGTCTCCCGTGACGGGCCTTGCTCCGCGGTCAGCTCCCTGCCGAGGAATCTGTCTGCCAAAGGCCCATGATGTTGCCTTCGGTGTCCTTGAAGTAGGCGTAATAACCCATTCCGGGAACGGCGTCCTTGGCCTGGGTCACCGAACCACCGGCGGATTCGACCTGTGCCAGTGCGGCGTCAACGTCTTCCACATCGATGGTAAGGACGGGCGTCCTGAGGTTGTCCGTGCGGGGGAACAGGGCTCCGTTGATGGCCCCGGGCGCGCTTGGCATGCCTGTCTGTTCGTCCGACGGCGTGGTGATGGCGATGGTGTAATCCATCTCCTGCATGGGGGTCAGGTTCCAACCGAACGCGCTTTGGTAGAAGGTGTTGGCGCGTTCCTTGTCATCGGTCGGGATCTCGAAATGCACAACTCCAGCCATTGCATGCTCCTTTGGATGCCAGGGGAAGGCGCGGACGCTCCGCGCCACACGATGGAGTCTAGTCCCGGCATCCGTGGCCCGTAAGGGGGCTCCGGAACCGGCATTGTCAGCCAGCCGTGGGACGATGAAACCATGACCATCGCAGATGCCCCCGCCCGGCTGGCCGCCGCCGCGGACTCTTCCCTGCGGTGGCATCCGGACAGGCCATACAGCCTGCTGCAGACGCTCGGCATCCTCCTGCGCGGCACCGGGGATCCGTCGTTTTCCTCCCGGCCGGACGGGTTCTGGACGGCGTTTACGACGCCGGACGGCCCAGTCACGCTGCGTCTCAGCACTGCGGCGGACGGCGCTGTCGATGCCTTGGCATGGGGGCCGGGTTCTGCGGCCGGACTCGCCGGGGTGCCCCGCCTCCTGGGCTCCGGGGATGACTGGTCGGCCTTTGACGAGCCTGCCTTCCACGCATCGCTCCCTCGGATGGTCCGCGAGGCCCGCCGTCGGAACCTTGCTGTCCGGCTGCCCTCCACCGGCCGGATGATGGATGCCCTGGTGCCCACGATCCTTGAACAGAAGGTCACCGTCATAGAGGCCCGCCGCGGCTACCGGTACCTGATGTACCGCTTCGGGTCGGCGGCACCGGCTGCCGGAATGGCCGCCCCGGAAGGGCTTCGTGTCCAGCCCACCGCGGAACAGTGGCTGCGCATCCCGTCCTGGGAGTGGCACAATGCCGGCGTTGGACCACAGCGTTCCGCAACCGTGATGCGTGCGCTGCGCTCCGCCGTCGCACTTGAACGGCTTGCAGCGCTGCCGGCCACGGAAGCGGCGGCAAAGATGCAGGTCATACCCGGCATCGGGGTCTGGACCGCGGCCGAGGTGGTGCAGCGGACCCACGGCTGCCCGGACTCGATCGCCGTGGGCGACTACCACCTCGCGGCCTACGTGGGCGCCGCGCTCACCGGCCGCCGGACCGATGATGCGGGCATGCTGGCGCTGCTTGAGCCGTGGAAGGGGCACCGCCAGCGGGTGGTGAGGATGATCGGGCTGAGCGGCTTCCGCAAACCCACGTTCGGGCCGCGGATGACCATCCAGGACCACCGCGGGCACTGAGCCTTTTTCCGTGGACGCTCGCGGGCCCTTGGGTATAGCGTGGCGCCATGGAGCCCGCACCAGAGCCCTGGAATCCCGCATTCTCTGGAGTCACCCATGATCCACACTGACAAACTGACAAAGACTTTCACCGTCAAAAAGGAGACCGTGGAAGCAGTCAAGGGCGTCGACATCGACGTTGCGCCCGGCGAACTCGTCGCGTTCCTCGGCCCGAACGGCGCCGGCAAGTCCACTACCCTGCGGATGCTGACCACACTGCTGCGGCCCACGTCCGGGACGGCAACCGTGGCAGGGGTGGACGTCGCCGAGGACCCTGCCGGAGTGCGGTCCAGGATTGGTTACATCGGCCAGGGCAACGGCGGTGGCCACAGCTTCCGGGTGATCGACGAAATGGTGATGCAGGGCCGCTTCTACGGCATGAACACCACAGACGCCAACGCCCGGGCGCAGGAACTGCTGAAGTCCCTGGACCTCACCGATCTCGCCAAGCGTACGGTCATCAAGCTGTCCGGCGGCCAGCGGCGGCGGATGGACGTGGCGCTGGGCCTGATGCATTCGCCGAGGCTGCTCTTCCTGGACGAACCGTCCACCGGTATGGATCCGCAGAACCGGGCCAACCTGTGGGAGCACATCATGCGGATGCGCGCCGAACACGGCACCACCATCGTGCTGACCACCCACTACATGGACGAAGCCGATTTGATGTCCGAGCGCGTAATCGTGATCGACCACGGCCGGATCATCGCCGATGACACGGCGGCCCGGCTAAAGGCCAATCTCGCCGGTGACCTGCTGGCTGTGGAAGTGGCGGCGGAAGCGGCTCCCGGAGTGCGCGGGCTGCTGGGCCGGGCCGCTGCGGGCGGGGAGGTCAATGAAAACACGTACGACGGCGTTGTCCGCTTCCGCCTCCGGCTCACCGAAGGCGCGCGGCTGGCGCCCGCGTTGCTGAAGGAGATGAACGACGCCGGCGCTCCCGCCCAGTCGCTGGAGCTGAAGCCGCCGACGCTGGATGACGTGTTCCTGGAACTGACCGGGCGCAACCTGCGGGAAGGAGCCAACCGCTGATGAGTGCGCAAACCACTCCGGAAGTCCTGAGGAAGCCCAGCCTCAGCCAGGTTCTGAGGGATACGAAGTACGTTTTCTGGCGCGAGATGCTGCTGCCGCTGCGGGACCCGTTCTCGCTGATCTTTTCGCTGATCCAGCCGCTCGTGTTCCTGGGCCTTTTCGGCCCGCTGCTCGGCGCTGCCGTGGGCGCGCCGGCGTTCGGCGGGCAGTCCACGCTTCAGTGGTTCCTGCCCGGGGTGGTGGTGATGATTGCCCTGTTCGGCACATCCATGACCGGTTCGAACCTGCAGTACGAGCTCATGACCGGTTCGTACGAGCGGATCCTGGCAACGCCGCTGTCCCGTTCCTCGCTGATGATCGGGCGTGCCCTGAAAGAGTGGGCGCCGCTGGTGGTGCAGGGGCTGCTCATCGCCCTGGTCTGCATCCCGTTCGGCTTCGTCTTCTACCCGGTGCATGTGCTGGCAGGACTGGTCATCCTGGGGATCTTCGGCATCGGGCTCGGCGCGCTCTCCTACGCCTTGGCGCTCGTGTCCCAGAACAAGGAGTGGATCTTCTGGGGCGTGCAGCAGACGTTGCTGTTCCCGCTGATGATCCTCTCCGGCATCATGCTGCCCATTGAGGCCGGACCGGGGTGGATGCAGACTGCGAGCCTGTTCAACCCGCTGACCTACCTGGTCAACGCTGAGCGGGAGCTGTTCGCCGGCAACGTCGGGACCAACACGCTCCTGGGCTTGCTCGCCGCATCGGTGACGGCCGCCGTCGGGCTGGTGGTTGGTGTCCGGGCCATCAACCGCAACATCAGCTGAGCGGGTGGTTCTGTCCGTCTTCTTCGGCCGATGCCTCGTTGCCGTTGCGCTGGAGGAAGGCGAGCACTGCTGCCACGCGACGGTGCACGCCAGTTGCAGGAAGGCGCAGCTTGGTAAAGATCGAATTGACATGCTTCTCGACCGTGGAGGAGGACAGGTACAGCGACTGTTCGATACCCGCGTTTGTCCTGCCTTGTGCCATCTCCCGCAGGACGTCCAGTTCCCGGGGCGACAGGTCCGAAAGCGGGTTGGCTGCACCGGCGCTGCGGCGGCGCACCAGCGTATCGACGATCTGCGGATCGATGACCGAACCACCCGCCCGCACTTCGCGGAGCGCGTGCACGAGGTCCTCCAGGTCGCCGATGCGGTCCTTGAGCAAGTAGCCGAGGCCTGCCGAACCGTCAGCGAACAGCGCCAGCGCGTAGCTCTGGTCGGCGTGCTGTGACAGCACCACCACGCCCGTCTCCGGGTGCGCGGCGCGTATGGCGCGGGCAGCCTCAATGCCCTCCATGTGATGGCCGGGCGGCATCCGGATGTCGGTGAGCACCGCATCGGGCGAGAACCGGCGCACAGCGTCGATCAACTCCGTTGCGTTGCCCGTACAGGCCACAACGTCTATTTCGCCGGAGTCCTCGAGCAAACGGCGCAGCCCCTCGCGGACGAGGTAGTTGTCCTCGGCGATGACCACCCGCAGCACCCCGGGGTCATCCAATGTTCTCCCCTTTGCGCTCCACAGGGAGGTCAACCAGCACGGTGGTGCCCGACGGGTCGCGGCCCGAGACGTCCACCGTTCCCCGCAGCGCCGCCACGCGGTCACGGATATTGGCCAGGCCGCCGCGGGACCCGGGCACGAGGGCGCCTATGCCGCAGCCGTTGTCGGTGATCGCAATCCGCAGGTGCCCGTCCTTCCGGGCGAGGCCCACGGAGGCATGGCTCGCCTGCGCGTGCTTTGCGGTGTTGGCCAGCGCCTCCCGGACCACGTAGTACGCCGTCGTTTCCACTTCCTCAGGGAACCGCTCGGCACGGATGCCCTCGTCAGCGTCGACCGTCAGCGGGATGGGGAACCTGGCCGCGCTGGACTCGATGGCCGCTACGAGGCCGTTATCGCTCAAGACGGGCGGGTGGATCCCATGGGCGAGTTCGCGCAGGTCGGTGAGCGTCTCCCGGGCCTGGTCCTGGAGGTCAGCGAGTTCGACGGCGGTAAGCTCACCGCGCTGCAACCGGTTCCGGGCGAGGCGAAGCCCGGCGATCTGTGCGACCACGTTCTGCTGGATCCCGTCGTGCAGGTCCCGTTCGAGGCGCTTGCGTTCGTCATCCTGCGCGGCGACGAGCCGCTCCCTCGACGCACTCAGCTCCTGAAGCTGCTCAGCGAGCTGGGCGCTCAGGCGCACGTTCGCCACTGACTCCGCAGCCTGGCCGGCGACCGTACGGAGCAAGGCCCGTTCGGCGTCGCTGTAGTCACCGCGCCGGCGCGGCCCCAGCTCGATCCGGCCCAGTGCCTCATTCGCCCGCTCAAGGTCGCAGGAGGCAACAGCTTCCCCCTTCACATCACCGGCCACACCCGTGGGCGATGCCACGAACCTGCCGTCAGGACCTGCGAGGAAAATGCGGACCCAGGATGCATCGAGGCCATCACGCACGGCCACCGCCAGGCGGGCCATCAGCTCACCGGGCTCCACGGACTGCTCCAAGCGGGAACCGAGCTCGCTGAGCAGCATCAGCTGCCTGTCCCGGTCCCCAAAGACAGAGCGGTGGATCCACCGCTGCAGCCATCCCCGGACCGGCAAGAGGCACACGGCGTGAACCGTTGTCAGGAGAGCGGCGCCGATAATCGTGAGGCGGTCGGCCAGCAGTACGGCCGGTGTTGCGACGCCGATCGCGTACAGGACCGTGATGAGCAGGCCGGAGGACCGGGCCGCGAGGCGCCCGCGGTCACCGGGGGCAATATCGAAGGCGCCATGGCGGAGGATGCCGTGGATGGCCGCCAGCGGGACCGCGGTGAGCGAAGCGAACACGGCGGCCGTAACGATGGCGTTGGGCGGCCCGTGCAGCCACAGCCCGTAGCTGATGACCGTGGCGATCACCACCCAGGTCATCACCCGGGTGCGTGCCCGGACTTCCTTGTCCCCGAACACTGCCCGGCTCAGGAGCACGCCCACGCCCAGTGGCATCCACGGCCACTGGTAGATGGCCCAGTAGACCGCCGGCGCCGCCCAACCCAGCCAAGGCACCGCGAACGCGTTCGGTATGCCATCGCTGAGGTCCAGAAACTGCGGCACCAGTACCTGCGGGCTGGTGAACAAAGAGAGCGGGGCGGCCACCACGGGAACCCACAGGAGGCCGACGGCGATGCGTTGCCACCGATGCTCGGGCACCCCGGTCGGGAAGCTCGCGAACATGCTGACGAAGCCTGCCGCCGCCACCGCATCGGCGGTCAGGCCGACCAGGTTCACGAGCGGGAACCACGGCTGGCCAGTCAGCCCCGGATCCTGGACCGCGAACGTCTCGTACGCCGAGCCGACAGCCATGGCCGTGGCGGCGGCCGCGATGAACACGGCGGCCCGGGATGACGAAACGGTGAGCAGCCACATGCCGAAGACGAACGTCGGCAGCACGCCAAGCAACGGCCAGCTGAGTCCGTGGTTCTCCGGTGCGACGAACCCGCGAATGATCACGACGTAGATGAGCGACGCCACTCCGAACGGAGCCAACGCTGCGAGCAATCCCCATCTTCGGAGCACAGTCCTATGATCCGCCTGTGTGGCCATTCCCGGGAGGGGGTACCCACCCAACTCCCATGGTGGCTGGCCTCCATCTACCCTGCGGCCACCCACGTTCCGGGCACGTCAGCTGCGCGCCTACGGTGGGCTCGAGTGGATGCCGCGGAATGGCACCCGCACGAACAGGAGGACATCATGCGCAGGATTTACGCAGCCATCGCCTGGATCATCGCCGGCGGCGTTGTTGTGCAGGCAGCGTCGATCGCCTTCGCCCTCGGAGGCATCGGCCGGTACGTCCAGGATGGTGGTGTCATCGACAAGGCCCTCGTCGAGAGCCGGCAGGCCACGTTCATCGGCGATCTCGGCTTCCCCATCCACGGCATCGTTGGCGGGATGGTCATACCGCTGGCCGCCGTCGCGCTGCTCATCGTGGCGTTCTTCGTGAAGGCCGACGGCGCACGGCTGCGTGGCGCACGCCTGTGGGCAGCCGTTGTGCTCGCCCTGGTGGCGCTGCAGATCACGCTCGGCTACTCCATCGTTGACATGCCTTACCTCGGCCTGGTCCACGGTGCGAACGCGCTGGCCGTGCTGCTCACCGCCGTCTACGCGGGGATGCGGGCCAGGCGCTCGGCGGCAGCCGGTGCTGAGGAACGCGCCTCCCATGCCATCGCGACCTGACCTCGTCCGGCGCGTTTCCGCCGGCGTTGCGGTGGCCGGTGCGCTTGGCCTCGGTGCGCTCGGGTGGAGCTCCACCCTGCTGGGCGAATACTCGGTGATCGATATGGGTGGCGGGCACGCCTCCCACATCCATGGCTCTGGTTCCGTCGCTGCCGGCCCGGCCGGTGAGGTCAGTGTGTCGGAGCTGATCGCGGACCCGCTCCGGCCACCTGACGTCCGCGTCGAGCTCGTCGCCCGCCGCCAGACAGTGGACATCCCCGGCGGACGTCCGGTGGAGGGATATACCGTGAACGGCACATCCCCGGGGCCTACGATCCGCGCCACGAAGGGTGATCTCGTCGAAGTGATGTTGGTCAACGAGTCGGTCCGGGCAGGGGCCACCCTGCACTGGCACGGCGTGGACGTGCCGAACGCGGCTGACGGCGTTGCCGGGATCACGCAGGACGCTGTTCCTGTCGGCGGCCGCCATGTCTACCGTTTCACCGCGGACGACGCCGGCACGTATTGGTACCACTCGCACCAGGTCTCACATGAGCAGGTCGAGGGCGGGCTCCTGGGCGCGGTCGTCATCGAACCGGCCTTGCCAGCGGCCGACCCGCCGGCCAAGCAGTTCCGGGCCGACGCCGTCGCGCTGCTGCACGTCTACGGCGGCCAGCACACCCTCAACGGGCGCGTGCAGGACGAGCACGTGCCGGCCGAGCCCGGCAGTACCGTTAGGATCCGGGTCATCAACACCGACCAGGGAACTGCCGCTGTCTGGTCAGCCGCACCCTTCCGGGTCATCGCGACTGATGGGCACGAGGTCAACGGCGCCGCCGCCGTCGACGGCCGAAAGGTACTGATTCCGGCAGGCGGCCGGGTGGACGTCGCCGTGCAGGCCCCAGCTAACGGCACTGCCCGCCTGCACGTCGGCGGGGCCCGGAGCATCTCCATCGGCGATCCCGCCTCCGGAGATGCAGGCGCCGCGCCACCTGCCCGGCAACCCTCCGAAACCCTGGACCTGCTGGCGTACGGCGACCCTGCCCCGCCCGACTTCGATCCGCGCTCGCCGGACCGCACGTTCGACTACACGATCGGACGCCGCCTCGGCCTGATCGACGGCCGGCCCGGAAACTTCTGGACAATCAACGGGCAGCTCTTTCCGGACGTGCCGATGTTCCACGTGCGCGAGGATGACGTCGTCGTCATGCGGATCGCCAATGAGTCGGGCGAGGTGCATCCGATGCACCTGCACGGCCACCATGTCCTGGTGCTCTCACGTGACGGCAAGCCGGCGTCGGGAAGCCCCTGGTGGGTCGATTCGCTCGATGTCCACCCCGGCGAGGCGTATGAGATTGCCTTCGTTGCCGACAACCCTGGTATTTGGAGCGACCACTGCCATACGCTTCCCCACGCCGTCGACGGCCTCGTTGCCCACGTGATGTACGACGGGGTCACGACGCCGTTCACCATCAACGGCGGCGCCGGCAACCAGCCCGAGTAGCGGGCCCAGCACAAACCGGTGAAGGCGGGGCAATCAAGGCCCGGTCAGGCGGAGTCCAGGCGGGCGGCGTAGGCTGCGGCTTCAGCACGGTTGCGTAGGCCCAGCTTCTCCAGCACGTTGCTCACGTGGTGTGCCACGGTCTTGCTGCTGATGAACAGCTGCCCGGCAATTTCGGGATTCGAATAGCCCTCGACCAGCAGGCGCAGGATCTCCTGCTCCCGGCGGGTGAGGATGCCTGCCTCGCGGGGAACGGACCGGCCCCCGGCACCCCAGGACCGCAGGAGGGCCGCGGCCACGTCTGCATCATGGGATGCTCCCAGCTTGTCCAGCGCTGACAGGGCTGCGCGGGCTTCCGAGACTGCGAGCGCGGGCTGGCCTTGGGCCAATGCCCGCGCAAGCTCCAGCCTGGTGCGTGCCGCCTCCAGCGGAAGCTCGAGCCGCCCGAACCAGGTGAGGGCGTCCTCAAAGTAGACCGTTGCGGCCTCCTGCCGGCCTTCGGCGGCGGCCACCCGCCCCTTCGCCAGCGCGGCATGGGCGGATAGCAACCGCACTTCCCCTGCCCCGCCGTCGAGCTCGGCAAGGTACTCAGCCGCCGCAGCGGCAGCAGGGGCATTTCCGGCTGCCAGGTGTGCTTCCACCAGGAGGCTGCGTGCGCCCGCCGTCTCCAGTGACGTCCGCTGCCCGCCCGCGTGCAGCGGCGGAGCCACGGCGTCGCTGTTGATGCTTTCCGACCGAAGCCACCGTTCTGCCAGGGCAACGGCCACCGCCGGTTCGTTGTTTCGGAGGGCCAGGCCCGCTGCCACCAGGCTGGCCTCGACCGGGGTACCGATGCCCTCTATCAATGCCCGGGCCTCGTCGAAGCGTCCCTGGCGCAGGCGAAGCTCGGCAAGGCTCGCGATGGCCTGGTGGAACATGCCGGGGAAAACGCCCCTTGTGCCTGCGGCGGCACGCCGCAGTTCCTCGTCTGCTTCGGCCCAGTGGCCCGTCAGCAGGAGCACGCGCCCGTGGACCAGCCGGCACTGGGCATAAAGGTAGGGGCATCCGTACGCCCTCATGTAGTCATCTGCAGCCTGCGACCATTGGGTTGCCCGCCCGAGGTCGCTCAGGAGATCGCAGACCGTCAGCATCGAACAGCTCGCCATGACCACGGTGTAGAACGTGGTCCCATCGCCGCCCAAAGCGCTGGCCATTGCCTCATCCACGCACCGCAACCCAGCTTGGACTTCACCGTCCTTGACCAGGAGGACTCCGCGCTCGGCAAGGGCGCAGACTGCGAGGTCCGGGTCGCCCAGCTCCTGCGAGGTGGCCAGCGCGCGCTCGATCAGGTCCCGGCATGAGTGCGCATCCGTGGCCAGGAGGGCGGCACAATAATCGACCCAGGCCTGGGTCAGTCCGTCGTCCGGGTCGGCCATGCTTTCGGCGCGGGCGAGCCAGCCCCGCGCCGCTGCCTCATTGCCCAGGGACATCCCGTAGACGAGGCACAGCCACACTGCGGAGTCGACCGCCTCAGGAACGTTGCCGGCGCGGCGGCTGGCAGCATAGGCGCGCTCACGGCAGCGGACGCTTTCACCAACTTCGCCGAGGAAAAACAGGGCGTCACCCAGGCCCGCCAGCGCGTCAGCCGAACCGGTGCCCACAAGCGCTTCCTCAAACGCGGCCCGGGCCTGCGCCCACTGCCCCGCTTCCAGTGCCTCGTGGCCTCTCGCTGTTACTTCCTCCAGCGTCACGCTTCAATTACAACACTTCGGCATGGGCCACAAAATGGGTCAGCTGACCGATCCCCGCTGCCCCCAATCGGGGGAGCCTGAAGGTGTCCCGGAAAGCGGACTACAGGAACCACAACGAGGAGCAAACCATGAACGCAAGCCCATTGACCAGTGCATTTACCGCGGCTGTCGAGGCCGTTAACGCCCACGATGCGAAGACCTTCGCCGCAACCTACGCCGCGGACGCGGTGGTTCACGACCCGCTCTATCCGCAGCCGTTGAAGGGCCGGGACGCCATCGAGCAGGACATGGTGGAACTCTTGCGGGCCTTCCCGGACGCACGATTCACGGTGGGTCCCCTTCTTCAGGACGGCGAGACGGTAGCGGGCGAGTACACCTTGCGCGGGACGCATCTGGGCCCGCTGGCTTCCCCCGAGGGCGAGATTGCCGCCACAGGAAATTCCATCGACAACAGTGGGGCCGTCTTCTCGAAGTTCAACGCTGACGGAGAAGTGATCGAGGAACGCCGCTACTACGATGCTGCCGGTCTGCTCGCGCAGATCGGGCCAGTCGCGGCAACCTGAGCCTGGGGCCCGCCTGTCAGAGCCCCAGCCTGGCCACAGCCTCCTCGCGCATTTCCACTTTGCGGACTTTCCCGGAGACGGTCATGGGGAAGCTTTCGCGGACGTCCACGTAGCGCGGGACCTTGTAGTGGGCCAGCTTCCCCCGGCAGAAATCGGCCACGGCGGCCGCGTCCAGCGCCTCCGCACCGGGCTTCAGGATGATGCAGGCCATCAGTTCCTCGCCGTATTTGGCGTCCGGCACCCCGATGACCTGCACGTCCTGGATGGAGGGGTGGCTGTAGAGGAACTCCTCGATCTCGCGCGGGTAGATGTTTTCGCCGCCGCGGATCACCATGTCCTTGATCCGGCCCTCGATCACCACGTAGCCGTCGTCGTCCATCCGGGCGAGGTCGCCGGTGTGCATCCAGCCGTCGGCGTCGATGGCTTCCGCTGTCTTGTCCGGCTGGTTCCAATATCCCTGCATCACCGCATAGCCGCGGGTGCACAGTTCGCCGATCCTTCCCCGTTCCAGCACGTCGCCGGAGCCGGGGTCGATGATCTGGCTTTCCAGCCTGGGCATAGTGCGGCCCACGGTCTCGGTGCGCTGCTGCAGGGTGTCACCGTTCCGGGTCATGGTGGACACCGGCGAGGTCTCGGTCATGCCGTAGCAGATGGCCACGTCCACCATGTGCATCTCGGAGATCACCCGGTTCATCACGTCGATGGGGCACACTGATCCCGCCATGACGCCCGTGCGAAGGGTGGCGAGGTCGTAGGAAGCGAAGTCCGGAAGCGCCAGTTCGGCGATGAACATGGTGGGCACGCCGTAGAGCGATGTCCCGCCGAAGTCCTGTACCGCCTCCAGCGCCGCCGCGGGGCTGAACCCGCGGCCGGGAATGATGGTGGCCGCGCCATGGCTGAGCGCCGCGAGGTTGCCGATCACCATGCCGAAGCAGTGGTAGAACGGCACCGGAATCACTACGCGGTCATGTTCGGTGTAACCCAGCAGCTCCCCGATGGAGTAGCCGTTGTTCAGGATGTTGTGGTGCGTCAGGGTGGCGCCCTTGGGGAAGCCCGTGGTCCCGGAGGTGTATTGCAGGTTGACGGGGTCGTGCGGGTCCAGTTCTGCCATCCGCGCCCTCAGTGCGGAATGCCCGACGACGTCCGCCCGCTTGAGCAGCTCTGCGTACGTCAGCTCTGCGTCGCTTTGGGGGATGCCGGCGTCGAGCCCGTCCACGCCCGGATCCGGCAGGAAGACCAGTTCCCGCAGGTCCGGGCAGACGGCCAGGGCCTGGCGGGCCATCCCCACATAGTCGCTGGTCCGGTCCGACGGCGCCGCGACCAGCATGCGCATGCCGTTCTGTTTCACCACGAACTCCAGCTCGTGGCTGCGGTAGGCGGGGTTGACGTTCACCAGGATCGCGCCGGACTTCGCCGTAGCGTACTGCAGGAGGGTCCACTCGGCGCAGTTCGGACTCCAGATGCCCACCCGGTCTCCCTTGGCAATGCCCAAGGCGAGGAGCGCACGCGCGAGGCGGTCGACGTCGTCGTTCATCTTGGTGTAGCTCCACCGCCGGGCGTCGGCTCCGGGAACGGCCGCGGCCTCTATCAGCGCGTCGTGGAAGGGAAACTGGGCCACCACCCGCTCAAAGTTCGTGCCGATGGTCTCCTCGAGCAGCGGGACGTCAGTGTCCCCGGCTGTATAAGCGCGCATGCTGGCACGCTACCAACTGGCCCCCGGCAATGAAAGCACATGGGAAGCGCAACAGGCTGGTGTCTGCGCGTAAACAGGAACGGCCGGCAGCCTGCGGCCCGGTATTGTGAAATCCATGAGTGCACCCATCGACCTGCAGGCAACGTTCATCCCCAACGAGGGCGAGTTCTTCCGTGTGAAGCTCGCCCTGGAAATCGCCATCGACGAGGTGGTGAATGAGCCCGGCTGCATCCGCTACGAGCTGACCGAGGCCACCGAAGAGAAGCTGGTCCTGACGGAGCAGTGGGCGTCCGAAGAGGATCTGGAGAAGCACTCCAAGGGCACCGCTGTCCAGGACCTCAACGAATCCCTGAGCGCCCTGCTGGCCGAGCCCGTGAAGCTGGAACGCCTGTAGCCCCCCGCCACTTAAGCATCGACTGCTCCGTAAGGGCCCTTTTGGACGTTCTAAAGGGCGAGGGCCCACACCGGCAGGGTTCCCTGGCCGAGCTTGCGAGGCTGGGGGGCCGGTGGGGATCAGTCGATGCGTTTTAAGGGCTAGGAGTTGTCCTTGGCCTCGCCGGCCGCGGCCTCTGCCTTCGAGCGCGCCACGTGGGCGTGCACCTCGTCCATGTCCAGGGCCTTGACGGCGTCAACCACTTGCTCCAGCTGCTGGGCGTTCAGGGCGCCGGGCTGCGAGAAGACCAGGACTTTTTCGCGGAACGCCATCAGCGTGGGGATGGACGTGATTCCGGCCTCGGCAGCGAGCTGCTGCTCGGCCTCGGTGTCCACCTTCGTGAACAGGACGTCGGAGTGCTTCTCCGACACGGCGCTGTACGTGGGCCCGAACTGCTTGCAGGGACCGCACCATTCAGCCCAGAAGTCGACCAGGACAATGTCATTGCCTTCGATGGTCGATGCGAACTGTTCACCTGTGATGTCAACGGTAGCCATGGTTTCAACGGTACGCGAGCAGGCCATGGAATGTCGCGGCGTGGGGGCCCTGTTCGCTTCGCGCGTCATTGGGAATAACTGCGGCACCCCATATACAGGGCGGGCCGCCAAGCCTACCCTTGGGGTGATCAGCCGCTGAACGCCGCACACGGGAGGGTGCATGCCGCACGCCATCTCCACGAAGTCCCTCACCAAGAAATTCGGCCGCCGGGAGGTGCTCCACGGCGTGGACTTCGCGGTCGAGGCCGGCTCGGTGTTCGGCGTCATCGGCCCCAACGGTGCGGGCAAAACCACCACCATGCGCTGCCTGCTGGACATCATCCGACCCACTTCCGGGGAGGTCAGGGTCCTCGGGAAGGACCCGCGGGCGGCCGGTCCCGAACTCCGCCGGCGGATCGGCTACCTTCCGGGAGAGCTGTTCCTCGAGGGCCGGGTCACCGGCCGGAAACTCCTGGCCCATTATCAGGCCATCAGCGGTCCGGTAGCACCGGGCCGGATAGATGCGCTGGCCGAACGGCTGGGGTTGGACCTGGACCGCCATACGCGCAAGCTGTCCAAGGGCAACAAGCAAAAACTGGGCCTGGTCCAGGCATTTATGCACGATCCGGAACTGCTGGTTCTTGACGAGCCCACCAGCGGCCTGGATCCGCTGATCCAGCAGGAGTTCCATGCCATGGTGCGGGAAGCGCAGCACAATGGCCAGACCATTTTCCTTAGCTCCCACGTCCTGAGCGAAGTACAGCAGACGGCCGATACGGTTGCCATCCTGCGGGACGGCCGGATCATCGCTGTTGAGTCGGTGAGCGGACTTCGGGCAGGTGCCGTGCGGCACGTCCGGCTTTCCGCTCACGGAATTAACGCGCACGACGCCGGCGCGCTGCTGGGTGCGGTGCCCGGCGTCGGACGCGTGGAGGTGCTTGAGTCCGGCAGCACCGTCACCGTGTCAGCCACGCTGGAAGGTGACATCCAGCCCTTGGTCCAGGTGCTCGCGTCCCTGCAGCTGACCGACCTTGTCCTGGAGGAGCCTGATCTGGAGGAATCGGTACTGAAGATGTATTCAAGCCAGCAGGAGGCAGCAACGTGAGCACCAAGCTTCCGCTGTTCCGCCGGGCGTTTTTTGATTCCTGGCGCTCCACCCTCGGGTGGGGAGCCGGGCTGTCCGGCGCCACGTTCCTGTACCTGCCGCTGTACCCGTCAATCGGCGGGAGTGCGCAAATGCAGGACATGATCGATGCCCTCCCGGCCGAGATGACCAAGGCGCTGAACTACGACCAGATCGCCACCGGCCCCGGCTACACCCAGGCCACGCTCTTCGGCCTGATCGGGTTCCTGCTGATGACCATCGCCTCCGTGGGATGGGGTGCCGCCGCGGTGGGTGGTGACGAGGAGTCCGGCCAGCTGGAGTTGACGCTCGCCCACGGCGTGACCCGGGTCCAGGTGGTGCTCGAACGCGCGCTCTCCCTGGTCCTGCGTGTGGTGCTGCTCGCGGCCCTGGTCTTTGTACTGGTCCGGCTGCTGAATGACCCGGCCAAGCTGGACATCCTTCCGGAGAACCTGTTCGGCGCGGCGGTGCTGTTCGCCGGCCTGGCGCTCCTGAGCGGAACCGCGGCGCTTTGCGCGGGAGCGGTGACCGGCCGCCGGACGTACGGGCTCGCCGCCGGTGCCGCGGTGGGGCTGCTGGGGTATGTTTTCAACGCCGTCGGCCGGCAGAGCGATGATGTGCAATGGTTGCTGAATTTGAGCCCTTACCACTGGGCGTATGGAAATTCCCCTGTGGCCAACGGTGCGGACTGGGCCTCGGCGGGGTGGCTGTGGACTATCTCGGCGGCCCTGGTGGCGCTGGCTGCTTTCGCGGTGGAAAGGCGCGACGTCGGCGCATAGCCGGGTGCCGTCGTCGGCCGTTTTGTTCGCTTGGCCTGCGGTCAGGCCCTGGCTTCCCAGAGATGCGGGGCAGGTGTCCGGCTGCCCGGCAGTGCGTTGGCCTCACGCCACTCGTGAATCCATTCGGGCAGAATGCAGTCCGCCGGGGGCTGGCCGAACTCCCGCAGGATCTCTTGCTGGCTGACGGGTTTGCCGTTGCTGACCAGGCGGGTGGCGATGTAGGCACGGGCGTAAATCTCGCCGTCGGCCACCATGCGCTGCTCAAAGTAGATGGCTTTGGCATCCAGGCCGATGATCTTCGTTTCGATGGTGTACTGCTGCCACAGCTGCAGGGACTTCCGGAAGGCGATGGTCTCCCCCGCTGCCACCGGGTTCCAGCCGCGCCGGCGCATCCTCTTCCAGACGCCGCTGCGGACCATGAGGTCGAACCGGCCCAGGTCCATGAGGGAGAAATACATGCCGTTGTTGACGTGCATGGCGATGTCGATGTCGGTGGGCAGGACGCGCAGCGGTAAGGACGAGGTGTCCCAGATGGTGAGCGCGGAGCGGCGGGCGGACGTGAACAGCATCAGGAGGGTACGAAGAAGCAGGTGCATCCCCCAATGTTACCCGTCAGTAACTTGAGGGGCCAGCCTGACTTTCAAGAGCTCCCGCGTAGGATGTGGCGCATGACGCAACAACGCTACCGGGACCTCGCCGAGTGGCCGCTGATGGGAACTGCACTGGTGTTCCTGGCCGCCTATGCGTGGCAGGTGATTGGCCGCGTCGAAGGAAGCGCCGCCGAGTGGCTGGAGGCCGTCCTGTGGCTGACCTGGGGGATATTCGCCCTCGACTACGCAGCCAACCTGTGGCTCGCCAAGGACCGGCGTCGCTGGTTCCTCTGGAACCTGCACGAACTCCTGATAGTTGCCCTGCCCTTCTTCCGGCCGCTCAGGCTGCTCCGGCTGGTGACGCTGCTCTCGGTACTGCACCGGACCGTCGGTGAAACCCTCCGTGGCCGCGTTGTCACGTATGTGGCCGGCTCAGCGGCCCTGCTCGTCTTTGTGGGTGCCTTGGCAGTGCTGGATGTTGAACAGTCCGCTCCAGATGCCAAGATCCTGACCTTCGGCGACGCCGTCTGGTGGGCCATCACCACTATCACCACTGTGGGATACGGCGACATGTATCCCGTGACTCCGATCGGCCGGATGGTTGCCGCGGCGCTCATGATGAGCGGCATCGCCGTGCTCGGCGTGGTCACCGCTTCCATCGCCTCCTGGCTTGTCCAGCGCGTTGAGGAATCCACCGAAGCCGCCGCGGAGTCGGCGGAGGAACCCGTCCGGGCCGAGCTGGCCGACCTGGTGGAGGAGATCGCATCGCTGCGGCGCGAGGTCGCCGACCTGAGGGACCGGCGCACGCCCTGAAGTTCGCGTAGCCGCGGCGAGTACTACTGAGTAGAAAAAACGCCCGCCACTGGCCTTGTTGCGAAAAATTCGAGTAACCCCTACTGGTGCCGCCTGGCGCAACGGCTTCCTAGACTCGGAATTCCTAGGGCCGAATACGTTGCCGGCGCATCCTCCAAGCTGGGGTGGATGATGCCGCTTCATGGTGGAGCTCCCGTATCTTCTGGGTATGCGGGCGGCTCCCATCACGCGCATCCCTGCGCGGCGCCGGTTACTGACCGGAACCGCATAGCGCATCACACCTCGATCCGTCCTGCAAGGGGAACCGGCGGCATCCACCGCTGCTTTTCCTTGACTGGGCCGACCTGCGATGGGCCACCCATGCATCAGTTGACCGCAAAACCTTCCGAACCTCCCAGCCGGAACTTCGAAACAGACGTTCCCCGGGCAGAACTGAACCAGACCCGCAATCCTGTCAGCAACCGGCTCTGGGCAGGCATGGCCGCCGCTGCCGTGGTCTCCGCCGTTGGCGTTGGATCCTTGGCAGGGCCCGTCCGCACTGCAGAGGTTCCGCTTCCACCGGAGGTAAGCACGACGGCGGCCGCACAGGCCGAGGGTCCCGCACAGGCCGAGGGTCCTGCACCGGTCCCGGCTCCCCCGGCGCCAGCTCCGGCGCCTGCTCCCGCGCCTGCTCCCTCGGGCGACTCCAACCGCTACACCGTTGTTCCCGGCGACACTGTGGGTGGGATCGCCGCACGGTATGGCGTGGACCTGAATGCGATGCTGGCCGCCAACGGGCTGGGTGCCTACAGCATCATCGTCCCCGGCCAGTCCTTGGTGCTGACCGGTCCCGCTGTCGCTGCCCCAACGACTCCGGGCCAGGCTGCGCCTGCGGTCCGGACGATCTATGTAGCGGGCGTCGGCGGACAGGCAATGGTGGACGCCTGCATCGGCCCCATCCACTTCACCCCCAACGATGGCTACTCGCTGTTCATCACCGAACATGACTTCTGCGGCGGCTGGGCGCGCTTCTCCGGCATTGCTGTGGGCGAAACCATCAGCATCCCGGGCTACGGAACCTACACGGCCACCGCCCGTGGGCAGGTTCCCAACCCCGGCACCACCAACGACGTCAAGGCCGTTTTCGGTGGTTTCCCCAGGGCTATCCTGCAGACCTGCATCCCGGGGACCAGCCAGATGCTCCTGATCGCGCTGAACTGACTTTCCAAAGCTTGTCCGTGGTTCCTAACCTTCAAGGCGGGGAACCGCGGACAAGGCCATGACGGCCCACAAAGTAACGCCACGGAGAGGACTCCGTGGCGTTCTGCTTCAGTTGCTGACTACACCTGCATTCGGCTGCGTTCCGAAATGTGTTCCACCAGCTCGCCCACACGCTGCTCGGAGTAGTTGCGGGCGATGTCGCCCTGGCTGATGATGCCCACCAACTTGTGGTCGGCAATGACCGGGAGACGCCGGACCTGGTGCCTCTCCATCAGTTCGATGGCGGCGTCGACATTCGCATCGGCGTCAACCCAGTAAGGCTTGCCGGTAGCGAGGTCCTTGGCCATCATTTCGCGGGGATCGCGGCCGGCGGCGATGCATTTGAGCACGATGTCACGATCGGTGATCATGCCCTTCAACTTTCCGTCGTCACCGCAGATCGGCAACGAGCCACAGTCCAGATCCTGCATCATCCGGGCAGCATCCGTGAGGGACTGGGTCTCCTTAATACACTTTGCATCTGTAGTCATGAATTCACGTACAGCACTCATTGGTACTCCTTCATCGATTGATGCATCGACGCAGGGCATCGGGTTCATGCGCCGATGCTGCCAGCCTACGCCGGGGCCATAAAGCTGTCGACGGCCCAGATTTCCCCTTTGCGTGGTCAATTCCCCCTGTAACGCAGGGGGGAAAAGACCACGAGGAGGGGAATACCCTGCAGCAGGGCAGGACAGGCGGCCGGGGGTCGCTTCAGGCACGAAAAAGCCTCCGGAACCTGATGGTTCCGGAGGCTTTCCTTGGGTGGCAGATGAGGGATTCGAACCCCCGTAGGCGTTGCCAGCTGATTTACAGTCAGCCCCCTTTGGCCGCTCGGGTAATCTGCCGAACTTCAAAAGAAGATCACCCCCGGCTGCAGTGTTCGGAACGTCCGTTTCCGGGCCGTTCCGCTTCCAGTAACCGCGGGCAAGACAACTTTACAGAACTTCTGCCGAAGAATCGAATCGAGCCCCCGGCCCTGGGGAACGCGCGCGAAAAACCCCGAAACCGCGCGGAAAATCGGCCCGAATCAGGCCTCGCCGAGAATGCGTCCGGCGAGGCGGGCCTCGAACTTCACGGCCTGCTCCTCGGTGATCTGGTTCAGTTCGACCGCACGCAGCAGGTCCTCACTGACGCCGTCCATCCGGGCAGAAGCATCCGCCACCGGGCTGAAGATGATGGAGGCCGCCACGGCGGCAGCCGCGACGGAGGTGGCTGCGGTAGCCACGGCTCCGGCGGCTGCAGTGGTGGTTCGGTTGACGTAACGGACGGCTTTGCGGTGCATGGTCTTTCCCTTCGCGCTCTTTCCAACAACTCCAACTCTCTGGCGCGGGGCTTCGTTCCCGCCCGGTGTCCGCTGAGAGGGAACCGTGAAAAGCGGCAACGACCAACAGGGGCATCCGTATTAGGCTGGAATGCAGACATCAGGCGCCTCCCGGGCGCAACCAGCCGCACTACCGGCACAACACCACCAGCACAAGGAGAATCATGGCAGGCGAGTCAACGTTCGACGTCGTAAGCAAAGTGGACAAGCAGGAAGTGGCCAACGCCCTGAATCAGGCCCAGAAGGAACTGGCCCAGCGCTACGACTTCAAGGGCGTCGGCGCCGAGGTCGACTTCAGCGGCGAGAAGATCCTGATGAAGGCGAACTCGGAGGAACGCGTCCTGGCCGTCCTGGACGTGCTCCAGTCCAAGCTGATCCGCCGCGGCATCTCGCTGAAGTCCCTGGACACGGGTGAGCCCTACGCGTCCGGCAAGGAGTTCCGTCTGGAGGCCTCCATCAAGGAAGGCATCGCGCAGGACCTGGCCAAAAAGATCAACAAGCTCATCCGCGACGAAGCGCCCAAGGGGGTCAAGTCCCAGATCCAGGGCGACGAACTCCGCGTCACGTCCAAGTCACGCGATGACCTGCAGGCCACTATGGCGCTGCTGAAGGACTTTGACGAGGCGGACCTGCAGTTCGTCAACTTCCGTAGCTAGCAGCAGCGAAGAGAGCACGACGGCGGCATCCAGCTTTGCTGATCAACCCCGGGTCAGCGCCGGCCCGCCATCCGTTCCAGCCGGGCAATCCGGTCCTTCATGGGCGGGTGCGTGGCGAACAGTTTGGTCATCGCCCCGCCGCGGAACGGGTTGGCAATCATCAGGTGCGAGGTGTTGACCAGCTTCTGGTCCTGCGGCAGCGGCGCGATCCGCACGCCCTGCTCAATCCGGCCCAGGGCTGAGGCGAGCGCCAGCGGATCGCCGGTCAGCTGCGCACCGTCCTCGTCGGCGTCGTACTCCCTGGTCCGGGAGATGGCCAGCTGGATCAGGGACGCCGCAAACGGCGCCAACAGGGCCATGGCCAGCATGGCCAGCGGATTGGAGTTGCGCCTGTCACCGCCGAAGAACAACAGCATCTGGCCCACCGAGGTGATCACGCCGGCGACGGCGGCAGCCACCGAGGAGGTGAGGATGTCGCGGTTGTACACGTGCATGAGTTCGTGCCCCAGGACGGCGCGGAGCTCCCTTGCGTCCAACAGCTGGAGGATGCCTTCGGTGACACAAACGGCGGCGTTGCGCGGATTGCGCCCCGTCGCGAAGGCATTCGGGTTCATCGTGGGCGAGACATAGATGCGTGGCATCGGCTGGTTGGCGCGGACTGACAGCTCGCGGACGATCTGGTACAGCTGCGGCGCCTGGGTTTCGGCGACCGGGTAGGCCTGCATGGAGCGTATGGCGATCTTGTCGCTGTTCCAGTAGCCATAGGCCGTGGTGGCCACGCCGATGAGTGCCATGATCCAGATGGGCGCCGAGCTGCGCATGTTGAGGCCGATCAGGGCGCCCAGTCCCAGCAGGACGGCCCAGAGGACGCCGAAGAGCGCCGCAGTTTTCAGGCCGTTGTAATGCTTGTGCACGTCCACTCCTCCACGTCTGCCCGCACGCCTTCAGGGGACCGGGCAGCAGGACCCGGCCCTCAGTCAGAATTTTAGTACCGCTGTGGGCCAGTCGAGGTGCTGGTCCCCACCGAAGCCACCTGCAAACCTGGTCACGCCTGCGTGTCGTGTTGTGCCATCGGCTTGGTATCCTCAGGCGGGGGAAGGAGTTGGCGCATGAATCTATCCAGGCGGCTGCTTTTTGCATCGGCGTTCTGGGAGGTGGCCCGTCCCCGGACCGCGCTGAACGCCGGCCACCTCCTCATCCGGCTCACGAATCCAGCCGTTGCCTTCGATCTCCGCTCCGCCGCCGACTGGCTTTGGTGCCACAATGCTGCCCGACAGGCGCTCGCCGAGGTCCTCGGCGCCAGTCGCTGCACCGTGGTTTTCGCCCACCAGTGGCACCCCATCGGCGCGGCAATCGGCGAACCGGAAGTCGAATCCTCCACGCCCACGTTCCACCTGTTCGGCCGCTGGGCCACCGAGCCGGTCACCCCGGGCGAACAGCTCCGCCTCCCCGCGCAGCGCCGGGTACCGGCCGCAGCCGAGGAACTCCAGGAGTACGACGGCGGCCTCCGCACTGCGCTGCGCCGTTTGGCTTTGGAGCGCCAGGCTGATCCGAGTTGGCAGTTCGAGACAATGTTGCCCGGCGACACTGCCGCGAACTCCCATCTCGGGGAACTCGTCGTGGCGCCACCCCGGCTTAAGGCCGGCGCGCACCACACTGTGTTGTCCACGGCGTTGGCGTCGTCGTCGGTCGAGCCGGGGCTCAGGCCCGGGCACTTGCTGGCGCTGGCCGCGTCTCTCCAAAGCATGACGGAACGCCCCGGCGTGAGCGGGTTGAGCTGTGTGGTTCCGGAGCCGGGCGATGGGCCATTGGAGGTCCACGCCATGGGACGTTCGGCTGGGGAATCAGTCAATCCGATGCAGGAGTTCCTGGCTCTTCCGGAGGTTAGCCAAGCCTTATTGTGATGAACTCATAATAAGTGCTTCAATAGAGGCATGACGGAACACTTTGGCGGCCACGAAGCCTGGGCTGCTGCCCTGCGCGCCCACGGCCGCCGGGTGACCAAGCAGCGGCTGGCGGTGCTGGCCGCCGTCGAGCATCACCCCCACTCCCCCGCGGAGAGCATCCTCGCCGCCGCGCGCAAGGAGCTCCCGGAGCTCACTGCGCAGTCCGTCTACGTGGTCCTGGGCGACCTCACCGACCTGCACATGCTGCGCCGCTTTGAGCCGCCGCACTCCCCCGCACTGTACGAGACCCGCGTGGGCGATAACCACCACCACGCGATCTGCATCAGCTGCGGGCGCGTCGAGGACGTAGAGTGCGCCGTCGGGCATGCGCCTTGCCTTACCCCGCATTGGGATAAGGACGCCAAGCCCATGACCATCCAGATCGCCGATGTCATGTACCAGGGCATCTGCCAGGACTGCCAGCAGTCCCAACAACTTCCTTCTGAACGTCCCTCGCAAGTAATAGAGAAATAGGAGAATAATGACTGCCATTTCAACGACCCAGTCAGGTGCGCCGGTTACGTCCGACGCGCATTCGAAGTCAGTTGGTGCCGACGGTGCCATCATCCTGACTGACCACTACCTGGTCGAAAAGCTCGCCCAGTTCAACCGCGAGCGGGTGCCCGAGCGCGTAGTACACGCCAAGGGCGGCGGCGCGTTCGGTACGTTCACGGCCACCGAGGACATCTCTGCCTACACCAAGGCCGCGTTCCTGCAGCCCGGCGCCGAGACCGAGATGCTGATCCGGTTCTCCTCCGTCGCAGGCGAGAACGGCTCCCCGGACACCTGGCGGGACCCCCGCGGCTTCGCCGTGAAGTTCTACACCTCCGAGGGCAACTACGACCTCGTGGGCAACAACACCCCGGTCTTCTTCATCCGCGACGGCATCAAGTTCCCGGACTTCATCCACTCCCAGAAGCGCCTCCCGGGCACCCACCTGCGCGACGCCGACATGCAGTGGGACTTCTGGACCCTGTCCCCCGAATCCGCGCACCAGGTCACCTGGCTCATGGGCGACCGCGGCCTGCCGGCCTCCTGGCGCGAAATGCAGGGCTACGGCTCACACACCTACCAGTGGATCAACGCCGCGGGCGAACGCTTCTGGGTCAAGTACCACTTCAAGTCCAACCAGGGCGTCAAGACCATCACCGGCGAGCAGGCCGAAGAACTGGCCGGCTCCGACGCGGACTTCTACATCCGCGACCTCGCCGAAAACATCGACGCCGGCAACTTCCCGTCCTGGGACCTGCACGTCCAGGTCATGCCCTACGAGGACGCCAAGACCTACCGCTTCAACCCCTTCGACCTCACCAAGGTCTGGCCGCACGCGGACTACCCGCTGATCAAGGTCGACACCATGGAACTGAACAAGAAACCCGAGAACTACTTCGCGCAGATCGAACAGGCCACCTTCGCGCCCTCGAACTTCGTGCCCGGCATCGCCGCGTCCCCGGACAAAATGCTCCAGGCCCGCATCTTCTCCTACGCCGACGCACACCGCTACCGCGTGGGCACCAACCACGCCCAGATCCCGGTGAACCAGCCCAAAAACCAGGTCAACAACTACAGCCAGGACGGCGCCGGACGCTACCTGTTCAACGCCCCCACCACCCCGGTCTACGCCCCCAACTCCGTGGGCGGCCCGGCAGCCGTGGAGCCGCAGAACCCCGCCGGCGGCTGGGAGAACGACGGCGAGCTGACCCTCTCCGCGCACACCCTGCACGCCGAGGACAGCGACTTCGGCCAGGCCGGCACGCTCTACCGCGAGGTCTACGACGACGCCGCCAAAGCCCGCTTCCTCGACACCATCACCGGTGCCGTGGGCGGCGTGAAGAGCCCCGGCATCAAGGAACGCGCCATCCAATACTGGACCAACGTCGACGCCGAACTCGGCGCCAAACTCCGCGCCAACCTCGGCACAGCACCGCTCTCCGACGCCGAAGCAGCCAACAAAATCGGCTAACCCGCCCTCCGGTTCTGTGCCACCGGCTGGCTTATGCCACTGGTTGGCCCGGCACCTGAGAACACCCCGCTGCGGATTTTCCGCGGCGGGGTGTTTTGCGTTGCTGCGATTTCCACATAGGGAATGCCGGCTCTGGCTGGAGGCACCCTACCGTCCTTAGGATCACTGCATGAGCACATTCCAAGGCATCCCCGCAGGGGCATTCGAGTTCTACGCTGAACTTGAGGACAACAACAACCGGGAGTGGTGGCTGGACCACAAGGACCGCTACAACACCTTGGTCAGGGATCCGGTCACGGCCCTGCTGGCCGAACTGGAACCGCGGTTCGGCCCGGGCAAAGTCTTCCGGCCCAACCGGGATATCAGGTTCTCCCAGGACAAATCGCCCTACAAAACCGCCCAGGGCGCCTTTGCGGCCACTCAGGAGGGCGTCGGTTACTACGTGCAGGTGAGCGCCGACGGGCTCTTGGTGGGCGGCGGATGCCATACCAGCACACCGGCCCAGCTGGTCCGGTTCCGGAATTCCGTCGATGCCTCGGGCACCGGCGAAGCGCTCCGGCAGATCGTTGAATCAGCGGCTGCCGCCGGTTTTGTGGTGGAAGGCGAAAAACTCAAGACCGTGCCGCGCGGCTTCGACAAGGACCACCCCCGGGCGGAGTTGCTGAAGCACAAGTCCCTGTCCGCGCGTGTTGAGCTTGGCCAGCCGGACTGGGTGCATGGACCGGAAGCGGCCGAGAGGATATCCGCGATGTGGGACCAGCTGCGACCGCTCGTGGAGTGGGTGGGCCGGCACGCAGCCCCCTAAGACGTTCGCTGGAAAGTCAGGCTCCCTGGGACGCCGCAGCCAGGCGGGCCTCCAGGTTGTTGAAAAAGACAGTCAGCATCAGCTCAAAGGCGCGGGTGGCGGCTTCGGGCTGGTTCATCACCACAAAATCGAACTGCAGGCCGTAGAAGGTGGACGTGAACAGCCGGGCGTCCGTATCCGCAAAGTCCTCCGGGATGCCCTGAACCATGAGCCAGTCCCTGGTTTTGTGGTGCAGCATGCGGAAGTTCTCCTGCGAGGTCCCGCGCGGTTCGGCGGCCACAATGTCCTGTGCCGTGGCCTCGAACTCAAGGCGTGCCAGATGCCGGTTCCGCTGTGCCATGGTCCACTGCCAGGACTCCAGCAGGTAGGTCCTCCAGGCATCCCGGTCGATGTCGTGCACGTCCGTGGTGCGCATGCTGTCCAGCCGTGACTCGATGGACCCGATGATCTCGTTGACCAACTGCTCCCGGCTGCCGAAGTGGTACACCAGCACGTAGGCGCTGATGCCCAAGCCTTCGGCCAGGCTGCGGAAGGTCAGTTCAGCAAGCGTCTTGTCCATCAGGTAGTCCAGGATCGCGGAGAGCAGCTCTGCCTTGCGTTCAGGTTTTGCGGGGCGGGCCATAAATCCATCTTAGGTAACAGGGCCGGGCAACCCTGCCGTGGGAGCCTTGCGCCCAGGGCCGGTCACAATGCAGCGGCGCTGCCCCGCACGGACGGCGCTGCCCCGCACCGCGTGAGCGGGGCAGGGCAGCTAGTGCGGGACAGGCCGGTCTCTTGCCTCCGGCCCACGGTGGCCGCTAGGCGCGGCTGAACTCGTCCTCATCGTCGGCTGACTTGGGGGCGGCTTGCCCGGCGGGGCCGTTGACAGCTTCCTTGGCCTCGGTGAAACGCTCGTTGAGGCGGGAGTGCCGCTGTCCGTACGAGAAGTAGATGACGATGCCGATCACAAGCCAGATCGCGAAGAAGATCCAGGTCTCCACCGCCAGGTTGGTCATCAGGTAAAGGCACAGCAGGGCCGAAACCACCGGCAGGACCTTGCCGAACGGCACACGGAAGGAGGGCTTGAGGTCCGGGCGTTTCTTCCGCAGCACCAGGATGCCCAGGCTCACCATCACGAACGCGGACAGCGTCCCGATGTTGATCATCTCTTCGAGCAGGTCAACGTTGGTGAGGCCGGCGACGAGTGCCACGGCGGCGCCGCAGATCACCTGGAGGCGTGCCGGCGTCGAACGCTTTTCACTGGTCTTGGACAGGGCCCGGGGCAGCAGGCCGTCGCGGCTCATGGCCAGGACCACGCGGGACAGGCCCATGAGGAGCACCATGATCACGGTGGTCAGGCCGATCAGCGAGCCGAAGGCGATGACCTTGGCGGCAGTGGTGTCGCCCACCGCCTCGAAGGCAGTGGTCAGAGTGGGGTTCTTGGCTTCCGCGAGGTCGGTATAGGACACCATTCCGGTCAGTGCAAGGGACACCAGGATGTAGAGGAGTGTGACGACGGCGAGGCCGCCGAAGATGCCGCGTGGCAGGGTCTTCTGCGGGTTTTTGACTTCCTCTGCCGAAGTGGCCACCACGTCGAAGCCGATGAAGGCGAAGAACACCAGGGCAGCGCCGGCGAAGATGCCCAGTGTGCCGTACTGTGCAGGGGCGGCTCCGGTGAGGAAGCCGAAGAAGGACTGCTTGAGCACATCAGCGGTGCCGCTGACGCCCGTGGGTTCAGCTGCAGGGACGAAGGGGCTGTAGTTCTCGAATTTGACGTAGGTGAAGCCCACCACAATGACAAAGAGCACCACGGCGATCTTGATCAGCGTGAAGATGTTGCCTACCCGGGCAGAGAGCTTAGTGCCCAGCACCAGCAGGACGGTGAAGACAGCAACGATCAGGAAGGCTCCCCAATAGAGGTCAACGCCGCCAATGGACAGTGCTGCCGGGACGTCGGCGCCCATCAGGGCGAAGACCTTGCTGAGGTAGATGCCCCAGTACTTGGCGATCACCGCGGCGGCAGTGAAGAGCTCCAGGATCAGGTTCCAGCCGATGATCCAGGCCAGCAGTTCGCCCATGGTGGCGTACGTGAAGACGTAGGCCGACCCGGCGACAGGGATGGCGGTGGCAAACTCGGCGTAGCACATGATGGCCAGCGCGCAGGTGACGGCGGCGATGGCGAAGGAGACGGTCACGGCGGGTCCGGCGAAGTTGGCCGCTGCCTTGGCTCCGACCGAGAAGATGCCGGCGCCGACGGCGACAGCCACACCCATGATCATCAGATCCCAGGTACTCAGTGACCGCTTAAGCTTGCGTCCGGGTTCATCGGCGTCGGCCATTGACTGCTCGATTGTTTTGGTCCGGAGGAGGTTCATAAGGAGATCCACAATCCTGATAGGGGATGGAAACAGACTTATCAACTTTACTGTCCATCCACTGGACGGTTCCAGTTGTCCCGTATCGTGAGACGCGCCGTATGCCGAAGTTAATTGCGGAAAACACCTTGAGGCCCTCCTTTTGGAGGGCCTCTAGGCTAAAGCATCGAACTGCCTAGGCGGGCCAGTCCATCAGCGTGGAACGGATGAGGAAGCGCTTGCCCTCCGGTGATTCCACCGAGAATCCGCTACCCCGGCCCGGGACCACGTCCACTGTCAGGTGGGTGTGGCTCCAGTAGCCGAACTGTTCCCGCGACATCCAGAACTCCAGCGGCTGCCCTTTCCCGGGGCCGCCGGGCGGGTCGGACGTGACGCCGCCGCCGGTCCCGGCTCCGGATAAGTCGAACAGGCCCAGCAGCACATCCGAGTCGCCGGTAATGAACTCCCCGGCGGGATAGCACATGGGCGAGGAGCCGTCGCAGCAGCCGCCGGACTGATGGAACATCAGCGGCCCGTGCTGCAGCCACAGTTTCCGCAGCAACTCCACGGCTGCGGCGGTGAGCGCTACCCGGGAAAAGTCCTCCCCGGGCAGCGTCACTGCAGCGTCGAGCTTCGCCTCCGGCATCAGAACGCGTCCTTCATCAGAACTTGATGACGACGCGGCCGTCGATCTTGGCGTGCTTCATTTCGTCAAGGACAGCGTTGACCTCGAAGAGTTCCCTGGTGGACACCGTGGGGTGGATCTTGCCCTGGGCGTAGAAGTCAAGTGCTTCCTCCAGGTCCTGCCGGGTTCCCACAATCGAACCGCGCACGGTCAGTCCCTTGAGCACAATCTCGAAAATGGGCGCCGGAAAGTCGCCCGGCGGCAGCCCGTTGAACACAATCGTCCCGCCGCGGCGTGCCATGCCGATCGCCTGTCCAAAAGCGGACGGGTGCACTGCGGTAACGAGGACTCCATGGCAACCTCCGGTTTCACGCTGGATGACTTCTGCTGGATCTTCGTGCAGGGCGTTGACGGTCAGTTCGGCTCCGTGGGCCTTGGCCAGGGCGAGCTTGTCGTCCGCGATATCCACGGCCGCAACGCGCAGGCCCATAGCAACCGCGTACTGGACGGCGATGTGCCCCAGGCCCCCGATGCCGGAGATGGTGACCCACTGGCCCGGCTTGGCTTCGGTCATTTTCAGGCCCTTGTAGACGGTGACTCCGGCGCAGAGCACGGGGGCCACTTCAACGGGATCCGTGCCAGCCGGGATCCTGGCGGCGAAGCGGCTGTCCACCAGCATGTACTCGCCGAAGGAGCCGTCCACGCTGTAGCCGGCGTTCTTCTGCACCTCACAGAGTGTTTCCCAGCCCGTGCGGCAGTACTGGCAGTCGCCGCAGGCGGACCAGAGCCAGGCGTTGCCCACAAGATCGCCGATGGCGAGGTCCGTGACGCCCTCGCCGAGGGCTACTACTTCGCCCACGCCCTCATGGCCGGGGATGAACGGCGGAGTCGGCTTGACCGGCCAGTCGCCCTCCGCTGCGTGGAGGTCGGTGTGGCAGACACCGGTGGTGAGTACCTTGACGAGGGCCTCCCCCGGCCCGGGGGTTGGAATGGCGAGCTCCTGGATCTGGAGGTCCTTGCCGAATTCAGTTACTACTGCTGCGTGCATTGTCGTCGTCATTGGCGAAATCCTTGCGTTGTTAGCGTTGGTCGGGGTGGTAGGGAACGCAGACTGGACTCTAGAAGAAGCCCAGCTTGTTCTCGTTGTAGCTGACCAGGAGGTTCTTGGTCTGCTGGTAGTGGTCCAGCATCATGGAGTGGTTTTCACGTCCGATGCCTGAGGACTTGTAGCCGCCGAACGCGGCGCCAGCCGGGTAGGCATGGTAGTTGTTGACCCAGACACGGCCTGCCTGGATTTCTCGTCCGGCACGGTACGCAACGTTGCCGTTGCGGGACCACACGCCTGCGCCGAGGCCGTAGAGGGTGTCGTTGGCGATTTCCATCGCGTCGTCATAGTCGCTGAAGCGGGAGACGGAAACCACCGGGCCGAAAATCTCCTCCTGGAAGATCCGCATCTTATTGTGGCCTTCGAAGACGGTGGGCTGGACGTAGTAGCCGCCGGCAAGGTCGCCGGGCAGCTCGGCACGGGCACCGCCGGTGAGCACCTTAGCGCCCTCCTGCTTTCCGATGTCGATGTAGGAGAGGATCTTCTCGAGCTGGTCATTGGAGGCCTGGGCGCCCACCTGGGTCTCGGTGTCCAGCGGGTTGCCCTGGATCATCTTTTCCACCCGGGCCACGGCGTCGGCCATAAAGGACTCGTAGATGTCCTCCTGGACCAGGGCGCGGGACGGGCAGGTGCAAACTTCGCCCTGGTTGAAGGCGAACAGTGCGAAGCCTTCCTGGGCCTTGTCGTAGAACGCGTCATTGTTTTCGGCGACGTCGTTGAAGAAGATGTTGGGGCTCTTGCCGCCGAGCTCCAGGGTGACCGGGATCAGGTTCTGGCTGGCGTACTGGCTGATCAGCCGGCCAGTAGTGGTCTCGCCAGTGAAAGCGATCTTGCGGATCCTCGGGCTCGAGGCGAGCGGTTTGCCGGCCTCGACGCCGAACCCGTTGACGATGTTGAGGACACCGGCAGGGAGCAGGTCACCGATGAGTTCGATCAGGACCAGGATGGACGACGGCGTCTGCTCGGCCGGCTTGAGGACCACGGCGTTGCCTGCAGCGAGGGCGGGAGCGAGCTTCCAGACGGCCATCAGGATGGGGAAGTTCCACGGGATGATCTGGCCGACCACGCCGAGCGGCTCGTGGTAGTGGTAAGCGGTGGTGTCGTCGTCCAGCTGGGACAGCCGGCCCTCCTGGGCGCGGACGGCGGAGGCGAAGTAGCGGAAGTGGTCCGCGGCGAGCGGGATGTCCGCGTTCAGGGTTTCACGGATGGGCTTGCCGTTGTCCCAGGATTCGGCCACGGCCAGCATTTCAAGGTTTTCGTCGATCCGGTCGGCGATCTTGTTCAGGATGGCCGCGCGTTCGGCCACCGAGGTCTTGCCCCAGGACGGCGCGACCTTGTGGGCGGCGTCGAGTGCCAGCTCAATATCCTCTGCTGTGCCCCGGGCCACCTCGCAGAAGACCTTGCCGGTGACGGGGGTGATGTTTTCGAAGTACTGGCCCTTGACGGGGGCAACCCATTCGCCGCCGATCCAGTTCTCGTAGCGGTCCTTGAAGGTGACCTTCGAACCGTCGGTACCGGGCTGTGCGTAAACAGTCATTGCTAGCTCCTTTGCTGTGCATGGGGCGGGCCTTGATGCTGGGGCCGCCGTTGGTTTCAGCGTAGGAGTGTGAAGGTTGCAGCCAGGTTGCACAGCCGTGAGCCAGCTCACAGCAAAGGTTGCACAGACAGTTAAGCGCTCAGCTCGGCTTCCAGCCGTTCAAGGTCGGCGACGACGGCGGCCCGCTTGGGCGAGCGCGCGGGCAGCAGCTTCAGGGCAGCAAGCCGCACGCCGACGTCGTCCCTCGCCTCGGGCAGGGCCGCATACTTGAGCAGCGTCTCGGCGCTGCCGTCCGTGAGTACAGCCTCGCGCATCAGCGAGGAGACCCTGTCGCGGAGGTCGATGACGCCTGGTGCTTCGGACTTCGGCAGCACCGCTCCGCGGTAGATCTCCAAGGCAATCCGGTGGGCACCGCGTTGCAGGCAGCTCAGGACCTGGCCGCTGTCCGGCACGAGGTCCATGCTGAGCTTGTACGGCCGGGATTCGGGCACCGCAGCGGGGTTTAGCTGCTGGAGGATTTTGCGCAGCCGGACCATTTCGGCGCGGAGGGTCATCGTAGAGCCGTCGCCCGGGTAGAGCAGGACGGACAGCTCCTCGGCGTTCAGACCGTCAGGGTGGGTGCTAAGCAGGGCCAGGATCTCACTGTGCCGGGCGGAGAGCGCCACGGTTTTGCCTTCGATGCTCAGCAAGGCCTGGTCGCGGCCCAAAAGCTGCAAGCTGTTGCGGTAGAGGCTGCCTTCCTTTGCACCGGAGGCTCCCGTTCCCCCGGCCGAACCTTCCCTGGCCGCGGAACTGTTGCTCCGCCGTCGTGCAGGCCTGCTTGCCAGGGCGGCAGCGAGCTGGAGCCGCTCAACGCGGAGCTGTGCCTGGGCGGCGGCAACGGTGGCTTCGACAAGCGAGAGGGTATGCGGGGCCACCGCGGTGGCCTTGCCCGTGATATCCACAACGCCCAGTAATGCGCCGGAGTCGGGGTCGTGGAACGGCACTGCGGTGCAACTCCACGGGTGAACCGACCGCTGGTAGTGCTCGGCTCCGGAAATCTGGATCCCGCGGCCCAGGGCCAGGGCAGTCCCCGGTGCGCTGGTGCCTACGGTGGCTTCGGACCAGTCCGCCCCGGGCACGAACATCATGCCTTCCGCTCGCCGTTGCAGGACCGGGTCGCCTTCCACCCAGAGGAGGCGGCCCACTTCGTCGCCCACGGCCACCAGGAGGCCGCTGTCGTGACTGGGCTGGACCAGCAGCTTGTGGATCACGGGCATGATGCTGGCGAGCGGGTGCTGGCGGCGGTATTCCTCCAACTCGTCCGTGTCCAGGGCGAGCGGCGCTTCGGGGTTGTCCGGGTTGGCCAACAGCTGTGCGGACCGCCGCCAGGACTCCCGGATCAGCTTGCGCAGGCCCGGGATTTCCTCAGCGCCGGGGAAATCTGCGCTGGCGTCGGCGAGGCGTGCCACGCCGTCGAGCTTTTCATGGCCCGCCAAGGCACTCCGCTGGATCAGCCCCTCGGAGTCGTTATCGGGAGCTGCCGGGTGGATCAGGTTCCTCATCGAACTCCCACTTGCGCTCGGCCTGCAGGCACGGGGCATCGCTTCCAGCCTGCGTGTGGCCACCAGTGTAGCCCCGCGGCCGCGGACCCGCCTAGCAACTCGTGAGCGGCGGACTGGAAGTCAGCCGCGGGAGATGCTGATCATTTCCTCGCGTGGGACCACCTTGATGCGTTCGCGGACGATGCCGTCGGTGGCTTCAGAGCCGGTCCAGGCCGCGCCGAGGGCTGCCTCGTGGGCGTCCAGCTTGTTCCAGCCCTCCCACGTGGTGTACTCGATGCCGCGCTCCTCCAGGAGGTGGATGATCGCCTGCGGATCCGGGTTCTGGGCAGGGGGGAGCGTGAGCCGGTCCTCCAGCAGGAAGCCGATGGTCTCCAGCGCGTCGCCCTTGGTGTGCCCGATCAGGCCTACAGGGCCCCGCTTGATCCACCCGGTGGTGTAGATGCCCGGCACAGGGTTGCCCTCAGCGTCCAGCACGCGGCCGCCCTCATTGGGGACCACACCGCGTTTGGCGTCGTACTCGAGCTCGTCCAGCGCGGAGCCGTGGTACCCGATGGCGCGATAGACGGCCTGCACGGGGTAGTCCACCATCTCGCCGGTGCCTTTGACGTTGCCGGTGCCATCGAGCTGCATCCGCTCAAACTTGATGCCTGCCACTTTTCCGGCACCGCCGTTGTCGGGGTCGTCATAGATCTCCACCGGGCTGTGCAGGAAGTGCAGGTGCAGGCGGCGGGAGGAGGGCTGCTCCGATTCCGCGTGCTCCTCGACCAGCCAGTTGGTGAGCGTGTTCACCATGGTCTTGATTTGGTTGTTGCTGCGGATCGCCTCGTCGGAGGCTTCGTCGAACTCGAAGTCCTCCGGGTAGAGGACGATATCCACGTCCTTCATGTGGCTCAGTTCGCGCAGCTCCAGCGGGGTGAACTTGACCTGGGCGGGACCGCGGCGGCCAAAGACGTGGACGTCGGTAACCGGGGAGTTTTTCAGGCCCTGGTAGACGTTGTCCGGGATTTCGGTGCTGAGCAGTTCATCGGCGTGCTTGACCAGCATCCGGGCCACATCCAGGGCCACATTGCCGTTGCCGATCACGGCGATTTCCTTGGCGTCCAGCGGCCATTCGCGGGGAACGTCCGGGTGGCCGTCATACCAGGAGACGAAGTCGGCGCCGCCGAATGAGCCGTCGAGGTCGATGCCGGGGATGTCCAGCTGGGCGTCCTTGATGGCGCCGGTGGAGAAGATCACGGCATCATAGAAGGCGCGGAAATCGTGCAGCGTCAGGTCCCGCCCGTACGTGACGTTGCCCAGGAAGCGGATGTCGCCCCTGTCCAGGACCTTATGCAGGGCGTTAACGATGCCCTTGATGCGGGGGTGGTCCGGGGCCACCCCATAGCGGATCAGGCCGTACGGCGCGGGGTAGGCCTCGAACAGGTCGATACTGACCTCGAAGTCGCCACCTTTGACCTCGTTGGACTTGGTGAGGATGTCCGCCGCGTAAACCCCCGCCGGTCCGGCGCCCACAATGGCGACGCGGAGGGGACGTTTGGAGCTGGATTCGCCTGGGTTGGACACCGGGAGCCCTTCTGGAACGAGGAGGATGCGAGTTGGTGGCTCACAATGCAGGTAGCGCACGCGCGATTAGCGCACAATGCCCCATTCTAAATGTCTACGGGGCCGGACGGGGTAACCCGTGACGCAGGCCTCAGCCGCTTTTCTGCAGCGGCACTACATCCCCTTCGCGGTACAGCAGCGCCCGCAACTCCGCCTCGGCGGAGTCCACGCGTTTGGGGTCGATGGTCTCCCCCGCAGCGAAATGGTCCAGCAGCCGCGGATCGACGTAGCTTTTGCGCGCAATCGACGGCGTGTTCCCAAGCACCTCAGCCGCCTCCATCATGGCCACGCTGATGGCCCGCTTCCGGGCCGCCACGGTCTTTTGCGGACCGCTGCGGGCAAGGCTCACTGCAGCTGCAACCGTGCCGCGCAAGGTACGGAAGTCCTTGGCGGTAAAGTCCGATCCTGTTCGTTCCTTGACGTAGCCGTTGATGTCGGCGCTGGTGACCGGATGCCAGCTGCGGCCATTCTTGTAGGCAAGCAGCCGGGCGTTGCCGCCCCGCCGCTTGAGCGTGCGCACCAGGGCGGCGAGGTCGGCGTCGTGGATTTCCGATTCCCAGTCCTTGCCGCTCTTGGCGGGAAACTTCAGCTCCAGGCACTCCTTGCGGACGTGCACGTGGGCACACAGGAGGGTGGCCAGGCCGTGGCTGCCGTTCTCATTCGTGTACCGCTCCGAGCCCACCCGCAGGGATCCGCTGTCCAGCATCCGGAAGGCTGCGGCCAGGACGCGCTCGCGGCTATGCCCCTCGCTGCGCAGGTCCAGGGTAACCAGGCGCCGGGCTGTGGGGAGTGACTCCGCCAACTGGAGGGCACGGTCGAACTTCACCCGGTCTTTCCGCTCGCGCCACTCTGGGTGGTAAATGTACTGCCGCCGGCCCACGGCGTCCAGGCCCGTCGCCTGGATGTGCCCGTTGTCGAAGGGCGCGATCCATACGTCAGTCCAGGCCGGCGGGATGCCGATGCTTTCGAGCCTGTCCCGTACGGGCCCGGGCGGCACCGTGGAGCCGTCCAAATCGCGGTAGCTGAAGCCTTTTCCTGCGGCAACCCGGCGGTAGCCGCGTCCGGAGGCGTTGCTGCGGCGGAGCCTCACGCCGAGGCCTCCTGGGGATTCGTCCTTCTCATAAAAGCAAGCATACTGACCAGTTCTTGGAATACCTGTCCACCGACTGGTGTTATCGGTTAGGTGCCTACTCCCGACGGATCCGTCTCCTCCCCCACCCCCAGCGCCCGGGTGAATTCAACCCGGCCAACCGCGTCCCGGCAGGGCATGCCGGCTCCCGGGCTCAAGGCCGTGGACAAGGAGACGACGGCGGGGATCGCCTTCGGCATCGGCGCTTACGGCCTGTGGGGACTGCTCCCCGTGTACTTCTTTGTGCTGCAGCCGGCGGGCGCAGTGGAAATCGTGGCCAACCGGGTGGTCTGGTCGCTGATCTTCTGCGCGCTCCTCATTACCGTCACCCGCTCGTGGAGGGCGCTCACCGGAGCGTTCCGCGACCGTTCGGTCTTCGGTACCCTCACCATTGCGGCCGTCCTCATCGCCGTGAACTGGCTGACCTACACCTACGGCGTGACCACCGGCCAGGCGGTGGAAGCCTCCCTGGGCTACTTCATCAACCCGCTGGTGTCCGTGCTGCTCGGCGTGTTCGTCCTGAAGGAAAAGCTGCGTCCCCTGCAGTGGGCCGCCGTCGGAATCGGGTTTATTGCCGTGGGTGTGCTGACAGTGTCCTACGGCAAGCTCCCATGGATAGCACTGACGCTGGCAGTGAGCTTCGGCCTGTACGGTTTTGTGAAGAAACGCGTGGGGCCAAAGGTCGACGCCGTGACTTCCCTCAGCGTGGAGACCATGGTCCTTACCCCGCTGGCCGCCGCCACCATGGTGTGGCTGGGCGTCAGCGGCACGGCCACGCTGACCAGCTACGGTCCCGGGCACTTCTGGCTCCTGCTGGCCTCCGGCGTCATCACCGCCGTGCCGTTGCTGTTTTTCGGCGCCTCCGCACGGCGGCTGCCGATGACCACCATTGGGCTGCTGCAGTACTTCGCGCCCATCCTCCAGTTCATTGTGGCGCTTGTGGTGTTCCGGGAGGCCATGACGCTGGAGCGCTGGATCGGCTTCGGCGTGGTGTGGCTCGCGCTGCTGGTCCTCACCGTGGACATGCTCCGCGCCACCCGCAAGAACTCCGTGGCGAGGAAGCTGGCCCGCACCTCAACCCCCTGAAGCGCGGACACGTGAGGCCCTGGAACATCAGTTTCCAGGGCCTCACGTGCTTGTTCGCGCCGTTGCGAGGGGGCGCTAACTCTGTAGCGGTGCGTCCTAGGCGTTGGCCTTGATGGCGGCGGCCAGGACGTCCAGGCCATCGTTCAGCAGCTCGTCGGTGATGACCAGCGGAGGCAGCAGGCGGATGACGTTGCCGTACGTGCCGCAGGTGAGGATGATGACACCCTCCTTGAGGCAGGCAGCAGCCACGGCCTTGGTCAGCTCCGGGTTGGGTTCCTTGGAGCCGGCCTGGACCAGTTCGATGGCCAGCATGGCGCCGCGGCCGCGGATGTCCCCGATCACGGCGTTGCCGGCGCCGGCCAGCTCGGACTGGAGTGCTTGCAGGCGCCCGGTTGCGAGGGCCTCGATGTGGCGGGCCCGGCCGGCGAGGTTGTACTCCTCCATGGAGCCGATGGCAGCGAGTGCGGCGGCACAGGCCACCGGGTTTCCGCCGTAGGTCCCGCCCAGGCCGCCGGGGTGGACGGCGTCGAGCAGGTCGGCGCGGCCGGTGATGGCGGACAGCGGCATGCCGCCGGCAATGCCCTTGGCCATGGTCATGATGTCCGGGACAACGCCCTCGTGGTTAACGGCGAACCATTCGCCGGTGCGGCAGAAGCCGGACTGGACCTCGTCGGCGATGAAGACGATGCCCTTCTCCTTGGCCCAGTCGGCCAGCGCCGGCAGGAAGCCGTCCGCCGGAACGATGAAGCCGCCTTCGCCCTGGATGGGCTCGATGATGATGGCGGCCACCTGGTCGCCGCCGATCTGCTTCTCGATCATGGTGATGGCACGCTTGGCAGCCTCGGCACCGGTGATCGAGGGGTTTTCCTCGCGGTACGGGTAGCTCATGGGCATGCGGTAGACCTCGGGCGCGAACGGGCCGAAGTTGGTTTTGTACGGCATGGCCTTGGCCGTCAGCGCCATGGTCAGGTTGGTGCGGCCGTGGTAGGCGTGGTCAAAGGCGACGACGGCGTCACGCCCGGTCGCGAGGCGGGCCACCTTGACGGCGTTCTCCACTGCCTCGGCACCGGAGTTGAACAGCACGGTGCGCTTCTCGTGCTCGCCCGGGGTCAGGCGGTTGAGCTGCTCGGCGAGGGCAACGTAGCTTTCGTACGGGGTGACCATGAAGCACGTGTGGGTGAAGTGCTCCACGGCTTCCTTCACGGCACCGACGACGGCGGGATCGGACGCGCCGACGCTCGTCACCGCGATGCCCGAGCCGAGGTCGATGAAGGAGTTGCCGTCGACGTCGTGGATGATGCCGCCGTCGGCGTCCGCAACGTAGACGGGAACGCTGGAGGCAACTCCGGCGGCGACCACTGCCTTGCGGCGTTCGGTCAGGGCCACGGACTTGGGACCCGGGAAGTCCGCCTGGACGCGGCGCTTCTGCTCCAGGCGGAAGGTGATTTCACTTGCGGTGGTGGTCATGGCGAAGCCTTTCTTCAAAGCTGGGGTGAGGCGAAAAGGTTGGGGGGCCAGTGGGGACTAGGCGGCTGGGTTATGCATCAAGCGCACTCATCACGTGCTTGATGCGCGTGTAGTCCTCAACGCCGTACATGGAAAGGTCCTTGCCGTAGCCGGACTGTTTGAAGCCGCCGTGCGGCATCTCGGCGGTGAGGAGGATGTGGGTGTTGATCCACACTGCACCGAAGTCCAGGTCGCGGCTCAGGCGCATGGCCGTGCCATGGTCGGACGTCCAGACGCTGGAGGCCAGGGCGTAGTCGACGTCGTTCGCCAGCTCCACCGCTTCTTCCTCGGTGCTGAACTTCTGCACCGTGATGACCGGGCCGAACGTTTCCTTCTGGACGATGTCGTCCGTCTGCTTCGCGCCGGTGACGATGGTGGGTTCGAAGAAGAAACCCTTCTCCCCCGCACGGTGGCCGCCGGTGACAATTTTGCAGTTCTCCGGGAGGTGCTCCACCACGGACGTGACGGCGTTGAAGTGGTTCACGTTGTTCAGCGGGCCGAAGTAGTTCTCTTCATCGTTCTGCGAGCCCGTGTGCAGGGTCTTGGTGTGTTCCACCATGGCCGCCACGACGTCGTCGTGGACTGAGTCCTCCACCAGCACGCGGGTGATGGCGGTGCAGTCCTGGCCGGCGTTGAAGAAGGCGAATTCCGCGATGGCCGCCGCGCTCTTCTTGATGTCGGCGTCCTTGAAGACGATGGCCGGGGCCTTGCCGCCGAGCTCCAGGTGGGCGCGCTTGAGGCCCTTCGCAGCGCCGGATGCCACGGCGATGCCGGCGCGGACCGAGCCCGTGATGGAGACCAGCCCGGGGACTTTGTGGTCCACCATCATCGCGCCGGTTTCACCGGTTCCGAGCACCACGTTCAGCACGCCGGCTGGGAGGATGTCCCCTGCGAGGCGGGCCAGCACGAGGGTGGATTCCGGCGTGGTGTCCGAAGGCTTGAGGACCACGGTGTTGCCGGCGGCCAGGGCGGGGCCGATCTTCCAGATGGCCATCAGGAAGGGGTAATTCCAGGGCGCGACCTGGGCCACGACGCCGATGGGCTCGCGGCGCACGTAGGACGTGTGGCCTTCGAAGTACTCGCCGGCGGACTTGCCTTCAAGGATGCGGGCGGCGCCGGCGAAGAAGCGGAGCTGGTCGGCGCCGGCGGCGATTTCCTCGGAGGCGATGAGTGAGCGGACCTGGCCGGTGTTGCGGTGCTGCGCTTCGACGAGTTCGTCGCTGTTGGCTTCGATGGCGTCGGCGAGCTTGAGCAGCATGAGCTGGCGCTGGCCGGGGGTGACGTGCTTCCAGCTCTTGAACGCATCCTTGGCGGCTGTCATGGCCGCATCAACGTCCGCCTGGATGGAGACGGGCGACTGCGCCACGACCTCGCCGTTGGTGGGATTGACGATGTCCAGCAGGCTGGTGCCGGCGGGCGTGACGAACTCACCGTTGATGAAGTTCTGCAAGGTTTGAACCACGGTGTGCAACCTCTTTCATAGGAATCATCAGCTGCGAAGCGGATGGATGCGACTGCTTTGAGCCTATGCCAGCGCCCTTGGCCAGGGAATAGCCACCTGCACACCCTTGAGGGAAATGTTTAGTGCGGTTGACCAGCGTCCGGTTATCCTTGGAACCATGGCCATTTCCCTCGCTGCTCTCCTTGGCGTGAGCTCCCTAAACCTGTCCAAGGCAGGCCTCGCCGAGACCACCTGGCACCAGGACATCAACTGGGTGGCCGTGACCGAACTTGAGGATCCGCAGCGGTTCATCAACGGCGGTGAACTGGTGCTCACCACGGGGCTGCGCCTGAAGTCAGCGCCGGAGCAGCGCAGGTTTGTCCGGCAGGTCCAGCGCGCCGGGGCAGTGGGGATCGGATTCGGTATCGGCCTCTCGCACGACGTCGTCCCGCCAGCGATGATTGCCGAGGCAAACCGCTGGGGCCTGCCGATGGTGGAAGTCCCCTATGAGACCCCGTTCATTGCCATCGGCAAGCTCGTGGCGGATGCCCAGTCCGCGGACCACTACTCCAAACTGGAGCGGCTGATCGCCGGGCACCAGGTCCTGGCCCGTGCGCTCCTGACCGGCGGCGGCCTGGCGGAGCTCCTGAAGCACCTGGGCAGCATGCTCCGGACCGACATCGCACTCACCCAGTTCACGGCGCAGCTCTACAACAGCAGCAAGGAGCACCCCTCCGCGGACACGTGGGCCTCCTACCCGATCCCTACTGGCCGGCGGGATGCCTGCACGCTGTGGGTACGCCAGCCGTTCGAGGACTCAGGCATCATCGGTTACGCCCAGAACCTGATCAGCGTGGAGCTGAACAACATGGTCAAGCAGCGCCAGGCCCAACGCGCACTGTGCGGCCAGGTACTGGAGGACGTCATCCACGGCGCCCTCGAAACCAGCGAGGCCCAGCGCCGTCTTGCCGGCGTGGGGCTGAACAGCACGCGCAAGAACGTGGTGCTCCTGGCTGTCTCCGCCGCCCACCACAAGGCCTTGGTGAGCACCTCGGTGCCGCAGCCCCTGGAGAACGCGGTGGCCGCCGTCGTCGGGAAGGACCTGGCAGTGGTGATTAACGACGACGGCGGCGCGGCACCTGCGCTGGCCCGCAAACTCAGCGATCACCTGGCTGAGGCGGGCATCCATGCGACGATCGGCATCGGCGGCGCGTACACCAAGCCCAACGGCCTGCGCTGGAGCTACTTTGAGGCCCGCGACGCGGCCAGCCACGGCCTGCCGGTGAACGAGCCCGAACGCCTCAGCCTGACCTCGCTGCTGCTGGCCAGCGAGGACGTCCCGCTGGCGGATATGGCCAACGAGTCCCTCAATCCGCTGCGGGCCTTCGACTCCGCCCACGGCGCGGAACTGATGACCACGCTGGAGAGCTACCTGAGCAACAACGGTTCGGTGGCCGCCGTTGCCGAGGCCCTGACCCTGCACCGGAACACCGTGCGCTACCGCTTGGCCCAGATCACCGAGCTGACCGGCTACGACCCCTCGGTCACGGCGGACAGGGTACAGCTGTGGCTTGCCCTGGCGGTGGCCCGGCTCGGCGGCCGGCAAGGCAAGTAGCCCCCGTCCCCCGCCCAACTAGGTAGCAGCAGATGCTGTTATGAGGGCTCATAACGACACCTGCTGCTACCTAGTTGGGGCCTAGAGCACTCCCGCCTTGAGCCGCTTCTTGGATTTCTTGCGCACCTTCAGGTACTTCTTCTCGGCGGCGGCGGCGAGCTGTACCTGCCGGGTCTTGAGCGTGACGTACGCAGACGCGACCGGTTCCGGCACGCCGGACGCGGTGGCGCACCCAGCCAGGAGATCCCGGGCGATGACGCTGTCGTGGAAATCGCCGAGAGCCTGCTGCTGCCGGTGCGCGGCCTTGGCGACCTTAGCCGCGCGCTTGCCATAGACCGGGCCCGCCGATTCCGCCACATGCCGCAGTTTCTTGGCATTCTTGCGGACCTGGTGCAGCGCGGTCTCGTATGGGGCGCCCCGACGCGTGTTCTTCGCGCCGCGGTGCGACCGGCGCAAGCGTTTGGCAGCCTTGTTGACCGCCTTGCCCGAAATCTTGCGTCCTGAAGACGCACCTTCCGGACGGACCGGGGGGTGGTCGCGGAAGCTTTCGAGATCGTCAAGGAGCCTGTAGTAACGCTCGGAAAGGAGGGCCTTCTGGAGCTTCCGGTAGCCGGCGTCCAGGGTATCGCCCAGTTCCTTCTCGAGCCACCCCTTCCCTGCCGCTGCGGCCTCCTCTGGCGGAAGGTCGCCGATGTGCCCGCGGAGCCTGTCCAGCATGACCTGGGCATCGCGCGGTTCCCCCAGGAGCCTGCCGAGCAGTCTGAGTTCATCCCGCAGCCGCCGGACTGTCACGGCGTCGTAGAGCCGGCGGTAAGCCGAGAGTGCCGAGCGTGCCCGGCGGGCGGCTGAGCGCATGTCGTGCACCGCTTCTGGCTCCTCCAGCCGGACACCCGCATCGTGAACCAGGATTTCCCGGATCTGCGCGGCAAGGTAGGCGGTAACGACGGCGGTGGCAGGCGATTTCTTCCCCGGCAGCGGAACGGCGGGAACCGCTGTGTCAGTGGCACCCTGGCCCGGCGCGCCGGCGAGCGCCCGCGCGAGCTTGGACACGTGTTCCGAGGGCTTCGCTCCAGCATCGGCCAGGACCGCCGCCGCTGCAGGGAAGAGGTCGGGGCTGCCGTGCACGAGCTCAAGTTCCCATTCACGCCACTGCTGCGTACTGCCCGGCCCGTCCTCCGCACCAAGCAACGCGGCGCTGACCCGGTCATCGAGGAGGTCCGCGAGGTGCGTGCCGTCCTCGCCATACAGCGGGTGCGTGGTCCGCTCGGTTTCCAGCCTGACCACAGGTGCCACAGTGTCACCGCGCAGGTAGGCGCGCAGGTGCGCCATCAGCCTGTCAGGCACGACGTCGGGCTGGCCCAGCGGTTCATGAAGCTCGCGCCGCTGCTGGGGTGCTGAATCAGGATCGGTCGCCGGCGCTTCCGGGGCGGCTTCGGGCGGCAGTTTCAGGTGCCATCCGGCATCGGCACCGCCGGTCCGCCGCCGCAAGGTCATCCGCCGGGAAGCCAGGGTATGCCGGCCCGTGTCAAAGTACACTGCATCCAGGGTTGCCGTGCGCGGCTCCCCCACGCGCGCCACCCCCGGCACATCGGTGAGCGAAGGTACCTCGGCCGACGCGCCGACGTCGTACTTCTTTTCGATCTCGACTCCCTCGGAAACCACTGCAGGCCGTCCTTCCGCATCAGTGCGGCGCCTCCGGACCAGGTTGCCCGGACATGCCGTGGCCACGAGTCTATTGCCCCGAAGTTAACGGCGGGGAGAGATTTACCACAAAACCGTAGACATCAAACGTCTAACGTCTAACCTTAGAAGATGCCCATCGCCGCCCCTGCCCCCTCAGCACTGCAAGCTTCACCACCCAAACCGCGCACCGCCGTCGCGTTCGGTGTCATTGCGCTGGTGCTGATTGGCCTGAACCTCCGAGCCGGGATCACCGGGGCGTCGGCGCTGCTGCACGATCTGCAGCTGGTGCTCGGCTACGGGCCGCTGGTGGCATCGATCATTCCGTCCATTCCCACGCTGTGTTTCGCGGTGGCGGGCGCGGGCACGTCCTGGCTCACGGGGCGGCTGGGCGTGGAGAAGGCCATCCTGCTGGCGCTGGCCATGCTGGCCGGCGGCTTGATGGTCCGGGGCATTCCGGCCACGGGCGCACTGGTGGCCGGCACGGTCCTGGGCATGTCCGGGCTGGCCGTCTGCAACGTTGCCATGCCGTCCTTCATCCGCGAGCACTTCGCCCGCCGTACGTCGCTCATGACCGCCCTGTATACGGTGACCATGACCACCGGGGCCACTGTGACCGCCGTCGCCGTGGTCCCTCTCGCCCAGGCACTCGGCTCGCCTTCGGCCGCCGTCGGAGCGATCGGCATCATGGCCATGGCGGCGTTCCTGGGCTTCCTGCCCGTGGCCCTGCACGCGCACCGCAACAGCACGCGCACCAAAGCTGGCCCCATCTCGCCGTGGCCGCTGCTGCGTACCCGCAAGGGGCTGCTCCTCACCGCGATCTTCACCCTCCAGGCCCTGCTCGCTTATGCCCTGCTGAGCTGGTTCCCGTACATGCTCACCACCATGGGGCTCAGCGCCTCCGCGAGCGGCCTGATGTACGGGCTGATGCAGCTCGTGTCCGTGCCCGCCGGGATGGTCCTGATTGCCATCGGCTCCCGGCCCCGGATGCTCCGCCCGGCGTTCTACCTGGCCAGCGTCACCATGGCCGTGGGCGTGGCGCTGCTGCTGTTCCTGCCCGTCACGCTCGCCGTGGTCCCTGCCGTCATGCTGGGCTTCGGTTTGGGAATATTCCCGCTGGTGATGGTGATGATCAGCCGCAGCGGCGAGAGCACGGCGGAGACCACGGCGCTTTCCACCCTCGCCCAGTCCACTGGATACCTGCTGGCTACCGCAGGCCCGTTCGGCACAGGGCTGCTGCATAGTGCCACCGGCGGCTGGACGCTGCCGCTGGCCATCCTGCTGGGCCTCGCCCTGGTCCAGATCGTTGTTGCGCACCTGATCAGTGGCCGGCCGGCCGCTCAGAAGAAGTAGGACATCATGACCCTGAGCACCTCGCACCGCCAGCCGCTTGCCGACGAAATCACCGCCAAACTGCGGGCCATGATCCACTCCGGCGAATGGCCGCTCCAGCAGCGGATCCCGTCCGAACCCGAATTGATGGCCAAGCTGGGCGTCTCCCGCGGTACGCTCCGCGAAGCAATCAAGGCCCTGGCCCACAGCGGCATGCTGGAAGTCCGGCGCGGGGACGGCACCTACGTCCGCGCCACCAGCGAAATGTCCGGCGCGGCGCGGCGCATGTACCAGGATCACACCGAGGCGCACATCCTTGAGGTGCGGGTGGGGTTGGACACCCAGGCTGCGCGCCTCGCCGCCCGGCATGCAACGGCCGACGACGTCTCCGCCCTCCGCGCTTTGCTCGCCGAACGCGACAAGGCCTGGCACGCAGCCGACTACGCGGCATGGGCCCGCGCCGACTGGGGTTTCCACGAGCGTGTGGCCCAGGCATCCCGGAACCCGCTTTTGCATGAGCTGTACGTCAGCTTCGGCGATGTTTTCCACGACGACCTCCTGAACCAGCAGCGCCGCGCCGGCTTCGAAGGACTTCCCCATGAGGGCCACGGCGCCCTGGTGGACGCCATCGAGGCCCGCGACGGGGAAGCCGCCGTGGCCAGTGTCAACCGGAACCTGAACTCCTGCGCGGAGTGGCTCGGGGCGTAGCCCGGCGGCACAGGGTTTCGTCGGGGTTTCGTCGGCGCCTAATCGGTCAGTAGGCTTACTATCCTAGTGAGGTAGTCATGCCTGCGTTGCGCCCCCGCACCCAGGCCCCCGCTTGACGATGAGGAGTTCCCATGGCGCGAGCACCACGCCTGACCGAACGCGGGCCGGGCAGTGAGAACCCGCGGCCGGCACCAACCGATGAAGCGGCCCGGCCGAAGCCCGCAGCCGTCAGCCGGGTGAAGGAATCCAAACCGGCCAGCGCCTTGTGGGCCGACTCTCTGGGCAGGGTAGGCATCCGCTCCGCCCAGGTCCTGCTGATTCTGGCCGTCGCCGTGGTCTCGGTCTACGCCCTGATGCAGATTAAGCTCCTGGTGATTCCGGTCCTGATCGCGCTGATCCTGGCCGCAGCCATCGGCCCGTTCGTGAACATGCTTCGGCGCCGAGGCATACCGGGCGCCGCCGCAACGGGCATTGCCTTTGTTGCCCTCCTCATTTTGCTCGGCGGCGTCTCCACGGTGATCTATTTCTCGGTCCGTAGCCAGTGGACAGAGCTGGCGCAGCAGGCCTCGTCAGGCCTGGACGAACTGGAGAACTTCCTGCGCAATGGCCCCGTGCCCATCGACCAGGAGCAGCTAAACCAGGCGCGTGAGGGGATCATTCAGTTCGCTACGAGCAGCCAGGTCCGCTCAGGTGCCATCACCGGCCTGTCCGTGGTGACCGAGTTCATCACCGGGACCATCCTGATGGTGGTCATCCTGTTCTTCTTCCTCAAGGACGGCGCCAAGATCTGGAACTTTTTCCTGCGGCCGTTCAAGGGTGAGCGCGAAGCGAAACTCCGCCGCGTGGGAAGCCGCACCCTGGAGGTGCTGGGCGGCTATGTCCGTGGCACCGCCATCGTGGCCCTGGTGGATGCAGTAGCAATCGGCGCAGCGCTCCTCATCCTGCAGGTACCGCTGGCGTTCCCGCTGGCCATCATCGTCTTTATGACCGCCTTCATTCCGCTGGTGGGGGCAACGGTGGCGGGCATCCTCGCGGCACTGGTTGCCCTCGTTGCCAACGGCCCCGTGGTGGCGCTGATCGTCGTCGCGGTGGTTGTGGCCGTCAACCAACTGGAGGGCGACTTCCTGCAGCCTGTCGTCATGGGCAAGTCCCTCCAGCTCCATGCCCTGGTGATCCTGATGGCACTGACCGCTGGCACCATCCTCGCGGGCATCGTGGGCGCGGTGCTGGCCGTCCCGCTGGCCGCTGTGGCCTGGGCCATCATCCAGGTGTGGACTGCGGAAGACCCTAACCTCCAGGACATGAACCCGGACCTTCCACCGCCCAACAGCCAGCCCGTCTGACACCGGCACCAGGGCTTCCGCAGGGGAACGCCCGACGGCGGCCAGGCACCTGGGTGCCGGACCGCCGTCGTACTTCCCGGTGCCGTTTAGGAGCGGAGGCCGGCGAAGACGTTCTTGGGCCGCTGCATCTCGCCGTGCTTCGCACCCAGGATGATGACCACTGCGGCGAAGGCCGGTATGGTCCACTGCAGCATCTTGAGCTGCTGCTGTGCCGACTTCAGCTCCTCGGACGCCTCCGGCGCGGGCTCCGTAGCGCCGCGCGCGCCCTCATCGGCGAGCTTGTCCACCTTCTTGCCAAGGAGGCCGGCATAGAGCGTCACTGCAGCGCCGGCGACTGTCACCGCCGTCTTAATCACGGTGTCCCGGGCCACACCCTCCTGCTTGGCGATACGGCCCTTGTTCTCCCAGGCGATGGCGAGGTCGGCCACCAGGTGTGAAGCGAATGCTGCCGTCTGGATGGGCGCCCACTTCATCCAGCCGGAACTGGAGAGCCTTGTGCGCTCCGCCGGATCCTTGGCCTCCGCGGCTGCCCCGTTGAGCCCGATCGCTCCCATCAGCGAACCGCCGAACCATGCCGCAGCGCTCAGGTCGTGAACGGACCGGGCAACAAGATTTCCTGCCATGATGTGGTTTCCTAACGTCGAACTGGTTCCGAAATGCCGCGGGTGCGGTCTTTATTAACCGTGTCCAATAAAGGTCATGGTCAGGCTATGGTAAGCACACTTACTAATGTTACGAAACCCCGACTTCCAGCACTGTTACGCGTAATATCGTCGCCATGGAGAACACTGGGACCTTATTTGGCTGGGCATTCGGGGACCCCGCCCGCCAAGATGACGAGTCATACCTGGCAGGCCTGGAGAAGGAAGCGTTGGAAAACGCGACGGCGACAGCAAAAGCCAAAGGCGTAACGGTGGTTGAAGGCTCAGAAGTCTTCACGGCCCTCAGCGCCCATGACAGCCTGGTGGAGCTGGACCACGCTCCCGGCAAGCTCGTGGTCCGCTGCACCGTGCACGTGGAAGGCCCCGGTGCCGGGAAGATGCATGCCGAAGGGCCCATGAACGGCTGACTCATGGCAGACGGGGAATCCAGCATCAGCGAGGCGGCAGACGCCGTCGAGGAGGCGTCGGACACCAAGGCGCTGGACATCGTGGCGCGCTCCGGATTTGCCGTGATGGCCCTGCTTCACATCATTGTTGGCGCCATTGCCATTGCCCTCGCTTTCGGCCAGCCGGGTCAGGCGGAGGCCACCGGCGCCATAGAGCAGTTGGCCGCAAACCCTTGGGGCCCCGCGGTGCTGTGGGCCTGCGTCATTGCCTGCACCGGCCTGGCGCTGTGGCAACTGAGTGAAGCAACGCTGCGGGCACGGCACCGGCCCGGCACGAAGCGGCTCGGGAAGCTGATCTCGTCAGGCTGCCTGGCAATTGCCTACGGAAGCGTGGGCCTGAGCTTTGCTGGCTTCGCCATCGGCATGCGCGGGGACTCGGGAGACACCACCCGGGACTTCAGCACCGCACTCCTGAACGCCCCGCTCGGGCTGCCTGTGCTGGTGGCCGTGGGGCTGACCACCATGGGCGTGGGCGTCTATTTCGTGGTGAAGGGCCTGCGGCGCGGGTTCAAGAAGGAGCTCTTCCGGTTTGAAGGCACGCGCCGTGGCCACCTGATCGACTCACTGGGGGTTGCCGGCCACGTGGCCAAGGGCGTGGCGCTGAACCTGGCCGGGCTGTTGTTTGTCATCGCAGCCGGCAAACAGAGCCCCGAAGAATCCACCGGCCTGGACGGAAGCCTCAAGGCGCTCCGCGACCACCCGTTTGGCCCGTACCTGCTCGTCGCGATCGGGGCGGGCTTCATTTGCTATGGCATGTTCGCGCTGGTCCGGGCGCGTTTCGGCCGGATGTAACCACCAATGGAGGAAAACCCATGTCAACCGTGAGCCGCCTGTTCAACTCTCCTGCCGACGTCGTCTGGAAGGTGATCGCCGACGGCTGGCTGTACTCCGGCTGGGTAGTGGGCGCCTCCCGCATCCGGGCCGTAGATGCGAACTGGCCCGAGGCCGGCGCCAGGCTCCACCACTCAGTGGGCGCCTGGCCGCTGGTGATCAACGACAGCACCCGCGTTGCCGCCGTCGAGCCCGGCCGCTCCATGGAACTGGTGGCCCGCGGCTGGCCGCTGGGTGAAGCAAAAGTGATGATCACGCTGGAGGACCTGGGCACCCAGTGTCGAGTCTCCATCGCCGAGGATGCCATCCGCGGACCTGGCAAGCTGGTCCCCAAGGTGCTGCGCGACCCGCTGATCGACGTTCGGAACCGCGAGACCCTCAGCCGGCTGGAACTGATGGCCGCCGGCGGGGCGGGGAGCTAGCCCAACCGGGTTAACGCAAAAGCGCGAACCGGCAGCGGACGACGGCAAACCTGCGGTTTGGAGTCGGTAACTGCCGGTTCGCGCCGTGTGAAGCGGGAACCGGTCCGAAATCAGACGTTCGCGGCTACGCCGTCGCGGGAGATGGCAACCATGTCCTCGCGCGGCACTACCTTGATGCGCTCACGCTTGACCTCAACACCGTGGGATCCGCCGGCTTCCGTGGCTGCGGCACCCAGCGCGAGCTCGTGGGCGTCCAATGCAAGCCAGCCTTCCCAGCTGGTGAACTTTACGCCGCGGGCGTCGAGAAGCTCAACGACGGCGTCCGCCTCGGGAACAGCGGCAACCGGAAGGTTTTCGCGGTCTTCCAGCAGGTATGTCACTGTCTCCAGCGCATCGCCCTTGGTGTGGCCGATGAGGCCGACTGGACCGCGCTTGATCCAGCCAGTGGCGTAGATACCCGGCACGTGGGTGCCTGCGGCATCCAGGACGCGTCCGCCGTCGTTCGGGACAACACCCTTCTTGTGGTCGAACTCGATCTCCGGCAGGGCCGAGCCGAAGTAGCCGATGGCGCGGTACACGGCCTGGACCGGGTAGTCCACGAACTCGCCGGTGCCGCGGGCGTTGCCCGTCCCATCCAGCTCCGTGCGCTCGAACTTCATGCCGGCCACCTTGCCCGGCGTCTCGGCGTCGTCGTAGATTTCCACCGGGCTGTGCAGGAAGTGCAGGTGCAGGCGGCGGGAGGCGGTGAGCTCGGAGAGGTCCTCGGGCTGCTCGGCGATCCAGTTGGTGAGCGTGCCCACCATGGTCTTGACCTGGTTGTTGCTCTGGATCAGGCGATCTGATTCCTCATCGAACTCGAAGTCCTCGGCGTAGAGGATGATGTCCACGTCCTTGGAGTGGGACAGCTCGCGCAGCTCCAGCGGGGTGAACTTCACCTGGGCGGGGCCACGGCGGCCGAAGACGTGCACGTCCGTGACGGGCGAGTTCTTCAGGCCGGCGTAGACGTTGTCCGGGATTTCGGAGACCAGCAGGTCATCGGCGTGCTTAGAGAGGACACGGGCCACGTCCAGTGCCACGTTGCCGTTGCCGATCACGGCGATTTCCTTCGCGTCCAGCGGCCATTCACGCGGAACGTCGGGGTGGCCGTCATACCAGGAGACGAAGTCCGCGCCGCCGTAGGAGCCGTCCAGCTCGATGCCGGGGATGTTCAGGTCCGCGTCCTTGATGGCGCCCGTAGCGAATATGACGGCGTCGTAATGTGTGCGGAGGTCCTCGATGGAGAGGTCCGTGCCGTAGTCCACGTTGCCGAAGAATCGGATATCCCCCCGGTCCAGGACCTTGTGCAGGGCGTTGACGATGCCCTTGATGCGGGGGTGGTCCGGGGCCACGCCGTAGCGGATCAGGCCGTAGGGTGCCGGGTAGCGGTCAAAGAGGTCGATGCTCACGGTAAGTTCGCCGCTCTTGACGGCTTCGCTCTTGGTGAGGATGTCCGCAGCGTAGACGCCTGCCGGGCCGGAGCCCACAACGGCAACGCGCAGCGGACGCTCGGCAGATCCTACGGTGGTGCTGGTTGACACGGCTGTGTTCCTTTTCTTCGATCCGGCCCAACTAGGTAGCAGTAGATGTCGTTATGAGGGCTCAAAACAACATCTGCTGCTACCTAGTTGGGTGGGGGGCTAGGTGGTGAGGACTCGGGGCTTGTTCGGGCTGGTGGTGCTGTAGTCGGCTGTCTTGAAGTGCGACGGCGCGAAAGGGCTCACGCGCACCACGTCACCGATCACAATCACTGCGGGATTCGCGACGCCGGCGGCTTCCGCCTGGTCGGCGATGGAACCGAGCGTGCCGATGGTCACGCGCTGATTCGGCAGATAGCCGTTCTCAACGATGCCAACTGGAGTGTCCAGAGGCAAACCAGCGGCGGCCAGGGCGGCAGCGGAATCCCGGAGGGCGGCCACTCCCATCAGCAGGACTACGGTGTGGTCAGGACGGGCCGGGACTTCGGAAAGTTCCTCGTGGCCGGTGACCACGCTGAAGCCCTTGGCCAGGCCGCGGTGCGTCACGGGGATACCTGCGGCGGCGGGAACGGAGATCGCGGACGTGACGCCGGAGACAACTTCAACCTCGACGCCGTGCTGCCGGCAGTATTCGGCTTCCTCACCGCCGCGGCCCAGGACGTACGGGTCGCCGCCTTTGAGCCGAACCACACGGTGGCCGGCCAGGGCTTCTTCGACAAGGATCCGGTTGATCCCGGCCTGCGGCACAGGATGATTCCCCGGGGTCTTGCCCACCTCGATGACACGGACATCCGGGGCGAGTTCGTTAAGCAGTTCGCGCGGGCCGAGGCGGTCTGCCACCACGACGTCGGCCTGGCCCAGGAGGCGGCGGCCGCGGACGGTGATGAGGCCGGTGTCGCCCGGCCCGCCGCCCACGAGGGCAACGGAACCTGCATTTTTCGGAGCCCGACGGCGGCGCAGCGGGAGATCCCCCGTCTCCAGGGCGGTGGCGACGGCATTGCGCAATGCCATGGCCCGGCGCGGGTCTCCCCCGGCGTTCACCGCAATCTGTACGTCGTCCACTACGGCGACGGCGGGGGTCCACGCGGCTGAGGCTTCGTGGTCAGAGGCGTTGACGCACCAGATGCGCTGTGCCTCGGCGTCGGCTGAAACCTGGGTGTCCACGGCGGAATTGCCCGTGGCTGTCTGGACAAACCAGACGCCGTCGACGTCGGACGGAAGGTACGTGCGCGGCTCCCAGGTGAGGAGGCCGGAGTCGGCCAGTTCCACCAGGGCCTGGCAGGCAACGGGAGCCACGACGGTAACGCGAGCACCGGCGTCGAGCAGCCCCTTGGCGCGGCGCGCCGCAACGGGTCCGCCGCCCACCACCAGCACGGGGCGGCCGAGCAGCCGCAGTGCTGTGGGGTAAATATCCTGAATTGCCATGGATCAACGGTAGGGCGCCGTCACATTCGCCAACAACGGCGCGGAAACACCAGTTCACGTAAGGTAACGCTGCGTCACATAGGGCGGCGCCTCAAAAAGGCGCCGTTGCGGGGCACATTGGCGGCGATTCGGCCCTAGGCAGGCTCAATCCGCGCCGTGTCCGTCTCAAAGTGCCCCAGTTCGGCTGCCGGTGCCTGCCAGGAACCGGCCGCGGTTGCTGATCAGCCGCATCAGGTACCGCCGGAGGATCAGGTTCTCCGCCAGCCGGCCCAGGAACCCGAACGGCGCCGTGAACTCCACACGGTCGGTCATGATGGTGCCCGTGGCCATGGACTGGAACTCATGGACGTGGCGGAAGGCCTTAAACGGGCCGCTGACCTGCTCGTCCGTGAAGCTGGTTGGAAACTCGAGGGCCGTGATCCTGCTGGTCATCGTCAATGGGACGCAGAAATGCCGGGCCCGCCAGGTCACCTCCTGACCCTCACCGATCAGCCCGGTCACCACGCCACCGACGGCACGTTCCCCGGCGCCCTTTTGCGAGTCAACATGCGCGTCAATGCTGCGGGCCAGGTCAAAAAGCCGCTCCCTGGGGAGGGAAGATTCAGTGCGGCACACAAAGCTCACAGTCATGGCGCCAGTCTGCCAGACCATAGGCTTGTGCCCGGCGACGCAAATGCGTCACTTTTGGGACGGCCCGGCGTTGGGTCCCGCGGATTTCCGGGCCTCTGGGCATCCGGGCTGGCCAAAACTTACGCCATTGGGTGGCGGCAAACAGCAGGGCCCGACGGCGGTACTCGCCGTCGGGCCCTGCAGTCCAGTTTTCGGAGGGGTCAGCGCGTGCTGCCGGAGAGGAGGCCGCGGCTGCGGAGGAGCCGTTTCTCAATCGGTGCAAAGACAAGCAGTTCGATCAGGATGCCGACGCCGAGGATGAGCAGGATCGCGGACATCACCACGGTCATGTCGGACAGGATGCGGCCCTGGTCCAGCAGCGAGCCGAGGCCGAAGCCGATGGTGCCGCCCACGGCGATGATTTCTGCCGCCATCAGGGACCGCCACGAGAACGCCCAGCCCTGCTTCAGTCCGCCGAGGTAGCCGGGAAGGGCCGCGGGCAGGATGATCTGCACGGCCATCTGGAGGCGGTTCGCGCCCAGGACCGTGCCCACGCGGCGGTACTGCGGCGGAATCTGGTCCACGCCGGAGATCAGGCCGTTGATGATGGACGGGATGGCGCCCATGAACACCACGAAGTAGACGGTGGCGTCGGTCAGTCCGAACCAGATAATCGCGGCCGGAACCCAGGCCACCGAAGGCAGCACCTGAAGTCCGGAAATCAGTGGTCCGAAGGCCCGGCGCAGCGGAGCAACCTGGGCCAGCAGGAGTCCCACCGGGGTGGCGATGGCGACGCTGATCAGGAACCCGACCAGCCCGCGCTGCAGCGAGGTCCAGACCGCTTCCTGGAGTTTGCCTTCGCCCCAAAGGACGCCGACCTGGCCCAGGACATCGAGCGGGCCGGGCACGAGGTCGCGGCGCTTCACGCCAAGGGAGACATAGAACTGCCAGATCAGGACCAGGACCACCAGGGCGGCTACCGGCAGCAGGATACGGCTCCAGTCGATGTGTGCCTTGCGGGCGGCGTCGAATTGCAGGGAATCCAGGCCGGATTCCAGCTCGCGCAGGTCCTCGCGACCGGTGGAGGTCCGGGTCAGGGCTGCGTGGATGTGCCGGGACTCGGGCTGGGTCTCTGCAGGCTCCACCACAGCGTTACTCTCGGCCAGGGGTGTGGGGTTATTTGGCATGGCGGCGAATCTCCTCCCGGAGCCGGGCGGTGATGACCCCGGTCAGCTGTCCGGCCAGGCCGGCGTCGGTTCGGTGTTCCTCGGTGACGGCCCATTCCTCCACTACCCGGCCCGGGCGGGAGGACAGCAGCAGCACGCGCTGGCCCAGCCGCACGGCCTCGCGGACGTTGTGGGTCACAAAAACGATAGTCCGCCCGGTTTCCTTCCAGATGCGTTCCAGCTCGTCGTGGAGGAGGTCCCTGGTGATGGCGTCCAGTGCCGCGAACGGCTCATCCATGAGCAGCAGCTGCCGGTCCTGGGCGAGCGAGCGTGCCAGCGAAACACGCTGGCGCATGCCGCCGGAGAGCTCGTGCGGGCGCTTGTCCCCGGCTCCGCCGAGGTGCACCAGTTCCAGCAGCTCGTTGGCCTTGGCGCGGCGCTCGGCCTTGCCCACTCCGCGCAGCTGCAGGGCCAGCTCGATGTTCTCCCGGGCCGTGAGCCACGGGAACAGGGCGGCATCCTGGAACATAAAGGCGGCTCCGTCGCTGGGCACCTCCAAGGCGCCCGACGTCGGGAGCTCAAGTCCCGCCATGATGTTCAGCAGGGTGGATTTGCCGCAGCCGGAAGCACCGAGGAGGGCGACAAACTCGCCGGACGCGATGTTGGCGTTGACGTCGTCCAGCACCGGGGCGCCGTCGCCGAAGCGCTTGCCCAGGTTCTCCAGTACGACTGGCATGGTCCCGTCCTTACGTTGGTGGTGCGGTTGCTGGGGTGGTGTGCGGGTGCGTCGTCAGTCCTGGCCGAGGCCGGCTGCGGAGATCGATTTTCCGGTGACTTCGTTCAGTGCCCGGAGGTCGAACAGGCCGTTGATGTCCGCCTGCTTGGTGGTGCCGGCGTCCACCCCGTCCTTCAGCAGCTTGGGGTAGGTTCCGGCCAGCGGATCCACCGTGAAAATGATGTTCTTCAGCGAGCGGTCGATGATGTCGGCAGGCAGGGCGGCGCCAGCGGATTCCTGAAGCGCGGCATTGATGACCGCCGCCTTTTCCGCGGATGGGGTGTCGTTGAGCCAGGCCACGGATTTGGCGTGCCCGCGGAGGAGGGCCTTGACCGTGTCCGGGTGCTGCGCCGCGAAGGCCTTGTTGACGATCAGAATGGTAGTGGGGAACTCCCCCGGTTTGCCGGACGCTGAACCGTCCCAGAGGTCCTTTTCGTCCACCAGCACCTTGGCCCCGGCCTGGAGCACCAGGCGCGAGGCCCAAGGCTCAGGCAACCACGCGCCGTCGAGCTTTCCGTCCTGGAAGAGCTTAAGCGTCTGCGCGTTTTCGGTGGGGTTGATGGCTACATCGCCGCTGCCATCAACGTTCGTGTCGTAGCCTTGCGAGCCAAGCCAGGCGCGCAGCGCCACGTCCTGCGTCCCGCCGAGCTGCGGGGACGCGAGGGTCTTACCCCTCAGGTCCGCGGCGGAGTCGATTTCCGGCCGGACCACCAGCTGGGCACCGCCGGCGGCAGCACCCGCGATGACGCTGACGGATTGCCCCTGGCTCTTGACGAAGGAATTGATGGCCGGGTTCGGGCCAATGTAGGCGGCGTCGATCGCTCCGGCGTTCAGGGCCTCAATAGCAGCCGGCCCGGCGTTGAAGGTTTCGGTGCTGAGCTTCGTGGTGCCCAGTTCCTTGGCCAGGAAGCCCTGGTTGATGCCCACGAGCGCTGCCGCGTGCGTGATGTTGCCGAAGTAGCCGAGCTTCAGTTCTTCAGCAGGGGTGGGCGACGGCGTCGCGGCCTGGGCGTCAGTGTTACGCGAAATGCTGGACGCCACCACGGCGCCGACGGCGATCAGGAGGACCAGCCCAATGGCCAACGCAGCCTCAATGGCACGCTTGCGCCTGGGCACCGCGCTTTCACCGGCCACGATCCGGGTCATCCCGGGCTTGGAACTAGTCATTGTTTCACCATAGGGAGTGCCGATAGCCCGTTCAACGAAGCAGAAACGGGGGGTCACGCAGGTTCATCTGACGTCACATTCGCTGCCCAGGAAGAGCCTTCAGTTGCCCTTGACGTTGACCAGCTGGCGCAGCTTGTGCCGCACCTTCACCAGGTCCGCGGCGTCCCGCATCACCACATCGATGGGCTTGTAGGCGGCCGGGATCTCGTCGATGAAGGCCTCAGATGCGCGGAACTCGATCCCGTGCATCGCCTCCTTCAGTTCGGCGAGGGTGAAGGCCTTACGGGCGGCGTTCCGGGAGTACTCCCGGCCGGCACCGTGCGGCGAGGAGTTCAGCGACGCCGGGTTGCCCAGGCCTTCCACAACGTACGACGCTGTCCCCATGGAACCCGGAATAAGTCCCGGATCGCCGGGTTCAGCCCTGATCGCTCCCTTGCGTGAGACCCACACGGACTTGCCGTAGTGCGTCTCCAGCTGGGTGAAGTTGTGGTGGCAGTTGATGCGTTCGCGTTCCCTGACATGCCCGCCCAGCCAATGGCTGAACTGCGTAATGACCCGGTCCATCATTTCCTCGCGGTTCAGCAGCGCGAAATGCTGGGCCCAGCGCAGCTCCTCGATATACCGCCTGAACTCGGACGTGCCCTCCTCCAGGTAGGCGAGGTCGGGGTCGGGCAGCCTGGTCCCCCGTTTCCGGGTCACCTGCTGGGCGACGCCGATATGATGCTGGGCGATCTTGTTGCCGACGCCTCGTGAGCCGGAGTGCAGGAACAGCCAGACGGCGTCGGTCTCGTCTGCGGAGACCTCGATAAAGTGGTTCCCGGACCCCAGGGAGCCCAGCTGCAGTTCCCACTTCGCCAGGTACTGGGCTGGGTTGAAGCCCGCCGTGGCCGCCAGCTTCCTGAGCTCGGCGATCCGCGGCTCGGCAGTGGCCTGGACTGACCGGTTGTTGTGTCCGGCGGACAGCGGAATGGCCCGTTCGATGTCCTCGCGCAGCCTTTTCCGGTCCCGGGGCAGTTCCTTCACGGAGTACTGGGTCCGCACGGCGATCATGCCGCAACCGATGTCCACTCCGACGGCGGCCGGAATGATGGCATGGAGGGTGGGAATGACCGAACCCACGGTGGCGCCCTTGCCCAGGTGGGCGTCCGGCATCAGGGCAAGGTGCGGGTAGATGAAAGGCAGCGTCGAGGTGGCCAGCGCCTGCTCAAGGGTCTTGGCGTCCAGGATCGAGGCCCAGCTCATGAGCTTGCTGTTGATGGTCTCCACGCTTCGCCTCCCACCCTTAAGGATACGAAAACGACAAAACCGCGGCTTGTTCGCAAAACCGGCCCGTGAAGGCCAGGATCTGCGAACAAGCCGCGGTTTCGGGACAATCTCAGATGGAGTAGCGCTCGTCCTCGTGGTCGCCGGGGTGGTCCTTGACCAGGCCCGCGGCCAGCGTGTTGCCGTCCAGCGGGTCGATCACCAGGAACGCGCCGGTACGGCGGTGGTGCAGGTAGTTCTCCAGTGGCAGCGGTGCGGAAAGCCGGAGCTGCGCGTGGCCGATG
>NZ_JBLWIJ010000030.1:0-31281 GCF_051365025.1 Arthrobacter sp. R4
ACCAGGCCCGCGGCCAGCGTGTTGCCGTCCAGCGGGTCGATCACCAGGAACGCGCCGGTACGGCGGTGGTGCAGGTAGTTCTCCAGTGGCAGCGGTGCGGAAAGCCGGAGCTGCGCGTGGCCGATGTCGTTCAGTTCGAGGCTCGACGCGGCTTCAAGCTTGAAGGAAGCCAGGTCCAGCTTGCCACTGACGTTGCGGACCAGCGCCTGGACGGTGCGGGTGCCGTGCTTCACCAGCACCTTGGCACCTTCCCGCAAAGGCTTGGGCGAAAGCCAGCACAGCGCGGCGTAGAGGTCTGCGGAGGACTCGCGGACAGTCCCGGCGGCGGCGATGGTGTCACCGCGGGCGACGTCGAATTCCTCGGCCAGGCGGATCGCCACGGACTGCGGCGCGAACGCCTCCTGCAGTGACTCTCCGGCGAAGTCGATGCCGGTCACCGTGGTGGTGCGGGGGGCCTGGCCGGGCGTCAGCACAGCAACCTTGTCGCCCACCTTCACGGAACCCTCGGTGATTTGGCCGGCATACGCCCGGTAGTCGCGGTAGGCCTCAACATCCAGGCCGACGGCCACGGCGTCCGGAGCCAGCGCACCCTGCGGGCGGATGACCAGCTGCACCGGGAAGCGGAAGCTCTCCAGCTGGGTGTCGATCTCGTCGGCGGCCGGCAGGGTTTCGAGGACCTCCAGCAGGGCCGGGCCGTCATACCAGGGCGTGCGCTCGGAACGGTCCACCACGTTGTCGCCCTCGAGGGCGGACACCGGGATCACCAGCAGGTCGTCGATGTGGTCCGCGGTCCCCAGCGCAGCCGCGCCGATGCCCAGTTCACGGGCCACCTGCTGCACGTCGGCCTGGATCTCACGGAACACGGACTCGCTGAAGTCCACGAGGTCAATCTTGTTCACGGCCACGATCACGTGCGCCACCCGCAGCAGCTGCAGCACGGACAGGTGCCGGCGGGTCTGCTCCAGGACACCCTTGCGGGCGTCAATGAGTACGACGACGGCATCCGCAGTGGACGCGCCGGTCACGGTGTTCTTGGTGTACTGAACGTGGCCGGGGCAGTCGGCCAGGATGAAGCTGCGCTGGTCGGTGGCGAAGTAGCGGTAGGCCACGTCGATGGTGATGCCCTGCTCGCGCTCGGCACGCAGGCCATCGGTGAGGAGGGCCAGGTCGATCGCCTGGGTGCCGGTGGCACCCGCGCCGCCGAAGCCGCGGTCCGCGGAGGTGCGGGCGACGGCGTCGAGCTGGTCAGCGAGGATCGCCTTGGAGTCGTGAAGGAGGCGGCCCACCAAAGTGGACTTGCCGTCGTCGACCGATCCTGCGGTGGCGAAGCGGAACAGCGTGGTGGGCAGGGCTGTTTCCAGCTCCGCGGCCAGGAGTGAAGTTTCGGTGCTCATTTAGAAGTAACCATCCTTCTTGCGGTCTTCCATGGCTGCCTCGGAGATGCGGTCATCTGCTCGGGTGGCACCACGTTCGGTGATGGTGGAGGCAGCAACTTCGATCACAACGTCGCTCACGGTGGCTGCGGCCGATTCAACGGCACCGGTGCAGGACATGTCGCCTACGGTGCGGTAGCGGACCGTCTTGGTGATGACTTCTTCGTGCGGCAGCGGCTGGGAAACCTCGCCGACGGCGCGCCACATGCCATCGCGGGCAAAGACTTCACGGCTGTGGGCGTAGTACAGGCCGGGCAGCTCGATGTTCTCGCGCTCGATGTAGCGCCAAATGTCCAGCTCGGTCCAGTTGCTGATGGGGAACGCACGGACGTGCTGGCCCACGGTGTGGCGGCCGTTGTAGAGGTTCCACAGTTCGGGGCGCTGGTTGCGCGGGTCCCACTGGCCGAACTCGTCGCGGAGGCTCAGGATGCGCTCCTTGGCGCGGGCCTTGTCCTCGTCACGGCGGCCGCCACCGAAGACGGCGTCGAACTTGTTCTTCGAGATGGCGTCCAGCAGCGGGACGGTCTGCAGCGGATTGCGGGTGCCGTCGGCGCGCTCGGCCAGCTCGCCGCGGTCGATGAACTCCTGCACGGAGCCGACGACGAGCTTGAGCCCCAGCCGTTCGACGGTGCGGTCGCGGAAATCGATGACTTCGGGGAAGTTGTGGCCGGTGTCCACGTGCAGCACGGGGAACGGAACCTTGCCCGGCCAGAACGCCTTGGTGGCGAGGTGCAGCATCACCACGGAGTCCTTGCCGCCGGAGAACAGCAGCGCGGGCTTCTCGAACTCGGCCACAACTTCGCGGATGATGTGGATGGCTTCGGACTCAAGGGCGTCCAGGCTGGAGAGGCGCGTGGATACGGCGGCTTCAGTCACCTGGGTAGTCTCCTCAGTTAGGAAAGTGCTCATACGTGTAGTCCGCATTCTGTCTTGTCGGTCCCTGCCCAGCGGCCGGCGCGGGGGTCGTCGCCCGGCGCCACCTTCCGGGTGCAGGGCTGGCAGCCAATGGAGGGGTAACCCTGGGAAAGCAGCGGGTTGACGGGCAGGAGGTTGTCGTCGGAGTACTGGACCAGCTGGTCGAACGTCCACGCTGCCACCGGGTTGACCTTGACCAGGCCGTTGACTGCATCCCACGTGACCAGCGGTGTGTTGGTCCGGGTGGGGGCTTCGTCGCGGCGGACACCGGTGAACCAGAGTTCATAGCCGGCCAGGGTGCGGCGGAGCGGGGCCACTTTGCGGAGGGCGCAGCACTGGGCGGCGTCGCGGGCAAAGAGGTCCTTGCCGAGGAGCCGGTCCTGCTGTTCCACGGTGTTTTCCGGCAGCACGTCCACAACATTGACGCGGAGGTTTGCTGCCACTTCATCGCGCGTGGCGTAGGTTTCCGGGAAGTGGTACCCGGTCTCCAGGAAAAGGACGTCAACGCCGGGCATCTGGTCCGCGACCAGCGCCGGAAGGACGGCGTCAGCCATGGAGCAGGCGACAGCCACTGAGGAGAGGTCAAAGTTGCGCTCCACCCACGCGATCACGTCGCGGGCCGGGGCGTCCCAGCCGAGCTCGGCGGCCCCGGACTCAGCGAGGGCTTTCAGCTCGTCGTGGCTGCGGAGGGTCGCAGGTTGGGTTTCGCTCACTGGAGGGCCTCCTCGTCTGCTGCGTGGGCCCATTCGGCGAAGGTCTGGCCTTCGGCGCGCTGGGCGACGAACGTGCGGACGACGCGTTCGACGTAGTCCGGCAGGTCCTCGACGTAGACCTTGAGGCCGCGGACGGTGCGTCCCAGGCCAGCCTCTTCGCGGCTGGTGGAAGCCAGCCCGCCACCGAGGTGGACCTGGAAGCCCGGGGTGGGGTCGCCGTCGGGCGTTGGCAGCATCATGCCCTTGAGGCCGATGTCCGCGGTCTGGATCCGGGCGCAGGAGTTGGGGCAGCCGTTGATGTGCAGGGACAGCGCGTGGGGCAGTTCGCCGGAAGCGGCGAGGTCCGCCAGGCGGCGTTCCAGCTCGGCAACCGCGGTGGCCGCGGTGACCTTGGTCTCCACGATGGCCAGCTTGCAGTATTCGATGCCGGTGCAGGCGATGGTGCCCCGGCGGAACACGGACGGGCGGGCGGACAGGCCCAGGGCGTCCAGCTCGGCAACCAGCGGCTCAACGTGGTCCTTGGCGACATCCAGCACCACAAGCTTCTGGTGCGGGGTGGTGCGCAGCCGGAAGGAGCCGCGGGCCTCGAGGGTGTCCGCGAGCTTTACCAGCTGACCGCCGGAGAGGCGGCCGGCCAGCGGGGTGGCGCCGATGAAGAACTTGCCGTCCTTCTGCTCGTGCACGCCGATGTGGTCGCCCGGTGAGGTGGGCTTGGGGGCGGCGGGGCCATCGTCCAGCTTGTAACCGAGGTATTCGTCCTCGAGGATCTGGCGGAACTTCTCCGGACCCCAGTCGGCCATCAGGAACTTCAGGCGTGCCTTGGTGCGCATGCGGCGGTAACCGTAGTCGCGGAAGATGCTGGTGACGCCGAGCCATACTTCGGCGGCTTCCTCCGGGCGGACGAACGCGCCGAGGCGCTTGCCGAGCATCGGGTTGGTGGACAGTGCTCCGCCGGCCCAGAGGTCGTAACCGACGCCAAGCTCGGGGTGCTCAACGCCCACCAGGGCGAAGTCATTGATCTCGTGGACCACGTCCTGGCTGGGGTGGCCGGTGATCGCGGTCTTGTACTTGCGGGGCAGGTTGGACAGCAGCGGGTTGCCGATGAACCGCTCCCCCAGTTCCGCGATGAGCGGGGTGGGGTCGATGATTTCGTCCTTGGCGATGCCGGCCACCGGGGAGCCCAGGATGACGCGGGGCACGTCGCCGCAGGCTTCGGTGGTGGACAGGCCAACACCTTCCAGGCGGGTCCAGATCTCGGGAATGTCCTCCACGCGGATCCAGTGCAGCTGGATGTTCTGGCGGTCGGTGAGGTCGGCGGAATCCCTCGCGAAGTCAACGGAAATCTGGCCTATGACCCGCAACTGCTCGGTGGTGAGCGCACCGCCGTCGATGCGGACGCGGAGCATGAAGTACTTGTCCTCGAGCTCGTGCGGTTCGAGCGTTGCGGTCTTGCCGCCGTCGATCCCGGGCTTGCGCTGGGTGTACAGGCCCCACCAGCGGAAGCGGCCGTGCAGGTCCTGGCCGGGGATGGAATCGAAGCCCTCTTTGGAGTAGATGGACTCGATACGCTCGCGAACGTTGAGGCCGTCATCTTCCTGTTTCCAGGTTTCGTTGGCGTTCAGCGGGGTTTTGCCGTCCACTTTCCACTGCCCGTGCGGCTTTGCGGCGGGGCGGGAAGGGCGAGCGGGGCGCTTGGCGGCAGCGGGGTCCGCGGACGCTCCGGCTAGAGCTGTATCAGTCATGCATCGACTGTAGGTCCCACCCGAATAGCGTCACAAAGGGCCCGGAAACGCTAAGTCACCTAGGGAAATATTTCGTCATGAACCGCCGGAGGGCCTTGAAGATGCCCTCTCGCTGTGCATCGCCGGAACCCATTCCGGGGCTGCTTATTTCGCGGCTTCGGCGTCCTCGCGGCCCTTGGCGACGGCGGCGTCGTACCGTTCCAGCGCGATCTCGGCGAGCACGGGCGAGGGCAGCAGCGGCTCAGTGACGAGGTCGGCCCCTGCTTTGGCGAGCTGGTCGTGGAAGTAGCCCGGCGCCAGGAGGTAGGAGGCGATGACTACGCGGCCGCCCAGGTCAACCGCTCCCGCGGACTCCCCTGCCCCGGCACCGCCTTCAGCTTCCTCGCGAAGCATGGCGACGGCGTCGGGCACTGAAGGCTTGGCCGAGGCACCATAGGCGGGCACGATCCGGTTGCTGCGGAGCTCACCGAGCTGGCTGGCGAGTTCCTCCACACTGACGGCGGCGTTGGGATTGGATGATCCTGCGGCGGCCAGGACGATGCTGTCCCGGTCGGTGACGCCGGCTTCACGGAGGCGCTGGTCCAGGAGGGCTGCGAGCCTGGGATCCGGGCCCAGCGGTGCCGCGGCCAGGCTGCCCGGCCGGCTCTTCACGGCCCGGGCGATGTCCACCTTGACGTGGTAGCCCACGCTCAGGAGCAGGGGCACCACGACGGCGGACTCCCCCTCCGGCAGTCCCGCCACCACGTCCACGAGGTCAGGCTGCTGCACATCCACATAGGCCTCGCGCACGTCGAGTCCCGGGCGCAGGGCAGCGATGGCGTCGCGGAGGGCGTTGACCTCGGCGGCTCCCTGCACGCTGGATGTCCCGTGGGCACAGGCGATCATGATGGGGCTGTTCATACCCGCTAGCGTAACGTTGGAGCCGCCCTGTCCGCCCTCTTGAAATCCGCCGGGACGCTCCATGACATTTCCTTTTGACATCGCCCTGGTCTGGCTGGACCTGGCTGGCGTCTTCTTCTTCGCGGTCTCCGGATCCCTGCTGGCGGCGCGGAAGCAGTTCGACATCATTGGCTCCTTGCTCCTGGCCTCGCTGGTGTCCCTGGGCGGCGGCGTGATCCGCGACATCATCCTTTCTGCCGGACCTCCGGCGGCCTTCACCAACCCCGCGTACCTTGCACCTCCGGTCCTTGCCACAGTGCTGGTCTACTTCCTGTTTCCCAGCTTTCAGCGGTACACCTCGCTGCTGACCCTGTTCGACGCCGGCGGGCTGGCCCTGTTCTGCATCACCGGCACGCTGAAGGCCCTGACGATGGGGATGAACCCCATTGCCGCGGTGCTGCTGGGAGTGACGACGGCGGTGGGCGGGGGCCTGCTGCGGGACATTACTGCCAATGAGGTGCCGCAGCTGTTCGACCCCCGGGACCTCTATGCACTGCCAGCCTTCAGCGGGGCGGCTCTGACCACTCTCCTCTGGATGACTGGCTCCTTTAACGCGGCGACCGCGTGCGCCGTGGCGGCTGTGGTGTTCGCCTTCCGCGTCATCGCCTGGCGTCGGGCCTGGTACGTTCCGCTGGCGGTGCATGGCTGGCACCGGCGGGGCGTGGAGGGTTCCCCTGGTCCCGGTGGCGGTACCGGCGGGGCTGCTGGGACTGGCGGCGGCTCAGGAGCACCCCGGAATTAGCTACGATATGACAATGACTGACATGTTCCTCGAGAAGTTCCGCGCGCTTGTTCCGAAGTATCTCGAAGACGAATGGCAGGAAGAAGACGGGCTGCCCGCCGACGAGCTTGATGCGGCCCTCGAAGAACACCAATTCCAGGTTCCCTTGGTCCTGCGCGAGTTCTACCTTGCCTTGGGTGGCTGCGAGGACCTGATGGAGGCCTACCACTACTTCTGGGACCCCGAAGAACTCGAAGTCGATGACGAGGGCTTCCTGATGTTCCTTGAGGACGAGGAAGAGCAGTTCACCTGGGGCTTCCGCGTGGGCGACCTCGGCGTCCCGGACCCCATCGTCTACCGACGCAACAACGCCCGCGGCCAGTGGAAAAGCGAAGAGGGCACCTTCTCGGAGTTCGTCTTTGACATGTTCGAGTGGGCGTTCAACGACGAGGAAGACTAGTTCCTCAGGGTGCACCCGCCCCAAATGCGTAACTTTTAGCGCCCCGGCAGTTTCAGTTCCTTGATTTTGCGGGGCTCAGGCTGTCGGCGTCCGGTATAAGTTACGCAAGTTGGTTCACGGTTGCCATCTGAATGCCAAGAACAGCAATCACCTGGCGTCGAATTTGCCGTTGCGCCTCAGTTCAAGGACTGCGAGGACCTCTGCAACCATCTCGTCTGGCGAATGGACCACATCGGCGTAGTAATAGCGGAGCACCAGATAGCCACCAAGAACGCTCCTGTTGTTTCGTCGCTGATCGCGTTTGACAGCCTGGGGCTCGAAGTGGGTTGACCCGTCAGTCTCAACCACCAAACACTCTTCAATAAGGAAGTCGACCTCACCAACGCCGGGGATAAAGACATGCCTCCGCAAACGAAGGCCGGCTCTCCGGAAATGCGTGTTGGCCAAGACCTCCAGCACTGAGTCCGCACGCGGAATAACCAGGTCCAGCACGGCCCGTGCCCTGCCATTGCGACGCCCCTGCAACCCGGCATAAAGGAATTCCAGCTCAATATCGCGCCTGCCCACGGCCGACTGCACCATCACCAGTGATTCCAGTTCGGGGAGGCAGCGGAGGCTGTGCAGCAACACATCCGCCAGCCCTGCGACAGGCAGCCACCGATGCCGGGGGTGTTTGGGCCTGCCGTGCTCCACAATTCTGGACGTGGCAACTGGCTGGCTGCGGCAGAGGTGCAGAACGCAAGTTTCCGTCAGCACCCATAAGTTGTATACCGGTGCCGCCGACACGCACGTCAGCAGGCCTCCATGCGTGAGAGCATCGCGGAGACTGCTGCCTGCCGGAAGGCTATAGACTCCGCGGCTCGCCCGCACCACCAGGCCTCCGGCTACCGCTCGGTCGAGCGCGGCCCTGCCAAATCCAGCCTTCGCCAATTGCCCGGTTCGCGCAGCGCCTCCTTGCCTCATCAGGAAGTCAATAATGTCCATCAGCCCAGAGTGTCGCTGTGGGCGTGCGGGCGGGAGGGAGCATCACACCTATGTGGACAACACGCCGGCACAATGAGCGGACTCCGCGACCAAGATGCGTAACTATTGGCGCCCTTCGCCACCGCAAACACCGCCATGACGCGGGCCATGCTCAGCAGGGGCCCTATAAGTGACGCAATCCGGTCAGAAACACCGGAAAAGCCTGTGACACGCTCAGTAACAAGGGACCTTGCATCTTGTGACAAGGCTGTCATAGACTGTTCACGGATCCGCTAAACGCCTCCGGCGGGTCTGATGCGAACGGAGAAATGGCCCCGGTTCGACGCAACGAATGACTCGTATCGTTGCTGAGAATCGGGGCTATTCCGTTTAAGAAGCGCCGCCATCGACTGCTCCATAACTGCCGTTTTGAGGTGTCGAAAGGGCGGCTACGGAGCAATCGATGAAAAGAGAGGACCCGGGCCCCTCAAAGGACTAGCTGGCGCGGTCCACCACAGCCAGGGCGAAATTAGACAGCGACGTCTTAACAACGCCCTCCGGCAAGGGAGCCAGCGCTGCAATGGCTTCATCCGCCCAGCGGCGTGCAACAACCCAGGACTCGGCAGTCACGGGATGCTCGCGCAGCCCGGCAACCGCAGCCGCCAAAGCCTCATCCGACGTCAGGTCGCCGTCAATCAGCTTCAAAAGTTCGACGGCGGCGTGGTCGCCATCCTCGGCAGCCTTGCGCAGGAGCAGGACAGGGAGTGTGGGTACACCTTCGCGGAGGTCGGTCCCCGGGGACTTGCCGGACTTGACCTTGATGCCGGTGACGTCGATGACGTCGTCGGCAAGCTGGAAGGCTACGCCCACCTTCTCGCCGTATTCCACCAGGACCGACTCGTACGTGGGGTCAGCGCCGGCGAAGATGGCACCAAGCTGGCCGGAAGCAGCCACCAATGACCCTGTCTTGTCCGCGATGACCGAGAGGTAGTGCTCCACCGGGTCCTCGTCCGGGCGCGGACCAACGGTTTCATGCAGCTGGCCCAGGCACAGCCGCTCGAAGGTGCGGGCCTGGATGCCCAGGGCTCGGGAGCCCAGCTCGGACACCAGGATGGACGCGCGGGCAAAGATGAGGTCGCCGGTGAGGACGGCCACGGAGTTTCCCCAGACCTCGTGGGCAGTGGGGGCGCCGCGGCGGAACGGGGCCGAGTCCATCACGTCGTCGTGATACAGCGTGGCCAGGTGGGTCAGTTCCACCACTACGGCCGCCTGCACCACGGCAGGCAGGGATGCGTCGCCGAGGTGGGCGCAGAGCAGCGTCAGCAGCGGCCTGATGCGCTTGCCGCCGGCTTCCACCAGGTGACGCGACGTTGCGTCCGCCAGGGGGTCCGAGTTGGCAATGGCTTCGCGCAGCTTCTTTTCCACCCGCGCCAGGTTGTTGGTGATGGCGGGGCCCAGTTCGGCGTCCTCCGCGATCGCCGCAAAGCCCGCGGGCAGCTGAAGTCCCGTGGCAATGGCGGTGGTATTGAGGCTGGGTTCGGAGTCCGGCAGGCCGTGCCCGGCATGCGTCCAGCTGTGGTCTGCGGAGTTGGTCACGGGTTAACCCTAACTTTTTGTTGCGGATACCGCTGATTCGAGGCCGACGGTGTATTGGACGTGGCCGGAACCAGCGACTCCAGGACGCGGATGGCCCGGTCCTCGAAGCCCTTGGCGGACGGATCGGTGAGGTTGGCCAGCAGCCGCACCACAAAACGCATCAGGACCGGAATAGGCATCCCGGTCCGGAGCGCGAGCTTCATGACGGCGGGCTTGCCGATCAGCGCGGCAAATGCGCGGCCCAGCGTGAAGTGCGATCCCCACTGGTCCCGCACATAGTCTGCGTACCGCGAAAGATGGGCATCGGCGTCGTACGTTCCGCCCGCCGCCAAAGAGCGTGCGGAGGCGTCGACAATGAACTCGGCCGCGAACCGCGCGGACTCCATCGCGTAGGAGATGCCCTCGCCGTTGAACGGGGAGACCATGCCGCCGGCGTCGCCCAGGAGCAGGAGGCCGGGCGAGTAGTGCGGCGTCCGGTTGAAGCCCATGGGGAGGGCCGCGCCGCGGATTTCGCCCACTTGGTTTTCCGGGGTGAAGCCCCAGTCGGCGGGCATGCCGGCGGTCCATTCACGCAGGACCTGCTTATAGTCCAGCTTGCCGAATTCCTTGGAGGAGTTGAGGATGCCCAGGCCGACGTTGGAAGTGCCGTCGCCGACGCCGAAGACCCAGCCGTAGCCGGGGAGCAGACTGCCGTCCCGCCCGGGGAGTTCCAGCCAGCCTTCCATCCAGTCGTCGTCGTGGCGGGGGCTCCGGAAGTAGGTGCGCACGGCGACGCCGAGGGGCCGGTCGTCGCGCTTCTGGAGCCCTGCGGACACGGCGGTGCGCGTGGAATTTCCGTCGGCGGCGAGTACGACGTCGGCGCTAAAGTCGAGCGTCTGTCCCGTCTTGCGTCCGGACTCATCCAGGAGCGCTGCGCGGACGCCGGTCACGCGGCCGTCCTCCGAGCGCAGGACCTCGGTGACGCTGTGCCGTTCCAGGACTTCGGCGCCGGCAGCCCGGGCGTGACGCGCCAGTTCCTCATCGAAACCAAGGCGTGTGCGGATCAGGCCATACTGCGGAAAGTCGGAAACCTCGGGCCAGGGCAGCTCAATGGTGCGCCCGCCGGCGATCAGGCGAAGGCCCTTGTTGCGGCGCCACCCATCGGATTCGGGATGCGGCAGGCCGAGTTTCTGGATTTCGCGGACTGCCCGCGGTGTCAGGCCGTCGCCGCAGACCTTCTCCCGAGGGAAGCTGGTCTTTTCCAGGACGGTCACGCTGATGCCGGACTTGGCAAGGTAATACGCGGCGGTAGAGCCAGCCGGCCCCGCGCCGACGATCAGTACTTTCACGCGGTCAGCGGACGATGTTGCGGCGGAGCTTGGCCACGGGGCCCTTATTCGCTGCGATGGCGGCGGCAACTCCGTCAGGGCCGGTTTCAGCCGGTTTGGTGGCACGGTGGACCGCCACGATTCCGCCGGTGAGGTTCCGGTACGTGACCTTTTCCCACCCGGATTCCTGCAGCCACGCGGCCAGGTGGTCCTGGTCCGGCCAGGCGCGGATGGACTCGGCGAGGTAAACATAGGCGTCCGGATTGGAGGCAACCTTCACGGCGATAGCCGGCAGGGCACGCATGAGGTATTCGGTATACATGGTGCGCCAGAGCGGAACCACGGGCTGGGAGAACTCGGCTATAACCAGCTTGCCGCCCGGCTTGGTAACCCGAAGCATCTCGGCCAGGGCCTTCTTGGGCTCATTGACGTTGCGCAGCCCGAACGAGATGGTGCTGGCGTCAAAGGAGTTATCCGCGAAGGGCAGGTTGGTGGCGTCACCGGCAACAAAATTGATGTCGGGGCGGCGGCGCTTGCCAACTTTGAGCATTCCGAGGGAGAAATCGCACGCCACTACGTCTATGCCTGCATCGGCATATGGCTCGCTTGAGGTACCGGTTCCTGCGGCAAGATCCAGGACTCTCTGGCCCTTCGTGACTTCCATGGCTTCCACCACAACCTTGCGCCAGCGGCGGGTCTGCCCCATGGAGAGGACATCGTTGACGACATCGTATTTAGGTGCGACGTCGTCAAACATCGTGGCTACTTCGTCCGGACGCTTATCCAAGGATGCTCGGTTCACCCAGTCATTGTCTCAAATGTTCTGCAGGCCCCCTAACCACGGCCGGTTTCCGGGGCTGAGTGCGCAATTGCGATACTTAGAAGTACTTAGGGGCCCAAGTACTTTCAAGTACTGTGGACCCATCATGACGAGAACGTTCCGCACTCTGACAGTCCCCCTGGATGAAAAAGCATCTCCCGGGGGGCTGCCTCAGTTTCTGGTCCGGGACGACGTCCTCTGCTGGACCCGCCGCGAAGCCGGACTGGTGGGCTTCGGCGAGATCGCCCGGTTTACCGCCACTGGTCCCGAGCGCTTCCTTGAGGCAGACATCTGGTGGCGTCACCTGGTCCTGGAAGCGGAGATCGCAGACTCCGTGGAACTGCCTGGCACGGGCCCGGTGGCTTTCGGCTCGTTCGCGTTCTCCAAAAAGTCCGCCCACGAGTCCCGGCTGATCGTGCCGGAAATCGTGGTGGGTGTTCGGGACGGCCGCTTCTGGGTCACCCAGTTAACGTTCGACGACGTCGCGCTCACCGAGGCGGGCGCACTCGCTGCCCTGGAGCGCTGGCTCAGTAGCGGCAACCCTGGCGCCCCCCTCACCTTTGCGGACAGCCCGACGCCGGCAACTCCGGCGGCCGGGGACGGCACCTCCCCTGCCGTTCCCGCCAAGGCGGGTCACGCCGTCGTCCGCCCTTTGCCGTTGGCTGCCGGTGCGACGCTGCACACGGGGTCGCTGAGCGAAGAGAACTGGATGGCCGCCGTCGCCGCGGCCGTGGAGGAGATCCGGACCGGGGCGCTGGAGAAGCTCGTGCTGGCGCGTGACATCGTGGCCACCGTCCCCACGGGCGTGAACGCCGCGAAGGTGCTGCGGGAGCTGTCGGCCCGGTACCGCGAGTGCTGGACGTACGGCGTGGACGGGCTGGTGGGCGCCACTCCGGAGATGCTGATCCAGGTGGAGGGCCGGACCGCTCAGGCCCGCGTTCTGGCCGGAACCCTGGACCGCCGCGACGCGCACGGCGAGGCCGGCATCCCCATGGACTACGCCGAACGCGTGCTGGCCGGATCCGAGAAACAGCGGCACGAACACGAGATCGCCATCCAGTCCCTGACCTCACAGCTGGCGCCGTTCTCGGAGGCCATGAACGCGCACGACGAGCCGTTCATCCTCGAGCTGCCCAATGTGTGGCACCTGGCCTCGGACGTGAAGGCCGAGCTGACCGAGGTGGAAGGGCACGTGCCCACCTGCCTGGCACTGATCAACGCGCTGCACCCGACGGCCGCCGTTTGCGGTACGCCAACACTGGTGGCCGGTGCATTGATCCGCAAGCTCGAACACTTGGACCGCGGGCCGTATGCCGGGCCCGTGGGGTGGCTGGATGCGGCCGGCAACGGCGAGTGGGGCATCGCGCTGCGTGGGGCTGTCATCGAGTCGCCGACCACCGTGCGCCTGTATGCCGGCTGCGGCATAGTCGACGGATCCCAGCCGGAAGCTGAGCTGGCAGAGACCTGGGCCAAGTTCCGCCCCATGCTGGAGTCGCTGGGCATCAGAAGCTAGGTTCCCTCCCCGCTCCCCAACTAAGTAGCAGCAGATGTCGTTTTGACGCCTCAGAACGACATCTGCTGCTACTTAGTTGGGCGGGGTGTCCGGAATCCGAGACACCTTCCCCTCGTCTAGGCTTGAATTTAGCGGTAACTTAGTTATCCAATAGTGAAACTAAGTTTCCTGTGATGCAAATCTCTTTTTCGGCGCTACACTATGAACCGATTTAGTACGGCATTCCCCCTGCAACAAAAGGTAAGAAATATGCAGCTCAAGTCCCTGGCCACGGCCAAAATGACCGCCAAGGCAGCAGCAATCTTCGCCGCCGGCGCCCTCACCCTCACGGCCTGCGGCGGCGGAGGCTCCACCCCGGCGGCCTCCGATGGCAGCATCCAGCTCGTCAACGCCGGCAAGCTCACCGTCTGCTCGGACGTCCCCTACGAGCCCTTCGAATTCCAGAAGGACGGAAAAATCGTAGGGTTTGACATGGACATCGCCGCTGAGGTGGCCAAGGACCTCAACGCCGAATTGAACGTTGTGGACAGCTCCTTCGAAGCTATCGAGACCGGCACGGCTCTCACGCAGTGCGACGTCTCCATCTCCTCCATCTCCATCACGGAAACCCGCAAGGCCGTCATGGACTTCTCGACCCCCTACCTCGACGACGACCTGGCCCTGGTGGCCAGCGAGGACTCCGGCATCAAGAGCCTGGACGACGCCAAGGGTAAGAAGGTGGGCGTCCAGCAGGCCACCACCGGCGCCGACTACGCCACCGAGAAGGGCCTCGACGCACAGCAGTTCGAGGACACCGGCCTCCTCGTTCAGGCCCTGCAGGCCGGAACCATCGACGCCGCCCTGGGCAACCAGTCCGTCCTGGGCTACGCCATCAAGGACGACCCCTCCTTCAAGGCAGTGGAGAAGTTCGCCACGGGTGAGCAGCTGGGCATCTCCATCAAGAAGGGCAACACTGCCATGGCCGAAAAGGTCAACGCGACGCTCAAGCGCCTGACCGACGACGGCACCCTCGAGAAGTTCGAGACCACCTGGTTCGGCGAAGTCGCCAAGTAGCCAGCGCTACGGCCCCATTCAACTGAGGCCAACGCCGCCCTGAGAACCACGCCGCCGGGGCCCCGGACACGCTGAACCGCAGTACGTCCGGGGCCTCAGCCACGCACTACGAATGTGAGCACCCCATGGCAATGACCGCACGTCAACGGGCCAGAGTGAGCCTGTATGTCCAGATCGGCATCTTCATTGTGGCCATGGCCGCACTGGTCCTCGCCACGGACTGGAAGACCATCGGCAACAGCGTCTTCAACTTCGGCAAAATCGGCCCGATGTTCCCGGACATCTTCCTGGTGGGCCTGAAAAACACCCTGATCTACACCTTCCTCGGCTTCGTCGTCGGCCTGTCCGGCGGCCTGCTGCTGGCCCTGATGAAGCTCTCCAGCTTCCCGCTGTATCGCTGGATCGCCACAGGCTACATCGAATTCTTCCGCGGCATCCCGGCCCTGCTGGTGTTCATTGCCTTCGGCTACGGCGTGCCCCTGGCCTTCGGCGTTTCCTGGAACGTGACCATCGTGGTCATGGTTTCGCTGGGTATGGTCGCCTCGGCATATATCGCCGAAACCCTGCGCGCCGGCCTGCAGGCTGTGCCCAAGGGTCAGCTGGAGGCTGCACGCTCGCTAGGCATGCCCCAGTGGCGGGCCATGGTCTCCATCGTCATCCCGCAGGCGTTCAAGATCGTCCTGCCGCCGCTGACCAACGAGGTCATCCTGCTCACCAAGGATTCCTCGCTGATCTACGTCCTGGGCCTCACGGCATCGCAGTACGAGCTGACCAAGTTCGGCCGCGACGGCATCTCCAGTCTGGGTGCCGGCCTCACGCCGCTCCTGGTCGCAGGTGCCTTCTACCTGGTCATCACCATCCCGCTGAGCCTCCTGGCCCGGAAGTTCGAAAGCCGCTCCGCGCGGACCAAGCGATAGGCAGGGAAGCCATGAACGACGTCGTAAATTCCTCCGCCGGCAACCCCGGCACCGTCAACGCGGCAGGTGTCTCCATCAAGGACCTGCGCAAGTCCTACGGCACCAACGAGGTGCTCAAGGGCATCAGCCTGGACGTAAAGCCCGGTGAAGTGGTGTGCCTGATCGGCCCGTCCGGCTCCGGCAAGTCCACCCTCCTGAGGTGCGTCAACCTCCTGGAGCAGCCCAATGAGGGCAACATCCACGTGGGCGGCTTCGAAGCCACGAACCCCGAAGTGGACATCGACAGGATGCGCCGCAAGGTGGGCATGGTGTTCCAGCAGTTCAACCTGTTCCCGCACCTGGATGCCAAGCGGAACTGCACCATCGCCCAAACCAAGGTGCTCAAGCGCTCCCAGGCCGAGGCGGACAAGGTGGCGCAGCACAACCTGGAGCGCGTTGGGCTGGGGCACCTGTCCGACCGTTTCCCGGACCAGCTCTCCGGCGGCCAGCAGCAGCGCGTGGCCATTGCCAGGGCGCTGAGCATGAACCCCGAGCTGATGCTCTTCGACGAGCCCACCTCTGCGCTGGACCCCGAGACCGTTGGCGATGTCCTCTCCGTTATGCGGAACCTGGCCAAGGAAGGCATGACCATGCTGGTGGTGACCCACGAGATGGGCTTCGCCCGCGAAGTGGCCGACCGCGTGGTCTTCATGGACGGCGGCGTCGTGGTGGAGGAGGGCGTGGCCGAACGGGTCATCTCCGCTCCCACCCAGCCCCGCACCAAGGAATTCCTGCGCCGCGTCCTGGATCCGACGCACATCGAGATCGAGGAGTAGGCCCGCCTGAACGTAGGACACGGAATCGGCCCGCGGACACTCATTCTTGGGTGTCCCCGGGCCGATTCTGCGTCCCGGGTCCTTTACCGCGTCCTGATGAGGACCTTGGACGTCGGGGTACGCCGGCGCGGGACAGCATGCCTTCCAGTTCTCCTCTCCACAGGTCATTCCACACCCACCAGACTACATTCCGTCCGGTTGCCCGGATCCGGTCCTCCCGCAGCTTTTCGTCCACCACAACCTGCCCGGGCGTCCGCCCTTTGAGGTACTCCGGCTTGAGGTACTTTTCGATGCCATCGAACTCCCCCACGGTCCTGCTGCCTTCCCAGTAGAAGTCAGCGAAAGCCCCACGGCCAACGGAAGTCCGAACCTCATATTGCAGGATGGGTGCCTCGAAGCCAGCCATATGAATGAGCCCGCGGCTATACGATTCGCCCGCAGACCCGGACCGGAAATCAGCAAACTCCACCGCCGACCTGACACGCCGCTCAGCTGCAGCGGAATATCGCCCGGCCATGGCTGCGAGAAGTTCAGTCTTTGTGAGCGCCGGAAGGCCCCGGGCCGGGTCCGGCCTTAACACGTAATCCAGTGGAACCGCAGCCTCGGCAAACGGGACGGTTGCCGCAATATCAAGCACCGTGGTTTGACGCGAGGTAACGGACAGACCGTCCACGATTTCGGCGTCGAGCATTCCCGGTTCAACTAGATGCCTCCGAATACCCGCGCGGGACCTGCCGCCTCCCCGGAAGAGCGTAAGGGCGTGGATGGGCTGGCCCCGCTGGATAGTGGGAATACCCCAGACTGAGGCGGCGGAATGAAGCGAGAAGGTTACCGGGAGGATGGCAGTTTCAGCTACCGCTTCGATCCGTAGCCGGTAGCGCTGCCATACGGCGAGCCCAGCCCAGGCAGACGCCTCGACGTAGACACCCTGCCGAATCCGCACCAACGAACCTGCCTTTACTGCGGCAGGCAGCGGGCGGGTACTCGCGCCGACCTCGGCCAAGTGTCGCGTCAGGATAAGACGGGGAAGAGGATTCATACCCAAACGGTCGCACCACCGCGAAGGGCCGGGTAAGGCACCGAGCCCCGTATGTGGACAGCCCGCCATGCCGCCGGATGCAGGTTCGGTCCGAAGACACGCGTTAATCCGCGTCCGTGGACCGAAACCGCGTCGCGGAAGCTACCCTGCGAGGACTCCCGTGACCGCGGCGGACACAGCTGCCTTGATGCGGGCGTGCAGGGCGCGGAGACTGTGGCGGTCAGTCCGCACCTCGATGATGCTGCGGCCCTCGATCGGGGGGACGAGCGCCTCGGCGAGTGCCGCCGTCGTGCTTACCGAGCAATGCCCGACGCCGTACGCTGCGGCGAGTGCCGCGAGGTCCACTGTGTGCGGGGTGCCGAAGAGGCGTTCGACGGCGTCCCCGTACGTCCCTGCTTCGCGCACTGCACCGTGCTCCAGCAGGTCGAAGATGGCGCCGCCGGAGTCGTTAAGCACCACGATCCGGAGCGGCGGCTGGGCCTCCCCGGAGCCGAGGAGCAGGCCGCCGGCGTCGTGCAGGAAGGTGACGTCGCCCAGCAGTAGGGTGGTTTGCTGCCGGCCGCCGAGGGCTATTCCGGTGGCGGTGGAGATGGTTCCGTCGATCCCGGAGAGGCCGCGGCTGGCGTACACGGTTGCGGCAGGTTCGGCTGCGGGCAGGCCTGCGAGGTCCACGTCGCGGATGCCGTTGGAGGAACCGAGCACCAGCTGACCATGCGACTGCTGCCACACGAGTGCGCCCACGGACGGCCCCGTGGCGGCGGCCTCCCTCGCCAGGACCTGGTCGAGGGCATGCTGCGCGGCGGACCCTGCCAGGAGCCAGGCATCCAGCCAGGACGAAGGCCCACGGCCAGCGAAATCGGCGAGCTCGGCCAGGCTTTCCAGCGGCAGTTCCGTGCGACGGCCGGGCTCGTACCAGGCCACCGGAACCGGCTGGTACAGCGCAGACGGCACCTCCGCCCGGGCCAACAGCGAAGCAACAGGCCGGGACAGCGTCGGCCGGCCGAAGAGCACCACGCGTTCGACCGGCTGCGAAGATTCCGGCCCAAAATGCTCCAGCAACAGCCTGTACGGGCCCACGGCGTTCGGGCCAAAACGGGCGTTCGAGGACGGCTCCGCGAGCAGCGGCAGGCCGTGGGCGCGCGCGAAGGCTTCGGCGACGGGACCGGCGTCGTGCCCCGCCAACACCACGGTGCGCCGTTCCTCCAGGCCACCGGGGGCTGGCGGAAGGTCCATGGTGAGGGGGTCTGTGCCGATGCGGAACTTAGGCCGGGCGGTCGCCGCGGGAAGCTTCTCCCCCGGCGCGGGAACCAGCGGGTCGCGGAACGCAAGGTTGAGCTGGACAGGGCCCGGAGCGAGGTCGGAGAACGCACCGGTGGCGGCGGAGATCGCGGTCTCGACGGCGCGCAGCGGGCTGGTGCCGGCCTCGATGTCGGCGGCGAAGCGCACGTGCTCGCCGAACAGGTCCAGTTGGATGGTTGTCTGGTTGGCGCCGGTGCCGCGCAGCTCCTCCGGGCGGTCGGCGGACAACACCACAAGCGGGACGGCGGCGTGGTTGGCCTCCATCACGGCAGGCATCAGGTTTCCGACGGCGGTGCCGGACGTGGTGAGGACGGCTGCCGGGGAGCCGGTGGACAGGGCAAGGCCCAAGGCTGTGAAGCCGGCGGAACGTTCATCGATCCGTACCAGCAGTTCCACTTTCCCCGCTGCCGACGCTTCGGCCAGTGCGTACGCCATGGGAGCCGAGCGGGAACCAGGCGAGACCACCACGTACTCGACGCCGCCGTCGATCAGCGCGCTGACTGCGATCCGCGCCGCCTCAACCGAGCCCAGGGATGGCGTTTCGGACGGCGTGGAGGCGTCGTCGGATGCGGGATGGAGGGTGGAGTCGTTCGGCGAAGTCACCGGTCCAGTCTGCCACCCCTCCGACGCTCTCTCACTTCCTGTCGGTTAAAACCAAACGCTCTCTCACTCGCCGCCCAGCCCGGGACGAAAAGTGAGAGAGCGTCGGCCAAAAACGAGCAGGAGCGCAGCGAGGCACTTAGCCGCGGAACACCTGGACCACTGACGGACGCGGGGCCCGCGCCTGGCCGGGTGCCGGCGTCGTGCCTGCCGGGACGTAATCCGGGAAGTACGAGTTCGGGGCTTCGAAAGTGCCGTCTTCGCCCGGGTGCTGGACCGAGACGAAAACGGTGCGCTCGTCGTCGTGGATGATGGGTCCGCAGGTCTCGGCATCGCGCGGGACGGCGAGGAACTGCTCCACCTTGCCGCGCTCGGCGCCCTCGAGGGTGACCTTGAAGAGTCCGTCCGCCCGGCCGATGCCGGAGGGAGCGCCGTCAGTGGAGATCCAGAGGTTGCCCACGGAGTCGAATGCCAGGTTGTCCGGGCAGGAGATAGGCGAAACCTTGTCCACCGGGAAGCCGGAGAAATAGGTGACGTCACCCTGGGCCGGATCGCCGCAGACCATCAGCAGGTTCCAGGTGAAGGCCGTGGAGGTCTGGTCGCCGGTTTCGGTGATTTCCACAATGTGGCCGTCACGGTTCTGGTTGCGCGGGTTGACCTCGTTGGCGCCCTCGTTCGTACCGGTGCCGCGGTTGGAGTTGTTGGTGCAGGCCACGTAGACCTTGCCCGTGTGCAGGCTCGGCTCGACGTCCTCGGCCCGGTCCATCTTGGTGGGGCCCACTTTGTCCGCGGCGAGGCGGGTGTAGACGAGGACCTCTTCGACGGACATGCCCGGCACGGCGGACTTGCCATCCAGCACCAGCGGCAGCCACTCGCCCGTGCCATCGAAGGCACCGTCCGCCGGGACCGCGCCGGTTCCGGTGATTTCGGCGGCGGGTGAGTTGCCGGTGAACCTGGCCACGTAGAGGCTGCCGGCGGAGAGCAGCGTCATGTTGTGTGCCCGGTCGCCCTCGCGGTATTTGTCACGGGAAACGAACTTGTAGAGGTAGTCGAAGCGCTCGTCATCGCCGGAGTAGGCCACCACGTGCCCGGACTTGGCGATGATGACGTTGGCGCCCTCGTGCTTGAAGCGGCCCAGCATCGAGTGCTTCTTCGGCGTGGAAGTGGGGTCGAACGGATCAACTTCCACGATCCAGCCGAAGCGGTTAGCTTCGTTCTCATAGCCGGGGTTGCGGGTGTCCCAGCGCGGTTCGTCCAGTTCCCACTGGCGGGCGGTGGGCTTGGACGTGATGCCGTAGCGCTTGTCGCCGGCGGAAGTGCCGTTGCCCACGAAGTAGCCCTGGAAGTTTTCTTCGCCGGACAGGATGGTGCCCCACGGGGTGGTGCCGCCCGCGCAGTTGCCCAGGGTTCCCTTGATGGCGCGGCCGGACGGGTCGGCGATGGTCTTCACCAGTGCGGAGCCGGCGGCCGGACCGGTCAGTTCGTACACCGTGGAGTTCAGGTAGCGGCGGTTCAGCCCGGCGCCCTTGACGTAGGTCCACGGCTTGGTCTTGTTCTTGCGCTCCAGCTCCACCACGGACAGGCCGTGCGCGGCTGCCCCCACAGCGCGCACCTGGTCTGCCGGCATGGTGGGCGGGAACATGATGGCGTCGTTGGTGTACTCGTGGTTGGAGAACAGCACGGCGCGGCGGCCCTTGCTGCCCGGGATCTCCAGGATGTCGGTGTAGTCGTTGTTGTAACCGAACTGCTTTTCCTGTGCCGCGGCGGTCTGGTTGTTCAGGTCGAATGCCGGAGCGTCGTTGAAGATCGGGTCACCCCAGCGGATGACCGGCTGCCACGTGAAGCCTTCCGGCACGGTGACGGCGTCGACGGCGGCATCCACCGAGGGGATGGCCGTGAACTGAAGCTTGGACTTGCCGAAGCCCTCTTTGGCCGCCTTGGACAGGCCGGCGGCGGCTGCGGGCTCAGCGGACGTGACGGCAGAACCGAGGACGACGGCGAGCGCACCGGCGGCGCCGAAGCCGAGGGCGGCGCGGCGGGACATGGTCGCGGAGGCGATGTCGCGGAAGTAGCTGTTGGAACTGGTGTTGCAGACGTCGCCGGCGCAGGCGTTGTCGCACTTCAGAGCGCAGGTGACGGCGCTGCGCTTGCCCTTGGTATGGCCGAGCATCGGCAGCAGGGCGAATTTGCGGGCAGTCGTTTCAGACATGGGGGGGCCTTCCAGGGAATCGATGCGGTTTTCCCACCCTGTCAGCCGGTTCCGACGCGCAGCCGTCCGTCAGGTGAAGCTCTGGTTAACCGGCGGTGACCTGCAGGGATACCCCCTTCGATTGCTCCGTAAGCGCCGTTGTGGGCCCTGAAAACGGCGCTTACGGAGCAATCGATGCAGCCACGAGCGCGTGGACGCGGCGGAGCCGGGCCAGCCACCAGTCCCGGCGTTCCGCGGGGGCCGCGTACCGCTCCAGCAGCCCGGCGTCAGCGGACACATCGCGGAGGCGGATGGCGCCGTCGTCGGCCACCAGCGGATCCGTCGTGACGTCAGAGGCAAACAGGGACACCGTCCCTAGCCCGCACGCATACGGAAGCTCCGGCAGGGAGGCCGCCAAGGCCAGCCCGGCGCGGATCCCCACGGAGGTATCCAGTGCGGAACTCACGACGGCGGGAAGCCCTGCCTGGGCCACGATATCCAGCGCGCGCCGCACTCCACCGAGCGGCGCCACCTTCACCACGATCAGATCCGCAGCGCCGGCCCGGGCCACCAGCAGGGGGTCGGATTCCTTGCGCACGCTTTCGTCGGCGGCGATCAGCACGGGGATACCGGCGGCCCGCAAAAGCGATCGAACTTCGGCGAGGCCCTCAATCGTGGGCACTGGCTGCTCGGCATACTCGAGCCCGACGGCGGCGAGCCGGGTCAGTGCCTGCACGGCGGCAGGCACGTCCCACGCGCCGTTGGCGTCCACGCGGATGGCCGCCCGGGGCAGAAGGGAACGGACGGCATCGAGGCGGGCGGCGTCGTCGTCGAGCGTCTGTCCGCGCTCCGCCACCTTGACCTTGACGGCGTCCACCCGGCCGAACCGGGCCAGCAGTTCCGGGACCCGGTCCGCGGAAATGGCTGGAATCGTGGCGTTCACCGGAATCGTTGACCGAAGGGACGCCGGGAAGCCGTCCCAGCCGGCCTCGATGGCGGCGGCGAGCCAGCGGGACGCCTCGGCGTCCCCGTATTCAGGGAACGGGCAGAACTCGCCCCAACCGGCCGGACCGTGCAGCAGCAGGGCCTCGCGCTCCGTGATGCCGCGGAACTTCACCCGCATGGGCAAGCTGACTACATACGCAGACGCGAGCAGTTCGTCCAGGAAGGGAAGGGCGGCAGGCGGCATGCCTTCACTGTACCGGCGGCGCTCAGCCAAAAGCCCTTCCAACGCATATCCATATGGGTATACAATTTCGATATGGCACGGGCAGCAACAACGGCAGATGCATTCAACGCGGTGGCTGAGCCACGCCGTCGGGAGATCCTGGACGCCCTCGCCCAGGGCGAGCGTCCCGTTAACGAACTTGTGGACCTGCTTGGCCTGGCCCAGCCGCACGTATCACGGCACCTGCGCGTCCTGCGCGAGGTAGGGGCCGTGGACGTGCGCGACGAAGGCCGGCAACGGGTCTACCGGCTCAATCCGCAGGCCCTGAAGCCCATCCACGACTGGGTTGCCAGCTACCAGCATCTCTGGGAGGAGCGGTTCGATCTCCTGGAGGACGTGCTGGAGGACCTCAAAGAGCAAGAAAACTAGGCAAAGGAGCAGGGCAATGGCACAGGCAAGCAGCGGGACCATGGACGTCACCTTCCCCAGCGATGAGGAAATCCTGATCACTCGAACCCTCAACGCACCCCGGCACCTGGTCTACAGGGCCTGGACCACCCCTGAACTTGTCAGGAAGTGGTGGCCTGGCCGGCGGGGCGAGATGACGATGATGGAAATGGACTTCCGGGTGGGCGGCGCCTGGCGTTACGTCATGGTGGCGCACGGCGAATTCGAGGTGGCCTTCCACGGGACGTACCGGGAGATAGTGCCGAACGAACGGATCGTGAACACGGAGGTCATGGAGATGCCTGGCACCGCACCGGACAGCGAAGACGGAGCCGTGGTGAACACGGTTACCTTCGAAGAGGCCGACGACGGCGCCACCACGGTCAGGATCCGCACCGACGCGGGCAGCAAGGAAGTCCGGGACATGATTGCGCAGTCCGGCATGGAAGGCGGGGTGCGCGAGCAGTTCGAAATCATCGAGGAGCTGGCGGCGTCCCTCACCTGACGCCCTCCGCACCCCAACTGAGTAGCAGCAGATGTCGTTTTGAGGCTCCATAACGACATCTGCTGCTACTCAGTTGGGTGGTCGGGGCATCCCTCACACGCGTTAGGTAGACTGCGAGAAACACAGCTGTCCGGAGGGTCCCCATCATGAATCGCAAAGCCACAGCCTTGGACGTCGCCAAACTCGCCGGAGTGTCCCGCAGCGCTGTGTCGCTGGTACTCAACGGCCGCGGCGACGGGAACGTGGCGAAGGAGAGCCAGGACCGGATCCGCGAAGCTGCCGCCGCCCTGAACTACACGCCCAACACCATCGCCGTGAGCCTCCGGAACCGCCGGTCGCGCATCATCGGGATCGTCTCAGACCAGGTGGTCACCAGCCCCTTCGACGGCAACATCATCGCAGGCGCCGACGCCGTGGCCAGAACCCAGGGTTTTGTCACCGTGGTGATGGACACGGAGCTGGACGAGGCCCGCGACGAGGGGGCCGTCGCCACGCTGCTGGACCGCCAGGTGGACGGGCTGATGTATGTCACGGTGGGCTTGCGCCCCCTGCACGTCCCGCCCAACATGCTGAGCGTGCCGTCGGTGCTGGCAAACTGCTTCGATGACCGCCCGGACGCCGGTGTTCCCGCCGTCATTCCCGACGAGGTCCGCGGCGGCAGGGAGGCGGCCAAGCACCTGCTGGAGTTGGGCCACAGGGACATCGCGTTCCTGGCGGGCGACAACCTCACGCCCGCTGCCCCACGCCGTATCCAAGGCCACCGCGGCGCGTTTGAGGCCGCCGGCCTGCCGGTTCCTTCGGGCCGGATCCTCCAGGTGGGCTGGGACATCGACGCCGGTTTCCACGGGGCCATGAAACTCCTGGACGGGGTGGCCGCGGACCGCCCCACCGCGATCGTCTGCGCCAACGACCGGCTGGCCATCGGCGTGGTGCTCGCTGCCAACCGGCTGGGCCTTTCCATCCCGCAGGATCTCTCAGTCATGGGCTACGACGACGAATTCCGCATTGCCTCAACCATGGTCCCGGCGCTCACCACCATGGCCCTGCCGCTGCGTGAGATGGGGGAGGCTGCGATGACCGGGCTGCTCCAGGAGCTGGCAGCGGAGCCCCAGCGCAACGATGGCACCCCAGGCGAGGACGTGAAGCCTGCCTGGCGCCAACCGATCGAGACCCTGGTACCGGGCCGCCTGGTGGTCCGCGAATCCACGGGACCGGTCCCCGCCGGCCGGGGCTGACGCCGACCGGCAGGGACCACCAACGGCCCCTACTTTGGCTGTTCCAGCTGCCACACAGTGGCGGCAGCACCCGCCGGCAACTGCAGGACCCACCGTTCGCCGGGGGCCGGGTACGCCCGCAGCGTAGTAGCCACGGCACCGGTCCGGTAAACCTCCACAAGCGACGCGTCCACAAACACCCGGAGCTCCTCCCCTGCGGCCAGCGCACCGCTGAACACCACCTGGCGGGAGGCATCCGTGCCGTCCCCGGCCACCAGGGAAAGTTCGACGACGGCGTCCGCGGCCAGCGCGGCCGGCCCGCCGGAGTGGGCGGTCACCACAGCCTCGGCAAACGGCGGCAGCACAACATTCCCGTCCGCCTGGACAGCCACCTGGGAGCCCCGGTAGGCATCCACTTCCGGTGCCGGTGCCACGGCCAGCGCCCCGTCCACGACCGACAGCAGCCGCGGGTGGGTCAGCACGCCTGCCCAGCCTGCAGCGTCGATCTCGTCTTGGCTCCGGCCGCGCCGGCCATCCCGACCCGGCCCTTCGTTGGCCCACCCCCACAGCATCGCCTTCGGTTCGGCAGCAGCACCGGCAGCAGGGCCATCCTGCAACTGCAGGATCTGGGGCGCGTAGAAGTCCCGGCCCAGGTCCGACTTCCCGCCGGCTTTGGGGGAAAATACGGGCAGCCCGGTGGCGGGGTCCTCGGCCAGCGAGCCGATCAAGTGGCCCACCCCGTTGGCGTGCTCGTGCTGATCACCGGCCAGCCACAGCGAGAACATCATCACCCACGCATCCTGGCAAGAATCGTCGCCCCGGGAACTGGCCGGCACGTGCACCAGCTGCGGGCATTCCCAGATCTCGGCCGGAGTGTGGGCAGCAGCGACCGGGTTTTCGGAGGTCAGCCAGATGCCCTGGTATTTCCAGTCGGACAGATCCTCCACCGTGTACAGCAGCAGGGCCGCGTGGCCGGAAGCGAGGCCGGCACCCTGCATGGCGTAGCGCTTGCCGTTGAAGCGGAAGATGAACGGGTCCCGGACTGCCGTCACCTGCGGGTCGGCCGGCATGGACGCGGCGACGTGCCCGTCCTGTGTCCAGTGCACCAGGTCCGCGGAACCACGGGAGATGACCACCTGGGAGTGGCCACCGTCGCCGCGCACGCCCGAGTACGCAGCGGTGGGGACACCGCCGTCGTCCGTAACCACACCCGTCCAGCAGCCGTACTCGTCCGGCCCGCCGTCCTGCGGCCTCAAAGCAACCGGGTGTTCGTCCCAGCGCACCAGGTCGGCGGAGCTGACGTGGCCCCACGCGATCCGGTGGTGCCGGGCGGACTCGGGGTTGTACTGGAAAAAGACGTGGTACCGGCCGTTGACGTGGCTGACGCCGTTTGGGTCGTTTATCCAGCCTTGGGCGGGGCGGGGGTGGAATTGCGGGAACGCTGGGTCCGGGTGGGCCGCGGCCAGGCTGGCGAAGTTGGTGGCGGCAAGGTCCGGGGATGACATGGAAAGTGAGCCTTTCAGAAGGGTGGAGAAGTTATTTGCCGCTGCCGGCGGTGAGACCGTCCTGCAGCGCCCGCTGGCCGAAGATGAAGACCACCAGGGCCGGAATCATGGAAAGGACCACGCCTGCCAGGACCACCGAGATGCTGCCCGTGCCCAGGTTTCCCTGGAGTGAGACGAGGCCCAGCGGAAGGGTGAAGTTCCGCTCCGAGATGGTCATGATGAGGGGGCGGAAGAACTCGTTCCAGTGGAAGTTGAAGGCCAGGATGCCAACAATTGCCATGCCCGGGACGGCCAGGGGCGCGTAGACGGAGCGGAAGGTCCGCCACGGCGTGGCTCCGTCGATCGCCGCAGCTTCCGCGAGGTCGGTGGGCAGCCCCAGGAAGTACTGGCGCATCAGGAAGGTGCCGAACGCCGTCGGAATGGCGGGCAGGATCAGGGCCAGGAGGGTGTCCGAGAGGCCCATGCCGCGGATCAGCATAAACACCGGCACGATGGTCACCTGGACCGGGACCATCATGGTGGCCAGCACGATCGAGAACAGAGCCCCCCGGCCGCGGAACTTGAGGTTGGCGAAGGCATAGCCAGCCATCGCGGCGGTAACCATCTGGCCGACCGCGATGAGTCCGGTGACCAGGGCACTGTTCAGCACCAGGATAAGGATGTCCAACTGCTGGAAGACCTGCGCGTAGGACGTGAAGTCCGGGTTCAGGGGGAAGAACGACGGCGGCAGCTTGAACGATTCCGACGGCGTCCGAAGCGACGTGGACAGGGTCCACAGAACCGGGCCCAGGGTTAGGGCTGCCGCGAAGGTCAGCAGGACAACCCGGACGGCCAGGTTCCAGTTCGGCTTGCGGCGTGGCCGGGCGGGATTACCGGGGGCCGTGCGGGCCGATACCCGCTCTGTAGTGGTAGACATGGCTGGCCTTACTGGTAGAAGACGAATCGTTTGCTGAGCCGGAACTGCGCGGCTGTGATGGCCATGATGATCAGGGTGAGGATCACGCCGATGGCCGAGGCCTGGCCGAATTCCAGGCGCTGGAACGCTGACTCGAAGATCACCATCACGGCGGTGCGGGTGGAATCTCCGGGGCCGCCGCGTGTCAGCACGTACGGCTGGTCGAACACCTGGAGCGCGCTGATCATGGCCATGACCGAGGCCAGCAGGGTGGTGGGGCTCAGCAGCGGCAGGGTGACGTAGACCTGCTTGCGCCACCCGGTGGCGCCATCCAGGGAGGCCGCCTCGTAGGTTTCGGCGGGAATGGAGGCCAGCCCGCCGATGAACAGCAGGAACGAGAACCCGAAGTTCTGCCACACATAGACCAGGATGACGACGGCGGCGGACCCGCCGGGGGTGGTCAGCCACGGCACCGCGGGGATGCCTGCGAGGGACAGGAACCAGTTGACCACGCCGAACTGCTCGTTGAAGAGGTAGCGCATGAAGATGGACACCGACGCGGCCGACAGGATCAGCGGGAAGAAGAACGCTGAACGGAAGAAGGTCCGCAGCCACGACGGCATCTTCTCCTGCACCATGACCGCGAGCGCCAGGGCCAGGCCCAGTTGGAGGGCCACGGCCACCACCACAAAGGCGATCGTGTTCAGGAAGGACACCCGGACCGTGGGGTCCTGGACCACTTCGGCGAAGTTGTCAAAGCCCACGAACGTCGGGGCGGAAATGATGTCCCAGCGGAAGAACGCCAGGACCACCGACGCAATGATGGGCACCAGGGTGAACAGGCCCATGCCCACGATGGTGGGGGCAAGGAAGATCCAGGCCAGCCAGCGTTGGCTGTGCCGCCCGGATGCAGCGGCCGCCGCCCCGGGGGAAGCCGGGCTGGCGGCCTGCTTTGGCCGCTCCCGGCGAGGGATGGTGGTGCTCATGACTGCCTCCTCAGGGCAATTTCAAGATCGCGCTGCATGGACTCGAGGGCCTGCTTGAGCTGGCGTTCGTCTCCGCTGACGGCGAGCGAGACGTTCTTCATCAGGGCCGTTTCGACGGCGGCCTGCTGGGGCGGTGCCGGAATGGGCCCGGTAGTGGGGAACTTGTCCAGCGTGTCGTAGAAGACCTTCCAGTGGGCCGGGCCTTTGCCCGCGTACAGGGCTTCGTCGACCATGGAACGGCGGGCCGGCGTGGTCACGGGATTGGGGAAGATCAGCTCCATGGCCTCGCGGGAGGCACTGAACTTGATCCATTCCCAGGCGGCGTCCTTGTCCTTGGCCGTCTTCATGATGGCGTATCCGGCCGTGCCGAACTGGTGCCGCTGGGTCCGCCATTTGGGGAAGAAGGCCACGTCGAAGTCGTTCTCCTTCATGCCTGCCTCGTGCAGGCCCTGGACCCAGTAGCCCCCGGCCGGGGTGGTTCCGATCCGGTTGGAGGCGAACAATCCCACCAGGGAACCGCCGCCGCCCTCCTCCGGGCGGACGCCCAGCCCGTCCTTGACCAGGCCACGCAGGTAGTCGAACGTCTCGAACACGCGTGGGTCATCGGCGTTGGGCTCGAGCCACTGGTAGCCGCCGGAGCGCAGGCTGCGGGAGGGATCGTTGGCGTAGAAGCTGTCCCAGAGCCAGTCACCCCCGGCGGACCGGGTTTCCTTCAGGAAGCTGGTGTCGTTGGCGTAGAGCCAGGGCACCACGCCGCCGAAGAGCCTGTTGGTCCAGTAATAAGGGGTGAAATCTGACGGCCGGGCTTTACGCATGGCGGCGAGGCCGTTGCGGAAGTCCACGTTGGTCCAGTCATCTGCCGGGCGTTGCAGCCCCGCCTGGGCGAAGGCGGCGGTGTTGTAGTACATGTTGGCGGCGTTCCAGTCCATGGGGAGCTGGAACAGGCTGCCCTTGTACATGAAGGCCTCCACGAGGCTCGGGTGGACGTCGGCGAAGAACTCTGTCATGTCCGCGGCGTCGCGGCGCAGGTATTCGTCCAGTGGATGGGCCAGCTTGTCGGCGAAGAGCTGGGCGCCTTCGGTGGCAACGTAGACAACGTCCGGCGGCGTGCCGGCGGCCACCATGGTGAGGATCTTGGTAAAGAAGTCTTTCCAGTCCACGGCCTGGATGGCCTGGACTTTGACCCGGATATCCGGGTGGAGGCGGGTGAACGCGTCGATGGCCCGCTGGCGGGCGGCGGCATCGGCGGCGGTTCCCAAGATGGCAATGCTGAGGCTGTTGTCCCCTCGCCCGGGTATGTCGGTTCCGGAAAGCCGTGGCCACGACGCCACGGTTGCTCCCACAATTCCTACTCCCAGGGCGCCAAGGGCGGTCCGGCGTGAGATTTCACGCAGGCCAGTGGTGGCACCGGTCATAACAAATTCCTTCCTAACACGTGTTAGGTAGCTTAGATCCTTGACCTAACACGTGTCAAGCATCACGTTAAGTGACGTTCCCATGCCCGCCTTCGAGGCACCCCGCCACCCTCACCCAACTAGGTAGCAGCAGATGCTGTTTTGAGCCTCCAAAACAGCATCTGCTGCTACTTAGTTGGGATGGAAGCCAGACCGCACGCCTAATGTTGTAACAGTTGTTACACTCCAAGGTGTGACTTCACTTGAACAGGTTTCCTGGCTTGTAATGCTCGTGCAGGTTCCGTCGGAGCCGTCGCGGCATCGCGTGGCAGTGTGGCGCGAGCTCAGGCGATTCGGCGCAGTCCCCGTCGGCCAGGGCGCTTGGACCGCTCCAGACGTTCCCGCCTGCCGCGAGGGTGCAATGAAGGCCAAGGAGCTGGCTCAGGCGGGCATGGGCGAACTGCTGCTGCTCACTACCGGACCGGCCGACGACGACGCGGGCCGCCTGCGCCAACTGTTCCATGCCGCTCGTGCGGACGAGTGGGCCGAGTTCATCGCCGACTGCGGCAAGTTCACAGACGAAATCGCCAAGGAGATCGCCAAGCAGAAACTCACCCTTGCCGAGCTCGAAGAGGAAGAGCAGAGCCTGGACCGGCTCCGGCGATGGTTCCGGGCGATCCGAAGTAAGGACGTATTCGGCAGCCCCGCGGCGGCGAGCTCAGAGCAAAGCCTCGCTGCCTGCATTGACGCCCTGGACACCTTCGCCGCCCTCGTTTACGGCGAAGTGCACTCGTGACAGGTACCGCCCAGAGCCGCACCACGAGCGCTTCATCCGCCCCTTTGTACGCCGCCGGATTCGTCACTGCGTTCGGCGCGCACAGCATCGCCGCGGGCCTGGGCGCCCAGAGCGACAACATCGGCCTGACGCTGCTCAACCTGGGCATCCTCCTGGCCCTGTACGACATCTCCGAGGTCTTCCTCAAGCCAGTTTTCGGCGCCCTCAGCGACCGGATCGGCGCCAAGCCGGTCATCGTCGGCGGGCTCATGGCCTTTGCAGCATTGTCGCTGATCGGCCTCTGGGCGGCAGACCCGCTGATGTTGGCGCTGGCCCGGCTCGGGCAGGGCGCCGCCGCGTCCGCATTCTCCCCAGCGTCGTCGGCGATGGTTGCCCGGATGGCCCGCGGCGGGAAGGCGGGCACATACTTCGGCAGGTACGGATCGTGGAAGAGCCTTGGCTACATCATCGGGCCGCTGCTGGGTGCCGGCCTGATCTGGGCCGGCGGCTTCGCCCTGCTTTTCGGCACCCTCTCGGCACTCGCGGCAGCCACGGGAATGTGGGTCCTACTGGCCGTTCCGCACCTGGGACCACTCCCCCGCCAGCGCTACACGGTGCTGGACCTCGCACGGCAGGTGGGAGAACGGAGGTTCCTCGTCCCCACACTGGTGCTGGCGGCGTCGACGGCGGCGCTCGGAGCCGCCGTCGGCTTCCTTCCGGCACTGGCCACCCGGCACGGCATGGACGCCGTGGCCGGTACGGCGGCCGTCAGCCTCCTCGCGCTCGGCTCCGTGCTGACCCAGCCGCGGATCGGCAGGATGCGGGACCGGAACGGCATCAGCGACAACAAGGGCACGACGGCGGGACTCCTCCTCATCGCCGCAGGCGTCACACTGTTGGCCGTCGCCCCGGGACCGGTCACCATTTTCATCGCCGCCGCAGCGATCGGAGTGGGCGTCGGCGCGGCCACGCCCCTGGGTTTCGCGCATCTGGCTGACACTACGCCGCTGGAGCGCATGGGCCGCACTATGGGCTCGGCCGAACTCGGGCGGGAACTGGGCGACGCCGGCGGGCCGCTGCTGGTAGGCGGGGTGGCCACCCTCACCGCGCTGCCGTTCGGTCTCGGTGCCCTGGCGCTGCTGATAGCAGTGGCCAGCATCCCCCGCCTCTCCCCGGCGAACGCACCCCCATCCACCTCACGCCCACCCCCACCCAACTAAGTAGCAGCAGATGTCGTTTTGAGCCTTCATAACGACATCTGCTGCTACCTAGTTGTATTGACCACGGACGTTAGTGACGGTCGGCGTGGCTTGGTGACATGAAGAAGACCTCCGAGTGGAGTGGGGCTTGTCTAGAGTC
>NZ_JBLWIJ010000031.1:0-153614 GCF_051365025.1 Arthrobacter sp. R4
GAAGACCTCCGTTTGTGGAACTGGACTCTAGACAAGCCCCACTCCACACGGAGGTCTTCTTCATGTCACCAAGCCACGCCGACCGTCACTAACGTCCGTGGTCAATACAACTAGGTAGCAGCAGATGTCGTTTTGAGGGCCCATAACGACATCTGCTGCTACCTAGATGCGGGGGCCGCGGATGCGGGAGAAGCCGCGCCAGAGGCCGTACACGACGCCGCCGGCTGTGGCGGCTTTAAGGCCCAGGGTGGCGGCGCGGCGGCCGGAGCGGAAGTCATACACCGGCCAGTTATTGTCCCGGGCATGGCGGCGGAGCCTGGCATCCGGGTTGATGGCGACGGGGTGTCCCACGAGGGTCAGCAGCGGTATGTCGTTGTAGGAGTCGCTGTAGGCCCAGCAACGCCTGAGGTCCAGTCCCTCGGCGTCAGCAATGCCCTGGACGGCCACAGCCTTCGCAGAGCCGTGCAGGATGTCGCCCACAAGGCGTCCGGTGTACATCCCGTCCGCCACCTCACCGACGGTGCCCAGCGCACCGGTTAGCCCGAGTCGCGTGGCGATGACCGTTGCCACCTCGATGGGGGTGGCCGTGACCAGCCAAACCCGCCGGCCAACCCGCAGGTGCTGTTGGGCCAAGGCTTTGGCTCCCGGCCAGATCCTGGAGGCGATCATCTCGTCATAGACTTCTTCGCCGAGAGCCTTCACGTCCTCAACAGTGATTCCGGCGGCGAGGTTGAGGGCAGAGTCGCGGACCGCATGGACGTCATCCATGTTCTCGCCGCGCGTCACAAACTTGAACTGCTTCCACGCGAATCCGGCGGCCTGGACCAAGGTGAACGCTCCGCGCTGGTGCATCTTGCGGGCCACGTGAAAAAGGCTGGCGCCCCTCATGAGGGTGTTATCGACGTCGAAGAACGCCGCCTCGCCGGTCTGCGGTACCGCAGCCGGCTGTGTGAGAACTGCGACGTACTTCTCCTCGGGCATGTCCCCGAGTCTAGTCAATGCATGCGGCCCCTCCTGCCGCGTGGCCGTGCGCCGCGCTGTCCGCCGCTAAAGGGGGATACGGTTAAACCATGCCAAAACCGCAGGTTGTCCTGATCACCAAAGCCGACTGTCACCTGTGCGCGGACGCGCGCGACGCCGTCGGGCGGGTAACAGCCTCCTTGGGGCTTGAGTGGGCGGAACAGCCGGTGGACCAACTGCCCGAGTTGCGTGACCGCTATGCCGAGGAAATCCCCGTAGTGCTGGTGGACGGCATCCAGCGCGATTTCTGGAAGATCGACGAAGCCCGGCTGGAGCGTGTCCTGCGGCGCGCCATGGCGGAGTAGGGCTGGTTCCGGGCCATGGTTCAGGCTTTGTTGGCAGCAGGCGCAGGGCTCTAGAGTGGAGTCACAACGCGACGCAAGGGAGGGGATAGTGACTTCACTGGATTCATCTCCCCAGCCTGTCCAAGGCGAGTCGGTTGCGCCGGGCATACAGGACGACAAAACCGCTGCCAAGCAGATTCCGCCGGCGGCCGTGGCCAGACTGACCCTGTACCTTCGCGCGCTTAATACCTTGCTGGCCGAAGGCGTGGAGCGCGTATCCTCGGAGTCGCTGGCGGAATTGTCCGGCGTCAGTTCCGCCACGTTGCGCAAGGACCTCTCGCATGTGGGCTCCTATGGCACGCGGGGCGTCGGCTACGAAGTCCAGTACCTTAGCCGCCACATCGCTGCAGCCCTCGGGCTGACCCACGACTGGAAAGTGGCCATCGTCGGCGCCGGTAACCTGGGCAAGGCGCTCGCCAGGTACGGCGGCTTTGAGTCCCGAGGCTTCGATGTCGTAGCCATCTTTGATGCCGACCAGATGGTGGTGGGCAATGAGGTGGGCTGGCTTCGGGTCAGCGACGTTGCAGACCTCGAAACCGTGCTGCAGCGGACGGGCGCCAACATGGTAGTTCTGGCCTTGCCCGCCGCAGTGGCGCAGGACGTGTGTGACCGCGTCGTCGCCGCCGGCGTCCATAGCATCCTGAGCTTTGCGCCTGTGATGCTCCAGGTGCCCGACACCGTAAACCTCCGCAAGGTGGATATGGCCACCGAACTCCAGATCCTGGCCTACCACGCGCAGCGGGCGCAGACCCCGGGCCAGACCGCCTAGCAATCCTGCGGCTCCGGGATCCACGCCCGCTGGGGTGTGGTTTCAATTGTTGGTCAGCGCCGGCATGTCTTCCGGTTGACCGTGAGGCTAGCGGCCGTAGGGGTTTCCCGGCTGGCCATAGGGGTTGGCGAACGGCTGCTGCTTGCGGAAGTACGGGGCCGCTGCCGGCAGGTACAGCAGGACGATGGCTGCGATGCCCATCAGCGTTCCCAGTGTTCCGATGTTCGGCACCTGGAAGAGCCCAAAGATGGACAGTGCCGCGAATACGGTTCCAAGGATCCGGGCCCAGTTCTTGCCCTTGCGGATGAAGAAAGCCACCAATGCGTAGAGCGCGGCTCCGATGATGGCGAAGACCACCAGCGTGCCGGCAATAACGCCCTTGATGTCCTCGTAGGGGATCTCGCCGCCGGCGCCGCCACTTTGCATGGCATCTTCGAAGGTGCTCCGCATCAGCGGGTCATCCAGCTGGCCAACGCCGATCAGCATGCTAATGACATAAATAATGCCCGAGGCAATCAGGAGCCAGAAGGAAATGTTGACCAGCTGGGGGACTCCGTTGCTGCTCGTAGCCGCCGGCTGTTCGGACGGGTACTGTGCGTACGGAGACTGCCCGTACTGCTGGCCAAACGGTTGCTGGCCGTAGGCCGGGGCCTGCGGCGGGTTCTGACCATACGCCGGCGGGTTCTGGCCGTACTGGGGTGCCGGTGTGCCCGTTTCGCCATACTGTGGGGTGTTTTGGCCGTACTGCGGCGCGTTCTGGCCGTACTGCGGGGCAGGGGGCGTGGGCTGGCCAAACTGCGGTGCGTTCTCGCCGTAGCGCGGAGTGGGGGGCTGGCCGCCGGATTCGGGTTCGTTGGGGTTAGGCGGCTGGACTGGGGGAGTACTCATGAGCGGTCCTTTGCAGGTCGAAGTGCGGATCGGCTGCCGGGATCGGTGCACTGGCCCTACCCCCAGCAAGGCTTACTTCCACCGTACCCCCGGGCGGCTCCGTAGAGGGTCATTCCGGAGAGGTATTCCGGCTTCATTCCGCCTTAGTCGGTGAGAACGCGGAGCGCTGGGAAGGCCGCAGCCTGGCGGGTACGCCGGCTGCGGCCTTCGGGAAACAACTTAACCGGCAGGTCAGCCGCGGCCCTTGACTGCGGTGAACCATGCCTGCGAGTTGGGCAGCCACATCAGAACGGTTGCCCCGGCGCTGATCAGGAAGCCGAGCCAGTTATTGCCGATCCCATCGCCCACGCTGCCGCCAATGATGGCGAGGACCAGCGAGACGCCGGCCACGATGGTGAGGGCCAGCCGGGCCCACTCCCGGCCTTCCTTCATCTTCAGGGCGAGGATAATTTGGGCGACGGCGATGGCCAGTGCCACCAGGACCAGGAGGAGGACCACCATGGCCGCCGCAGGTGCAACCGTGAACAGTGCCAGCGCCCCGAATAGTCCCAGGAGTCCGCCCAACACGCCCAAAATGCCGCCGATGAGCCAGATCCAGTAGGACACCTTGAGCTCGATAGGCAGGCCGGTGACGTTGAACATGCCCGAGAACCCACCCTTGGGCAGCACATCGTTAAAGTTTCGGGGGCCGTCCGTCGGCATCTCGAAGTGGAAGCCACCCTGCTGGCCCGGCTGGCTGTGGGGCTGGCCGGGTTGAGCAGGCTGCTGGTAGGCCTGGCCCGGGGCCTGGTATCCCTGTGGTGGTGGCTGGTAACCCTGCGGCGGCTGGTAACCGGCGGGAGGAACGTTGCTGGCAGGCGGCTGGGCGCCCGGCTGCTCAGGCTGCGGTACTTCACTAGGGTTGGTCATGGCTCTCACTGTAGACCGCAGGTTCCCTGTTATCTAGGAGATTTGCGGCGAAATCACAGGGAACGGCAGGGGTTTTCCACAGGATAGACCGACGGGCACGAACGCCGGACACAGGGCATCCCTCACAGCCGCGGCATTCAACCTCAACTAGGTAGCAGCAGATGTCGTTTTGGGAGCCCAAAACGACATCTGCTGCTACTTAGTTGGGCCGGTATGCCGGTTTAAACGCCACCGCCCGGCAGCTGGACCACTCAGTGGATCCGGCGGCCGGGCGGCAGCAGGCAAAATTATGCAGCGGGCGCGATGAACGCGAGCTCCAGGTTGATGGCAACCTTGTCGCTGACCAGCACGCCGCCGGCTTCCAGCACGGCGTTCCAGGTCAGGCCGAAGTCCTTGCGGCTGATGGTGGTCTCAGCGGATACGCCGGCGCGGGTGTTACCGAACGGGTCCACGGCCACGCCGTTGAACTCGGTTTCCAGGGCCACCGGGCGGGTGACGCCCTTGATGGTCAGGTCGCCGGTCAGCTCGTAGGTGTTGCCCTTGGCCACCAGGCCGTTGGAAACGAAGGAGATTTCCGGGAACTTCTCCACGTCGAAGAAGTCCTCGCCGCGGACGTGGCCGTCGCGGTTTACGTCGCCGGAGTCGAAGCTGGCCGTCTTGATCGTGGCGCTGATCTTGGAGTCCGCCACGTTCTCAGCCAGGTCCAAGGTTGCTGCGGCATCCTTGAACTGGCCGCGGACCTTGCTGATGCCTGCGTGCCGGACAGTGAAGCCGATTTCGCTGTGTGAGTTGTCCAGGGTCCAGGTGCCGGTGGTGACGTCTGCGGGAAGTGACATGGTGTTTCTCCTTGGGAGTGTCGGGTAGTACTGGGAAAGGTTGACGCTTCATTTGTTGAAGTCTCAACTAACTGCTGCATCCAGTATAAACATGCATTTGCATCTTTTGTTCCCACTTCCGGAACATTTTTTGAGAATCTTCAGTTCTACTGGATGTAGAAGATTTCGGATAGCACGCCATCTTTGAGAAACTGGTACACATGCCCCAAGCCACTGTCCATCTGCTCCGCCACGGCGAGGTCCATAATCCCGACGGCGTTCTGTACGGCAGGCTGCCCGAATTCCACCTCTCAAAGCTGGGGCGGGAAATGGCACAGACGCTCGCCGCGCACTTCAGCGAGCGTGCGGCCCTTGGCGCACGGATTGTCTATCTCGCGGCGTCTCCGCTGACCAGGGCCCAGGAGACAGCAGTGCCCACGGCCGAAGCACTGCACCTTGAAATCCACACGGACGAGCGCATCATTGAGGCCGAGAACTACTTCGAGGGCATGAAGGTCACCAAGGCCGAGCTCCGCAAGCCCAAGCACTGGCCGCATTTGGTCAACCCGCTCAGGCCGTCCTGGGGAGAGCCCTACAAGGCGCAGGCGGCCCGTGTCCGGGCTGCGGTCCAGGATGCCAGGCTCCGCGCCATTGAGCTGGCCGGTGACGACTACGGATCTGACGGGCCCGAGGCCATCATGGTCAGCCACCAGCTTCCCATCTGGGCCACCCGCCTCAGCGCCGAGGGCCGTCCCCTCTGGCATGATCCGCGCAAACGCGAGTGCACGCTGACGTCCATCACCTCCTTGGTGTTCGACGACGACGGCTCCCTCCTGCGCGTTGTGTACAGTGAGCCCGCTGCCGCACTTCTTCCCGGTGCCGCCAGCACCCCGGGGGCCTGACCGTGGCACCCTTCCGTTCCCAGGACACCCGCGCCACCTCCGACCAGACCGCTTCCGGCCCGGCAACGTCCCGCCGCGCTGTGCTGGCCGCGGGTGGCGCGGCCCTGACCGCCCTGACCCTGGGCCTGTCGGCGTGCGCGCAGGAGGATGCCTTGGCCAAGCAGGCCAAAGCAGGCGATAACAAGAACTATGTTGCCGGGGACGGTTCGGTCACTGAGTTCGCCGCAGCCGACCGCAAGGCCGCCGTCGCCATCAACGGCACGCTCTTCTCAGGCACCGCGGTGACCCCCGCCGACTTCCAGGGCAAGGTGACGGTCCTGAACTTCTGGTTTGCGGCCTGCGCACCTTGCCGCGTGGAGGCACCCATCCTGGAGGAGCTGCACCAGGAGTTCAAGGAGCAGGGCGTGCAGTTCCTCGGCGTCAATCTCCGTGATGAAAAAGCCACCGCCGAGGCCTTCGACAAAACATTCAACCTGACCTACCCCAGCTTCGACGACAAGAACGGCGGCGTCCTCCTGGCCGTCTCCGGGCTGGTCCCGCCCGGCGCAGTCCCTACCACGCTGGTCCTGGACAAGCAGGGCCGAGTGGCCTCGCGCGTGTTGGGCGAAATCCAGAAGGGCACCCTCAAAGCCCTCATTACCGCTGCTGTGGCAGAGTAGCGGCGGATCCGGACCGTGAACAGCCCCTTCGCCGAAGCCATTCTGAACGGCTCGCTCCTGCTTGCCATCCCCGTGGCGCTGCTGGCCGGCCTGGTCTCCTTCCTCTCGCCCTGCGTCCTGCCCCTGGTGCCGGGGTACCTGGGCTACGTCACGGGACTGAGCGGCGTGGACCTGCAAAAGCAGAAACGCGGCCGGATGCTCGCGGGCATCGGGCTCTTCGTCCTCGGGTTCTCCCTGATTTTTGTGCTGTTGGGCGGTGCCTTTGGCCAACTGGGCACGCTGATCACGGGCTCGCAGAACGCATGGATCACCCAGCTCCTGGGCGTCCTGGTGATCATCATGGGCGTGGTGTTCATGGGCGGTTTCGGCTGGCTCCAGCGTGATGCGAAAATCCATGCGAAGCCGCCGGCCGGCCTGTGGGGTGCGCCCTTGCTGGGGATCACGTTCGGGCTGGGTTGGGCCCCGTGCATCGGGCCTACCTACTCCGCCGTGCAGCTCCTGAGCCTGTCAGGCGGTTCTTCCGCCGCCAAGGGTGCCCTCCTGGCCTTTGTGTACAGCCTGGGCCTGGGCATCCCGTTCCTGCTGATCGCCCTGGCGGTTCGCCGCGGCATGGGCGTGATGTCCTTCTTCCGCAAGCACCGGCTGGCCATCCAGCGCACCGGCGGCGGAATCCTGATTGTCCTGGGGCTGCTGATGGCCAGCGGTGTCTGGGGCACCTGGGTCACCGAACTCCAGTACTGGTTCCAAACCGATGTGAAGTTGCCGATCTGATGAGCGAGCGCGTGAAAGCAAACAAGTTGTCTCCGGCCCAGTCCCCGGCCCCCGTGGCCGCCGCCAAGGCCGAGGCAGCCCTGCCTGTCCTCGGGCCCGTGGGGATGCTGCGCTGGGCGTGGACGCAGCTGACCAGCATGAAAACGGCGCTGTTCCTGCTCCTGCTGCTGGCGGTGGCAGCGGTGCCCGGTTCGCTGTTCCCGCAGCGTCCTGCCAACCCGTCCATTGTGACGCAGTACATCAAGGACAACGCGGATTACGGCAAGCTGCTGGATACCCTGCAGCTTTACGACGTCTACTCCTCGGCCTGGTTCTCAGCCATCTACATCCTGCTGTTCATCTCGTTGATCGGCTGTGTCGTCCCACGCGCCATCGCCCATTACAAAGCCATGCGCTCCCAGCCGCCGCGGACCCCCAAACGTCTCTCCCGCCTGCCCGAGTACGGCACCCTGGTGGTTCCCGCCGACGCCGGCCTCCCGGCGTCGGACGCCATCCGCAGCGCCGCCGGGCTGCTGAAGAACCGCGGCTACCGCGTTGAGGTGAGGGACGACGACGGCGCGCGGCCGTCTTTGGGGGCCGAGCGCGGCTTCCTGAAAGAGGTGGGGAACCTGGTGTTCCACACCTCGCTGATAGGCGTCCTGGTGTCCGTGGCCGTCGGCGGCCTGTTCGGCTACAGCGGCCAGCGCATCCTGGTAGAGGGTGACACTTTCGTGAACACCCTGGTTGGTTACGACCAATTCACCCCGGGCACCAACTTCCAGTCCAGCCAACTGCAGCCGTACTCCATCCAACTGGACAAGTTCGCCGTCACGTTCGACCGCGAATCCAGGGGCAAGTTCGGCCAGCCCATCGACTTCACGGCGGATGTCACTACCAAGGAAACACCGGATGCGCCGGCCAAGCAGGAGGTCCTGAAGGTCAACGACCCTGTGACCCTGGGCGGTACCAGTATCTACCTCACAGGCAACGGCTACGCGCCGTTGGTCACCGTGCGTGACGGTGCGGGCAACGTGGCCTTCCAAGGACCAGTAGTGGGCAGGCTGCAGGGTGAGAACTACTACTCGTCGGTCGTGATCAAGGTTCCTGACGCCAAACCGGACCAGCTTGGCTTCGCCGGCTTCTTCCTGCCCACGGCGTTCAAAACCGAGGAAGGCGTCTCGTTCAGCGGGGACCCTGAACTGATTAACCCGCAGTTGACCCTGAACTCGTTCTACGGGGACCTGGGCCTGGACGACGGCGCGCCGCAAAACGTTTTCGAACTGGACGTCAAGGACCTGACGCCGCTGAACGCCCGCAACCTGGACGCCGGCGGCATCACCCTGGCGCCGGGCATGAGCTACACCCTGCCGGACGGCAAGGGAAGCATCAGTTTCGACGGCGTGAAGCGCTACGTGGGCGTGGACATCCACCACAATCCCGGCCAGCTCTACGCCCTCATCTTCGCGCTGCTTGCCGTGGCAGGCCTCATCATTTCCCTCTATGTCAACCGCCGCCGGGTCTGGGTCCGCACGGGGACCCACGAGGACGGCCGGACCATGGTGGAGTATGGCCTCCTTGCCCGCGGCGAAGACCACCGGCTGGCCGCTGAAGCCGCGGCCATCAGGAAGCTCCTCGCCGAGGAGTGGAAGCTTCCATCCGCTGGAGCTACGGAGGACGCCACGGCCGACTCCGCCCGCACCCAGCAAACTCCCAGCCGCCAGGACCATAATGGCGCAGATTCGCTCACCTCCCCAGCTGGCCCCGTCGGGCCGAAAAAGGACCAGTAATGCCCTTCGCCATCAACGAAACCATGGGCCAGTACAGCGAGCTGTTCATGCTGCTCGCTGCAGGCACGTACACCGTTGCCTTCATCGCCTTCGCCTGGGACCTGGCGAAGAGCAGCAAGGCGCTGCGCGCCGTTGACCTCAAGGCGGCCCAGGCGGAGCAGGCACCGAAGGTCCCTGTTGGCGCAGGAATAGGCACTGCCGGCGCCGGGGCTGACAGGGGCGCTGAGAGGACCGACTCGCACCTCGCCGGGCCGGCTGGCCGGGCTGAGCGGCCGACGTCGGCCTCCGCCCGGCAGGCAGGGGGTGCCTCCGGTGCGGGACAGACCGCCGACGCCGACATGCGCTACGCCGCGGAACGGCGCGCCCCGGCGCGGGTCGCCGTCGCCCTGACCATCCTGGGAGTGCTGATCCACGGCGCTGCAGTCATCACCCGTGCCCTGGGCGCGGGACGCGTGCCGTGGGGCAATATGTACGAGTTCCTGACCACCGGTGCGTTCGTGGCCGTGGCTGTGTTCCTGCTGGTGCTGATCCGCCGCGACCTGCGGTTCCTGGGCACCTTCGTGGTGGGCCTGGCCGTCATCATGCTCACGGCCGCCACCGTGGCGTACTTCACCCCTGTGGGCCACCTGGTTCCTGCGCTGCAGAGCTACTGGCTGATCATCCACGTCTCCATCGCAGTGCTTTCCTCGGCCCTTTTTACCCTCACGTTCGCCATGTCAGCCCTCCAGTTGGTGCAGGCGCACCGGCAGAAGACCGTAGCTGCCGGCGGCGCGGACAAGCTTGGCTTCATGCGCCTGGTGCCCTCGGCCCTGAGCCTGGAAAATCTCTCCTACCGGATCAACGCCATCGCCTTCATCGGCTGGACGTTCACGCTGATGTTCGGGGCCATCTGGGCGGAGAAGGCCTGGGGCCGGTTCTGGGGCTGGGACACCAAGGAAGTGTGGACTTTCGTGATCTGGGTGGTCTACGCCGGCTACCTGCATGCCCGGGCCACCCGCGGCTGGACCGGGACCCGCGCAGCCTGGCTCTCGATCGTCGGCTACCTGTGCGTGATCTTTAACTTCACCATCGTGAACCAATTCTTTAATGGGCTGCATTCCTACTCAGGCCTCTGAACAGGGGTTTCTTCCAACCGCTCCCGCGCTGGCCTGACAATAGTAAATTCGGTGTAGCAATAAGGGTTTTGCCATTGAATCGGTGGTGCTACCTTGGTGGAAGCTCGTCTGTGATGAAGCTCGCGGACGGCCTGCTGCGTTTTTTCCGAGGTACTTATGAGCTACGTTCTCGCCATCGATGTCGGGACCAGTTTCACCGCCGCCGCCATTGCCCGTATCGACCTGATTGCTCCGTCTGTTCCGGAGAGCCTCCCGCTGGGGCTCCGCGGAACGTCGGTGCCGTCGGTGGTCTACTATCCCGAGGAAGGCCCCATCCTGGTGGGGGAGGCCGCCGAGCGGCGGGGGCTGGATTCCCCCGACCGGGTGGTCAGGGAATTTAAGCGCCGGATCGGAGACGACGTCCCGATCGCCGTTGGGGCTCTTTCCCTGCCGGCGGAGGAAGTCTTCGCCACCATGGCCGGCTGGGTGGTTGACCGGGCCGCGGAACGCGAGGGCGAGCCTCCGTCGCAGATCATCCTGTCGCACCCGGCAGCCTGGGGCGGCCACCGGACCGCCATCATCCAGGAAGCCCTTAGTGCCCGGGGACTGCACGGTGTCACGCTGATGACGGAACCGGAAGCGGCGGCCCTTCATTACGCCTCCCAAGTCAGGGTGGAGGATGGCAGCACCATCGCCGTTTACGACCTGGGCGGTGGCACCTTTGACACGGCCCTCCTCAGGAAGGCCGACGCCGACCGCTTTGAGTTCCTGGGCCGGCCTGAGGGGATCGAAGGCCTGGGCGGCGCCGACTTCGACGCAGCGGTCCTGAGCCACGTCGCGGCGCACACCGGGGAGGCTTTAGCTGCCCTTGATCCCGCCGACCCCGCCTCGCTGGCGTCACTGGCCCGGCTCCGCCGTGAGTGCGTGGAAGCCAAAGAAGCGCTCTCGGCCGACAGCGCGGCCAGTATTTCCGTGTTCCTGCCCGGCATCCACCAGCAGGTGCGGCTGGTCCGCTCCGAGCTGGAGGCCATGATCGAGGAGCCCATCCGTCAGACGGTGGACGCCTTGGAACGTTCCCTCGATGAGCTCGGCCTTGAGGCGGATGACCTCACCGCGGTGCTGCTGATCGGTGGATCCTCGCGTATTCCCCTGGTGGCGCAGCTGATTTCGGAACAGCTCGACCGGCCCATCGCCGTGGACGCCGATCCCAAGTCCTCCATTTGCCTGGGAGCTGCGGTGGCAGCAGTCCGCGCCCGGCAGGCGGCGGCTGCGGCCGCTGTTCCACCCGACGAGGCAGTCACCGCCGTGGGCGCGGATCCTTCCTCGACGACGGCCATGACGTTGACAGGTCTGACAAACGTTGAGCCGCACGGTGACAGCAGCCGTGCCAGCTGGTCCCGGAAGTCCGGCTCCGCTTTTGGCTCCTTGGCTGGCACCGCCGCCGCTGCTGCCGGCGTCGGTGCCAGGGGACATGCAGGCGCCCACGCAGGGGTCCATGGTCCGGCGGCCAATTCCGGGCCGCATTCCCCGCGGCCATCCGTGCGGCTCACGGCCGTGGCTGCCGCTGCAGCGCTGTTCACGGTCCTGACCGCCACTGCTGCGCAAAGCCCCGAGGGGCTGGGAAGCCTGACGGCGATGTTCGCGCCACAGGAGGCAGCCAAGGACTCCAGCGCCGCAGCCGCAGACCCCGGTACGTCAAGGCCTGACGGTAGTGGCCAGGGCGGCGGTGCACAAGGCGATGGAGCAGCGGATGCCTCGGGCGACGGACAGGCTCCGATGAGGGGTATTGAGGCCAGCGCCAAGAAGATCACTGATAAGTCCGCAAGCACGCAGGGGATCGAGGCAGCGGCATCGCCCACCAGCAAGCCGTCCACCAACGCATCGACGCCAAACCTGGACAGTGGTGGAACGGCAGGCGCGGCCGCAGGTTCCGTTACGGATGGAACAACCGCTACGACGTCCGATCCAACGCAGGGAACCAGCGGCTCCGGAGCAGCCGCCGGGACAACGCCGACCACGAATCCTGACCCCACCACGGACCCGGCTCCCAACCCGACCACCGATCCGCCGGCGCCTGATCCAACGACCGATCCGCCTGCTCCGGCGCCTGATCCAACGACGGATCCGCCTGCTCCGGTGCCGGATCCAACGACGGATCCGCCTGCTCCGGTGCCGGATCCAACGACGGATCCGCCTGCTCCCGTGCCGGACCCGTCCACGGAGCCGCCCGCTCCGATGCCTGATCCAACGACGGACCCGCCCGCGGAAGATCCGATTCCGACTGAGCCGGCGGTCTGAGGCATGGTGGCCCATCAGCAGCCGTCAGCCAGGGAACTCCTCCACGGCCACGCAAGCGAGGCATACGTTGCGCCGCCTCAGACCTACGGCACGGACGTAGCGGGACCTGCAGGGACGGGCACGCCTCACGTCGGCACCGAACCGCACGCGCTGGCGCCTGGCAGCCCCCAATACATGGCACAGCAGCTTCGCGGTGAGAACGCTGCAGTCCGGGAACTCCTCCTGGCACTGTCCGTCGGATTTTCCCTTCCCGGGCCGCTGCCGGCGGAGCTGGAGCGGAAGGTGGGCGGCGGGGACGTCGAAAGCCTCGATTCCCTCGTGGCCAAGGCCGAAGCCTCCGGGCTCCTCCTGCCGGACGGCACCGTTGTAGGCACGGCTCAGCACGCGCTCCTGACGCTGACACCCACTGCCCGGATCCACGCGCTCCAGCGCGAACTCGTGGGATGCTTCGCTGCCGAAGGCCGTCCTCTGGGCGACTTTGCCCGCGAACTGGCACGCGGCGGACTGGCTGACCCCCGCGTCGCGGCTGAGCTGGAAAAGGCCGCTAACAAGGCACTCGAACACAATCCAGGCCTGGCGGCGGAACTCTACGGCGAGGCGTTGCTGGCAGGCGCCGACGAATTGGCCACCGCCGCCCGCCGCGCTCACGCCGCAGCGTCCACCGGGGACCTGGATACTGCAGCCCGCATTATCGACGGCGTGCTGGGATGCCCTGACCCACCCGACCTCCGGCTCGCTGTAGATGTCTCGGCTGCCGTATGGGCGCAGCGGGGGATGCTGGGCCGCAGCGCGGACGTCTACGCCTGGCTGGGCCCATCGCGCGTGGGTGCATCCGCCCCAGCCGCCGCAGTGGCTATGATCGGCTGCGGCAACCGTGCCGGAGCCGAAGCAATGTTCCCCAGCGGTTCCGCGCCGTCGTCGCCCACTCTTTTGGCCGTGGCGCAGGCCCAAACGGCGAAGGGCATTGTGGAGTCACTGGCCGGGGACCCCCATCAGGGGCTGCCGGTGCTGATCCACGCCTCGGACATGCTGAACGCCTCCGGTGCGACAAATCCGCTGCCGGATACGCCCGGTGCACTTGCAGCCCTGGTGGCCCTGCACAGCGGCGAACCGCACCTGGCGGAAACCATCGTTCGTGCCGCGGCAGCCGCAGGCCAGGGTGGCGATGCGGCCAAGCCCAGGCTGTTCCTGCTCCAGGCATGGTCGGCCATGCAGCAGGACAACCCGGAGGATGCCCGGCTGGCCATCAACGAAGCCTCAAAAGCGAACCACTGGCCACTGGTCCCGCGGGATGAATTCCTGTGCGCCGCCCTAGAAGTGGGGCTTGCACGCCGCAGCGGCGAAGTGCACGACCTTGTCCTGGCGTGGGAACGGGCACGGGAGGCCATGCTGCACACGTCCGTGGACCTCTACAACCTCCTGCCTTGGGGAGAACTGATGATCACGGCTGCACGCCTGCGGGAGACCAGGCGCGTCTCGCATTACCTTGACGAGGCATGGACGCTGCTGCATGACCTTGGCGATCCTCCACTGTGGGCGGTGCCGTTGCACTGGGCGGGAGTCCAGGCTGCGCTGCTGAACGAAAGCCCGGCAGACCTCGCGCCGCACGCCACCGCACTGGCCCGGGCAGCAGACCACAGCCACCTCGCATGGGTGCTGGCTGCAGCCGGAAAAGCCTGGGTCTCGGTCCTGGCGGCAAATTTCCGCGCCGCCGATGTGGAAGCAGCGGCGCGCGGGCTGAACGCCGTCGGAATGCCCTGGGAGGGTGCTCGGCTTGCCGGGCACGCCGCTGCCCGGGCAGACGAGCGTAAGGACATGGTGCGGTTGTTGTCCTGCGCCCGGGACCTTCATCCGCAGGGCAGTTCAGCCGGCACGGGAGCCTCCGGACCGTCGGAGCCGCGCGGCACTGCCGCCCCCGAGAACAACAACAGCATGCCCCCTGACGGCGGCTCAGGACTGAGTGAGCGCGAGAAGGAAGTGGCACGGCTGGTCCTTGAAGGCAAGACCTACCGCGAAATCGGGGAGGCGATTTACATCTCCCCGAGGACCGCGGAGCACCACATAGCCCGGATGCGCCGCCGGCTCGGCGCCGAAAACCGCTCCGACCTGTTGGTTCGGCTGCGCCTTGCCCTGGGACCGGAAAACCCCCAGCGGGAATAGCCCCTAGTACCCCTAACGGGACTGCCGCCGATCCCCTAGCAGGGGGTACGGCGGTACGGGGAAGTGACCCGATGCCCGGTCTTTGGGTGGGACCGTACGTTTGATTCAAGCCCGGTATCGACGCCGGGCCAGCCACAACTCAGAGAAGATTTGAGGACCATCCAATGCCTACACTCGCAAACGAGCTCGTCCAATTCCTGATGAGCCTTTTTGGAAACCCGCAAGCAGCGCAGGAGTTCCTGGAGGATCCTGAGCGGGCCCTGGACGATGCCGGCCTGGGCCACGTCTGCTCTGCAGATGTTGATGCGGCCATGCCGGTTGTTTTGGACTACGCTCCCATCACCCTCAACCATTCCTCTTTCGACCGGGAGTACAACACCGGCGGCAACGGCGCGGCAACCGGCCATCATGGCGGCGGCGGTGGCGGTGGCGGCCACACTCCTCCGCCTCCCCACAGCGGCGGACACGGCGGTGGCGGACACCACGACCACGACGACCATGCACATGCTGTCCAGCAGCTGCATCATGTAGTCAACAACTACTCCTACACGTCGACTGTGGATGACCGCGACACCATTACCGACCAGTCCGTCAACCAGAACATCTGGGCCGACGGCGACGTCAAGCAGTGGTTCGACAACGACTCGGTTGTGGCTTCCGGCGACCGTGCCATCGCCGCCGGCGATGACGCCGACGTTGAGGACTCCAACAACATCGAGGACTCCTACAACACAGACAACTCCACGGATAACTCGACCGACAACTCCATCAAGGCTGGCGGCGACGTCAACATCGGCAACAAGGAGACGGACATCGAGGACTCCTTCAACACCGACCTGGACGTCGATGTCGAGGATTCCTTCAACGACAACTCGGACAACTCCATCAACGATTCGTACAACGACAACTCGGACAACTCGACAGAGACCGACGTTGAAATCGACGTCGAGGATTCCTTCAACGACAACTCGGATCACTCGACGGACAACTCGGTGGAGATCGAGGACTCCTTCCAGGACAACTCCACTGACGTTGACGTTGAGGTGGAGGATTCGTTCAACACCGACAACTCCGAAACCACTGAAGTCGAGATTGAGGATTCCTTCAACGAGACCGAAACGGATGTTGAGATTGACGACTCCTTCAACGAAACCTCCACCGAGGTGGAGGTCGAACTCAAGGATTCCTTCAACGACAACTCAGAGACCACCGTCGTCGAGGACAACATTGTTGTTGCCGACAACGAGCTCGAGTTCACCGAGGACAACTCGATCAACACCGAGGTGGAGGTCGACGCCGATATCAGCGCCGAGGACGATTCGGCAGTCATCCTCTAACGGCTGGTCCCGGGGTACCGGGAGTGCCCGGCAGGCGGCCCAGAACGCCTGCCGGGCACTTCTCGCGGCAACCCCCAACGTCCCATTTTCGAGACTTGAAGCAAAGGACTGGCTGTGGTTGAAACGCAACGCCCCGGGGGTCTGGCAAAGTCGACAGGACCGGCAGGACCGGCAACGCCCTCAACGCCCCTTACGGCGGCGCAACTGACAAAACTCGTGGAACAGGGGATCGAGCTCGTCAGCGCCGGAGACCGCGCCGACCTGCGGAAACGCCTGGAGCAGACGTTGCGCAGGCTGCAGGATCCGAATGTCCGCGTGATCGTGGTGGGTGAATTCAAGCAGGGGAAAAGCAAACTCATCAACGCCCTGGTCAACGCTCCGGTCTGCCCTGTCGATGACGACATCGCTACCTCCGTACCCACGGTGGTCCGGCACGGTGATCCGGCCTCAGCCTCCATCCTCCTGCCCCCGGCGGATGCGGAGCCCGGTGACGAAACTGCACTTGAACGGCAGCCCATAAACATCGCTGATCTCGCCACCTACGTTTCCGAGCGCGGAAACCCCGGCAACGCCAAGAAACTCGTGGCCGCCGAAGTGTTCCTGCCCCGCAAGGTGCTGGCTGGGGGCCTCACCGTTGTCGACTCCCCGGGCGTCGGCGGCCTGGGGTCCACGCACACACTGACCACGCTTACGGCGCTGCCCTCGGCAGAGGCCATGCTTCTGGTTTCGGACGCATCGCAGGAATACACAGAACCTGAGATCAGGTTTCTGAAGCAAGCCATGCGGATCACGCCGAGCGTTGTGGGCGTGCTGTCCAAGACTGACCTGTACCCGGAATGGCGGAAGGTTGCCGAGCTTGACCGCGGCCACCTTTCCCGGGTCTCTGTGGACATCCCGCTTTTCCCTATTTCCTCAGATCTCCGCCTGGAAGCCGCCCGGCTGCAGGACGCCGAACTGAACGCCGAATCGGGTTTTCCCGGCCTGATCGGCCACCTCCGGAACGAAATCGTGGGGAAGGCGGAACGGATCCAGCGCCGTGCCGTCAGCCAGGACTTGCTTTCCGTGACCGAAAATCTTCGCCTGTCGCTGCAGTCGGAACTGGCCGCGCTCCAGAACCCGGAAGGGACCCCACAGATGATTGCGGGGCTTGAGGCCGCCAAACTCGAAGCCGACGAACTCCGAAAGCGTTCCGCCCGGTGGCAGATCACGCTCAACGACGGCATCGGCGACCTCATCGCAGACATGGAGTACGACCTCCGGGATCGCCTGCGGCGGATCCAGCGTGAGGCTGAGGCTGCCATTGACCTGGGGGATCCTGGTCCCACGTGGCCGCAGTTTTCGATGTGGCTGGAGGAATGCGCCGCGACCGCGATCTCGGACACTTTTGTTTGGACCAGCGAACGCGCACAGTGGCTGGCTGCGCAGGTTGCTGAGCATTTCTCCGAGGACGAGGTGGCTCTTCCCGTCCTGCGCGTTTCCGATACGGGCGACGCCCTGGATCCCGTCGATGACATGCCCGGGCTGGACGATGGGAAGATCAATCCGATGCAGAAGGTGCTGATCGGGATGCGGGGATCGTACGGCGGCGTCCTGATGTTTGGTCTGCTCACCGGCTTGTTCGGGATGGCCCTGATTAATCCGCTCTCTGTCGGGGCCGGACTGCTGTTGGGGCGCAAGGCTTACCGAGAAGACAAGGAAGCAAGGCTCAAGAGGAGGCAGACCGAAGCCAAGGCCCTGGTTCGCCGGCAGTTGGACGACGTCGTGTTTCAGGTGGGCAAGCAGCTCAAAGACCGGCTCCGGCTGGTACAGCGCTCTACCCGCGACCACTTCACCGAAATCGCGGAGGAACATCACCGCTCGCTCTCCGACTCCGTGGCGGCGGCGCAGAAAGCCGCCACCACCTACAAGCTGGAAAAGGAGATGCGGATCCGGGACATCCAGGCAGAGCTTAAGCGCGTTGACGCCCTGCACCGTATCGCAGAATCGGTGGCGGCGGAGTTGTCAGGGGCCGAAGCTGTGGCGAAGGCAACCGCGAAGCCCATGACAGGGCCGGCTGCCAATCCACAGCCCGCCGGCCCTGGGCCAGGGGCTGACCATCCGGACGGAACCCACGACGGCCGTGACGCGGGCGGCCATCGCTTCGGGAGCGGGCAGAGCCCGCACGCGCTGGCGGCTGGCTGATGGGGGAGGCAACCAGCAGGGGAGTGTCAGAGCTGATCCAGGAGGCCCTCACGGTCTACCGGGATGACGCCACTGCGACGGCAGCCTTGGAAGGCTACTCCGCGAGGCTTGCCGAGCCTCTCCGGGTTGCCGTGGCAGGAATGGTGAAGGCGGGCAAGTCGACCCTGCTCAACGCCATCATTGGCGAAGAGATTGCGCCCACCGATACCGGTGAATGCACACGCATTGTGACGTGGTACCGGTACGGGCATACGCCCCGCATCACGCTCTACCCGATGGCGGGTGAGCCGCGCACGCTGGCACTCAAGCGCGTGGACGGGCGACTGGTGTTCCTCGGCACGGAGCGCGCGGAAGACGTGGAGAAGCTGGTAGTGGAATGGCCCTCCGAGAGCCTCCGGAACGTGACGCTGATAGACACTCCGGGGATTGCTTCCCTGTCCACGGACGTTTCCGCCAGGTCCGCCAGCTTCCTCACCCCCGCGGAATCAGCCTCCCAAGCTGACGCCGTCATATACCTTATGCGGCATATGCATGCCTCCGACCTCCGGTTCCTGGAATCATTCCGTGATACCGAGGCCGGACGGTCCGGCACCGTCAACGCCGTGGCAGTCCTGTCCCGGGCGGACGAGATCGGGGCGGGAAGGATCGACTCACTGCTCTCTGCCGGGGATATCGCGGAGCGGTATCGCCGGGACCACAGCCTGCGGAAGCTGGCATTGGGGGTGGTCCCGGTGGCGGGGCTCCTGGCGCAGAGTGCCCGGAGCATGCGCCAGGCAGACTTTGAATCCCTGGCCCTGCTAGCAGGCCTGGACCGCGCGGCCCGGGAGAAACTGTTGCTCTCGGCTGACAGGTTCCTGCGGGCCGGGGTGCCTGAGGGCCTCACTGCTGATGCCAGGGCATCATTGCTGGAGAGGTTCGGACTTTTCGGGATCCGCCTGGGCGTGGTGCTGATCCGGGCCGGCTTCACCGACCCCACCCCCTTGGCCCACGAACTAGCCAGGCGCAGCGGGCTGGACCCGCTGCTGGCCATGCTGGCCTGCCAGTTCCACGCCCGGGCCGACGCCCTGAAGGCGCGGACAGCACTGGTGGGTGTGGAATCCCTGCTTCGTGCGTCGCCGCGTGAGGGCTCGGGACATTTGTTGGCAGCACTGGAACGGCTTCAGGTAAATGCCCATGAGTTCCGCGAGCTGCGGTTGCTCGCCACCCTGCGGACCGCCGGATCTTCACTCGGCCCTGACTGGGCCATCGAAGCTGAGAGGCTGATCGGTGGCTCCGGCACGGCGGCAGCCCTGCGACTCGGCCTGGAACCGGATGCCACTCCTGAGGAGATCACCACTGAGGCCCGGGAGTGCCTCCGACGCTGGCGGGTGCTCTCGGAGAACCCTTTGACTGACCGTTCGGGGCAGGAAGTCTGCCGTGTGGTGATGCGCAGCTGCGAGGGTATCCTTGCCGAAAGCGCGGCCCTGCAGCTGAGCTAGCCCTGTTGGCTGGAACCTATTCCTGCTTTCGGGATCGGAGCCAGGCATTGCTGGCGGGCGTAAAGAGCAGAACCAAGCCCGCGAATGCCATCAGTAGCTGGGCTCCCCACAGCAGCCAGACGTAGCTGCCGCCATCGCCGTCGGGAACCAGGAACGCCGCCGCCACCAGCGCTGCGCCCACATGGACCAGCAGCAGCGGGATCATCAGCCAACGGACCCAGCCCTGCCGGCCATTGACGATCGCCAGCCCGGCCGCTTCGAGGAGGATTATCAGCAACATTGCGCCCATGCTGGCCCAGAAGACAATGGCCGAAGCAGCACTGAGGGCGTCCGCGTCGCCGCCGGGTGACATCCCGTCCACTACCGCCTGCAACCGTTCCAGGTGTGAATCTCGCGTCAGGAATGAACCGACGAGGACGGCGAAGCCGGCAACGAAGCTAAACAGCCAGAGCGTCCGGGCCATACGGACGGAGCGGGGTGTCGGTGGCGCCACCACAATGGGCGCAGGCGAGGCGTAGGACAAGCCTGGCCGTGGCGGCGGCGCCGGAGGGCCGGAAGGCCGGGGAGAGGCACGGCTAGCCTCAGGCTGGGCAGGGGCAGGCCAGGAAGGAAGGGGGGAAGGAGGTGGCTCACCTGACGGGGGTGCGGACCTGGTGGCCCGCAGTTGCTGTTCTCCGTCGGGGTCATGAGCCATCGGGATTACTTCCGGTCGTCGGTATCGTGCGTGTCCGCATCCCCGCTGCTGGCGTCGCCGGCCCCGCCGTTCACGGTTCCCGTGCCAGTAGGCCCGTGGCCGCCGGTGTCCGGACCGGCGCCGGAGGCCCCGCCGTCGGCCTGCCCCTTCGCTTCCAGGTCATCCTTGAGCTTTTTCAGGCGCGCAGCCTCCGCCTGGTTGCGGCGGCGGACTTCGAGGTTGCGGAGGAAGTCGGGGTCGTCGTCGGGAGCGGTGGGGTGACTGTAGCTCTGCCGGACGGGGGGATTGCCCCGGGGACGGCCTATCAGGAGCCAAAGAATGGCCCCCAGTACCGGCAGGACAATCATCACGACGATCCAGGCGGGTTTGGAGATGCCCCGGGTGAGGCGTCCGTCAGTGCGGATCACGTCCACCAGGCCATAAACAAAGATGGCAAGTACTGCGACGGCGAGAACCACACGGAAGAGCATGGCATTAAGTCTATCGTCCGGACGGGGCGGGCGTTCAGGGAGGGCGGCTAAACTTGGAAGGTGGCTTTCCTGAAATATTCCCTGATCCGGCTGGCGCTCTTCGCGCCCCTCTTTGTGCTGTTCCTTTTCCTGGGCCTCGGCGCGGTGATGTCCGTCATCTGCGCTGCAGGCATAGCCTTCGCGGTCAGCTACCTGTTCTTCCAGGACCAGCGCGACCAAGCTACAGAAGCGATGCGCCGCAGGTTCTCCGGCAAGGCCAAGCCCCTGCGCACCGCCGGCGAGGTGGACGACGCCCAGGCAGAGGACACCCTGGTGGACGCCAATCCGGACCTCACCATTCGCACCGACGCCAAGCCGTCCGGCGGCACAGCAGCAGAATCCAAGCCCTCAGAAATCAAGGGCCAGAACGGCTAGAACCCGTGGCTGAGCACCAGTCCCAGTGAGAACAGCAGGCTGTAGCCGAGGTTGATCAGGCCGGTCTGCTTCAGCACCGGGATGAGGCTCTTGCGCTTGCGCCCGTTGATCATCAGCCAGGCCGGCATCAGGCAGGCGGGGATGAGCAGCAGGACGATCAGCATCCACGGGCGGCCCGGGGCCAGGATGATCACCAGCAGGATGGCCACGGCAAGCATCAGGACATAGCTTTCGCGGGCATGCTTGTCACCCAGGCGGACCGCCAGCGTCTTTTTCCCGGCCTGGATGTCGGTGGGGATGTCCCGGACGTTGTTGGCCATCAGCAGCGCACAGGCGATGAGCCCGGTGCCGATGGCGCCGATGATGGACGCGAGGTTGATTTGTCCGGCCTGCGTGTACGTGGTGCCCAGTGTTGCCACCAGGCCAAAGAAAACGAACACAAAGACATCGCCCAGGCCCATGTAACCGTAGGGGTTCTTGCCGCCCGTGTAGCCCCACGCGGCCATCACGCAGCCCAGCCCCACCAGGATCAGCCACCAGCTCTGGGTGATCACCACCAGCACCAGGCCAACCACCATGGCGGCTGCGAAGGCGCCGAAGGCCGCGTACTTGACGTGTTCGGGGCGTGCAGCACCGGAGCCCACCAGGCGCAGCGGGCCCACACGGTCCTCATCCGTGCCACGGATGCCGTCCGAGTAGTCGTTGGCGTAGTTGACGCCGATCTGCAGGAGTAACGCCACCAGCGCGGCAAGGATCGCGTTGAAGATGAGGAACGAATCCATTTCAAAGGCTGCGGCTGTACCGATCAGCACTGGCGCGATGGCCGCCGGCAGGGTGCGGAGTCGGGCGCCTTGGATCCATTGTGCGGCTGTGGCCACGGTAAGTACCTCGTGTTGGGTCGGGGTTTGGCGAAACGGTGACGCACCTGCCGCAAAGCTGCGGCCGGTGCAGGTCTACTTTACTTTCCCTGGTGCAGGGAGTTGAGCCGGCCGGTCATGGCCAGGCGGTCCGGTTTGCCGTTGGGCAGCATCAGCAGCTCCGGCGCAGTGAACACGGTTTTCGGGGCGAGGAGTCCCAGCGTCCGGTGCCATTCCTGTTCAAGCACGACGGCGGGATCCCCGCCGGGCGCTGCATCGCCACCCGCTGCGGCCGGGGTACCAGCCGCAAACCCCGGCGAGAGGGCCACATAGGCGGCCACGGCCTGGCCCCACTCCGCGGACGGTACGCCGGCCACAAAAGCCGCCGTGACGCCGTCGGACTTTTCCAGTTCTTCCTGCACATGCGCGGCGGAGACCTTGACGCCGCCGGTGATGATCACGTCATCGGCGCGGCCCAGGATGGTGAGCCGGCCGTCGGCATCGAGGCTTCCGAGGTCGCTGGTGCGGTACCAGCGGACGCCGTCCTCCTCGAAGAAAACATCCGCGGTTTGTTCGGGGGCATCCAGGTATCCGGCGGCAATGGTGTCACCGCCCAGCAGGATGTGGCCGTCCTCGGCGATCCGGACCGCCGAACCTTCCAATGGATAGCCGTCGTAGATGCAGCCCCCGGAGGTTTCCGCGGAGCCGTAAGTGGTGAACACCCGGACTCCGGCCTCGCGTGCCGCGTCCAGGAGCTTGGCCGACGCCGGCGCGCCGCCGAGCAGGATGCCGTTGAAGCGCCGCAGCGCCGCCAAGGTTTCCGGCGAAGGGTCCTCCAGGAGCCGCTGGAGCTGGGTGGGCACCAGGGAGGTGTACCGGAGTTTGTCGGTCAGCTCCAGGGCTGCCGCGGTGAAGGCCTCCGGGGTGAATCCCTGCGACATGTCCATGACCCAGGGGCGGGTGCCGGCGAACAGCGAACGAACCAGCACCTGCACGCCGGCCACGTACTGCACGGGCAGGGCGAGGAGCCACTGGCCCTCGCCCTTGAGCGCGAAGGCGGTGGCCATGGAGGAAGCAGCCAGGGCCTCCACCGTGAGGATAGTGGCTTTGGGGGTCCCGGTGGAGCCGGAGGTGCGGACCACTACCACGGCGTCATCGCAGCCAGGGGTCTCCACGTGGCCCACCACCAGGCCGCCGTCGTCGCTCACCGAAAGCTCGACGGCGGGGCCCTCGCCGTGGAGGGCTGCGGCCAGCGCCTTGAGGGCTGGGTCGATGTCTATGGGGCCGATATTCATGGGTCCGATGTTCATGGATGTCCTGCCTTAGAAGTAGTGCGGGAAACGGGACCAGTCGGGGTCGCGTTTTTCCAGGAACGCCTCTTTGCCCTCCACGGCCTCGTCCGTCATGTACGCCAGGCGCGTGGCTTCACCCGCGAAGACCTGCTGGCCGGCCAGGCCGTCATCAGCAAGGTTGAACGCGAACTTGAGCATGCGGATGGCCTGCGGGGACTGCCGGGCGATATCCGCAGCGTACTCCAGGGCCACTTCCTCGAGCCGTTCGTGGTCCACGGCTTCATTGACCGCGCCCATCCGGACCATGTCGTCGGCGGAATATTCGCGGGCCAGGAAGAAGATTTCGCGGGCGGTTTTCTGGCCGATCTGGCGGGCCAGCAGCGCCGAGCCGTAGCCGGCGTCGAAACTGCCCACAGTGGCATCGGTCTGCTTGAACTTGCCGTGCTGGCGGGAGGCGATGGTGAGGTCGGAGACGACGTGGAGGGAGTGGCCGCCGCCTGCCGCCCAGCCGTTGACCACCGCGATGACCACTTTGGGCATGGTGCGCATCAGGCGCTGGACTTCCAGGATATGGAGGCGTCCGGCGCGGGCGGGATCGATGGTTTCCTGCGTCTCGCCGTCGGCATAGCGGTACCCGTCCCGGCCCCTGATCCGCTGGTCCCCGCCGGAACAGAACGAGTGCCCGCCATCCTTCGGGGACGGGCCGTTGCCGGTGAGCAGGACTGTGGCCACGTCCGGGGTCATCCGGGCGTGGTCCATCGCGCGGTAGAGCTCGTCCACGGTGCCGGGGCGGAAGGCGTTGCGGACTTCCGGCCTGTTGAAGGCGATCCGGACGGTGGGCAAGTCCCTGGTGACGGAGCCGTCTGCAGCCCGCTCCACCTGGCGGTGGTACGTCATGTCCTGGAAGTCGTCAAAGCCGGACACGGTGCGCCAGCGGGAAGGATCGAAAACATCGGACACCTTGGCGGGGAATTGGTTGCTCACCGAACAAGTCTAGTAATCGGCTCAGCTGATGCAGAACTCGTTCCCTTCCGGGTCCGCCATGGTGTGCCAGGAGTGGGGACCCTGGCTGGCGCTCCAGAGGAACGTGGCTCCCCGGGCCTCGAGTGCCTTCCGGGCCTCGTCCTTATCCCGGCCGTCCAGGTCCACGTCCCAGTGCACCCGGTTCTTGACTGTTTTTTCCTCCGGTGCCGTCTGGAACAGGAGGCGCCGTTCCGGCTTGGATGCGTCGAGTTCCTCGGGCGGACGGATGGCGCAGCCGTCCCGCCAGACGAGTTTGCCTTTGTGGATCAGGGTCTGGTCCTCGGTGGCGAATCCCTGGTCAATCATGGAGCGGATGAAGCCTTCGTCCTGCGGCTCGACTGCCCAGTCAAGGGTCTCGGCCCACCAGTCCGCAAGGGCGTGAGGGTTCTTGCAATCCGTGACAATCTGAATGTTCAGTCCCATGCCTCCAACCTACGACGGCGGTAGGCGGGCTGGTAGGGGGAGGCACACCCTCTGCATCGCTTCTGCATCGTTGGAAAATGTGCGTACGTTATCTTGACAGATTGTCATGACATGGATCACAGTTGGGTTAGGAAAGGCTTTTCCGAAACGTCGGCAAGGCGGCCATCGAGTCCGCAGCCAACACCTTCCAGCCATGCCCCGCAGGCACGGAACGCATCGTCAGAGACAGGACAGAGCATTGTCAGAGCAGACAAGAATCTCCAGCATCAGCCGCAGGCAGTTCGGATTGACGGCCTTTGGCCTCTCAGCCCTCGCCGTCGGCCTTTCCGCTTGTGGGGGCGGCGGCGGTTCAACTGAAGGCGGAGCCAAAACCCTTCAGCTGGTCCTTTCCGGTGACACCAACCAGGGCGGGGCGTTTGCCGCAGCCGCCGCCAAGTACAAGGAAGCCACCGGCATCACCATCGAGGTGGTGGACGTTCCCACAGCGGACATCACCACCAAGCTCAAAAACGCCGCCACCGCGAACGACCTGCCGGCCCTGGCGCGCGTCACAGGCCTCGATCCGTTATGGGTCAACCAGCTCCAGGACCTCGCGGACATCGCGAAGTCGCGGAACATCGACGAAAAGTTCCTGCAGGAAGCCCCGGACGGCACCATCCCGGCCATCCCGTCCGACCTCACGGCCGTGGGTCTGTTCGTGAACAAGAGCCTCTTCGAAAAGGCCGGCGTGGCGTTCCCCACTGCCATCGAGGAAGCCTGGACCTGGGATGAGTTCGTTGCAGCCGTCAACGAGGTCCGCGAGAAGGCCGGCGCCAAGTACGGCGTGGTCATGGACCGCTCCGGCCACCGCCTGCGCGCCATGATGTACGAGTTCGGCAGCACTGCCTTCGCCAAGGAAGGCGACAAGTACGCCTGGGACGACGAAGCCGTGGAGACACTCGAGTATTTCCAGAAGATCAACGACGACAAAACCATGCCCAAGTCCGTGTGGCTCAGCGGCGAAGACGGCAACGCCATGTTCAAGAGCGGCCAGGTTGCTGCGTATTACTCCGGCAGCTGGCAGGTTGCCGACTTCAACAAGAACATCAAGGACTTCGAGTGGATGTCCGTGCCCCTGCCCAAGAAGGAAGCCAACGCCACCAACCTCGGCGGCGGCTTCATGATCGCGTTCAAGGACACCGGCGCGGACGAGGAAGCCAAGAAGTTCATCGAGTGGTTCTATGACGACGCCAACTACACCGAGTTCGCCAAGCTCGGCGGTTACCTGCCCGTCAAGTCGGACCTCAAGGTCGAATACCCGTTCCAGCAGGCCTCGTTCGAGCTGTACCAGAAGCAGATCGCCGGCAACGAGGCCAAGGGCGACAACGCCATCAAGCGCGTCGTGGCCGAGGCCTATGCCGAGACCCCGTTCTCAGGCGATCCGCTGCGTGAGGAAACCGTCAAGATGCTCGGCGGCAGCCAGGATGCCAAGACCACGGTGGAGAACATCGTGAAGCTCTACAACGGTGCCTGATCGGTGGCTAATCCAACATTGAGCTCCACGGTAACGCCGGGGACGCCCGGCACGGGCGCCGTGCGGAGCAAGTCCCAGCTGAGGCGCCACAACCGCTATGTCATCGCACCGCTGGTGCTGATCGGCGTCAACGTGGTGCTGTTCCTGGTGTTCTTCGTCTGGCCCGGTGCCCTCGGGCTGATCTACTCCTTCACGGATTACCGCGGCGTGGGCAGGCTGAACTTCATCGGCCTGGCCAACTTCCAGAAGCTCTTTGCGGACAGCACGTTCTATGCCGCCCTGAACCGTACCTTCCTGTACACACTGTTTTCGGTGCCGCTGGTCTACGTATCATCGCTGGGCATTGCGGCGCTGCTGGTCAGTAAGGCAACCAGGGGACGGACTGCCGCGAAGGTGATCATCTTCCTTCCCTGGCTGATCTCCCCGATCGTGGTGGGTGTCATCTGGAAGTGGATGTTCGGCCAGGACTTCGGCTTCGTGAACTTTGTGATCTCGACGCTGGGCGGAGCCCCGGTGCAGTGGTCCAGTAACGGCAACCTGGCCCTGACGGTGGTGATCTTCGCTTCCGCCTGGGGCGGCACAGCCTTCAACATGCTGTTGTTCATCGCGGCGCTGAAGAATATTCCAGAAGCGCTGCTGGAGGCAGCCGAACTGGACGGGGCCAATGCATGGCAAAGGTTCCTGCATGTCACGCTGCCAGGCATCGCGCCGACGTCGTTCATGGTCATCCTGCTGTCCACCATCCATGCCATGAAGGAATTCGCAATGATCCAGGCGCTGACCAACGGCGGCCCGGGCACGGAAAACACCCTGATCGTCCAGTACATCTACAAGACCGGCTTTGAGCAGTCCAAGGTGGGCTACGCCAGTGCCGCGTCCATGGTGCTGATGGTGGTCCTGCTGGCCATTGCGCTCATCCAGTTGCGCTTCAACAAGAAGAAGGGCTGACCCATGGCAACCGCTGCCAACCTGCCCCCCGCCGTGGCGGAAGAATCCGCCCTCGGTGCCGAGAAGGCAGCCGCAGGCGCCATCAAACGGAACGGCCGCGAAGGCCGGACCAAGCTGTCCGCACCCCTGACCGGGGTGCTATGGCTGATTGTGGCCATCTATGCGCTGCCGCTGCTGTGGTTCATCCTCAGCTCGTTCAAACCGGGCAGTGAACTGTTCAGCTACCCGTTGTCCATGATTCCCCGGGAATGGACGTTCCAGGGCTTCGTCGACGCGTGGGAGCGGGTGGACTTTGCCCGGTACTTCCTGAACACCGCCACCGTGGCGCTGGTGACCACTGTGCTCACCGTGTTCTTCAGTGCGTGCACTGGCTACGCCCTGGCCAAGTACAACAACAAGGGCACCCGGCTCTTCTTCGTCTGCATCCTGGCCACCACCATGCTGCCCACCGAAGTGATCCTGAACCCGACCTTCTCGGTGATCCGCGACCTCGGCCTGTACAACTCGCTCGCCGGAATCATCGTGCCGTCCGTGCTGACGGCAACGGGTGTGTTTATGTTCCGTCAGTTCTTCCTGACCGTTCCGGATGACCTGCTGCATTCGGCCCGTATCGACGGCGCCAGCGAGCTGGCCATCTTCTTCCGCATCATGCTGCCGCTGTCCAGGCCCATCCTGTTCACGCTGGCCATCTTCTCCTTCCAGTGGCGCTGGAACGACTACATCTGGCCGCTGATCGTGCTCAACGATCCCAAGTGGTACACCCTCCAGGTGGCGCTGCGGAGCATCGTTGGCGCCGAAAACATCGACTGGCCGGTCCTGCTGGGCGCGTCGGTGATCTCCATCCTGCCGCTGGTCCTCGTGTTTGCCGTGTTCCAGAAGTACGTGCTCAACGCCGACGTCTCGGCCGGGCTGAAGGACTAGATGGAGGCCTTTGTGAGGGATGGGATTGAGAGCCAGCCGCCGGCAGCTTCCACAGATGCCGTGTTCCTTGACGGCCTGGTGCAGGCTGCGGACACGTACGTTGGCACGCTGCTGAAGGCGACCGACGGCGACGTGGCGGCTCTTCCGCACCGGGCCGCCATGAGCAGGCTGCTGGCGTTGGCAGCGGTGTACACGGAGCCGGGCTCCGCCCACCGCGGTTCACCGGCGTTTCCGGACGCCATGGCCGCCTGCGTTGCGCGGCTGGAGCACCTGCAGGGCCCTACCGGCCTGTTCGACGGCACCAACCTCAGCTCACCGCCGGACTCAGCGTTCACCATCAACGACGCCTGCATGGCGCTGGAGATCATTGGCGCCGGCCACGCTGCACTGGCGGGCGTCCGACGGCGGCTGCGCGCCGTCGTCGGACGCATTACCGATGCGCTGGTTACCGGGGGAGTGCACACCCCCAACCACCGGTGGGAGCTGTGCGCGGCGCTGGCACGGATTCACGCCCTGCACGAACGCGAAGGCAGCGCCCGGCCGGACATTGTGGAGCGCATCGGGGAATGGCTGGCTGAGGGCATTGACCAACTGCCGGACGGCATGTACTCCGAGCGGAGCCCGCTGTACGCCACGGCTGTCACCAACCCGTCGCTGCTGGCCATTGCCGACTACTCGGGGCGGCCCGGGCTGCTGGAGCACGTCCGCGGCAACCTGGCGGCGTTCCTGCCCTGGTTCAATGCTGACGGCAGCATCGAGTCGCTGTTTTCGCGGCGCCAGGACCAGTGGAAGACGTTCGACGCAGAGGCATTCCAGTTGTTGTACCGCCGGCTGGCCAACCAGGACGTCCGGTCCGATTTCGCCGCCGCAGCGGCCTGGTTGCAGCAGTTCCCGCTGCTGGAACCGGCCAAGGCGCTGGCCCGGACACGGCTTGACCCGTGGCTGGGGCTGGAGCTTCCGGCTGCCTCCGTCACTGACCTGTCCGGGGATTCGGCTTCCACCGTGTTCGACGGCGGCCTCCCGCCGGTGATGGCGCCGGGCCACGCCGCGCTGGACAGCTGCGGGATCCACCGGTTCCGCCGAGCCGGAAACGTGGTGACCGTCTTCGGCGGCTGCGACGCCTTGGAGCCTGGCGTGGTGTCCGGGCTCGCCACCAACCCCACATTCCTGCGCCTCGCCCACGGTGACGCGGTACTCACTGACATGAGGCTCTCACGCAGCTTCTTTGACCTTGGGCCGTTCCGTAGCCAGTCGGTCAGAACTGACGCCGGGGTGGTCCGCCTCGCCGAGGAACTGAGGGCGAACTTCTACCTGCCGTTGCCTCCCGAAAAGCACCGCAAGGACGGAATCTACGCCCTGGTCCATGAGGGCCGGTTCAGCGCCAGCATGGACTTCGGAAGCCGCCCCACGGTGGAGCATCGGCTGGCGACGGCCCTCACCATTCGTCCCGGCGTTGGCGCCGAGGGCGATGCAGCGGAGCTGGAAGTGGAGTTCGACGGCGCGGACACATCGTTCGCGCTGGAGCTGACTTTCCGCCCTGGCGGCGAGCTGGCCGGAGTGGAGCCCCTGGCCGGCCAGCTCCCTGGCTCAGACACGGGCCCGGGGGCGTTCCAGCTGACCTCGGGCACGGGAACCTACCGGGTGGGGAACGATGTCATCGAGTTCGGTCCGGGCATTGCTGCGGACCCCGACAACCCGCCGGTGTACAACCCGGGCGAGGCCTACCGCTACCTTGCCGGGACCAATGCCGCGGAGGGCGTCAAGGTCTACATCACGGGCCGGACCCAAGGCACCCATCGCTTCACGCTGCGGGGCCGGAGCGTTTAGGGCTGGACCTGCTGGAGCTGCTCGAACAGCTCAGGCGGGATGGCGTAGATGAACACGGCAGCCGACAGGTTCTTGGTGGCGTGCACAAAGTAGGAGAACATCAGGTTCTTCCCGGTCCACACGTAGACAAACACCAGCGTGGCGCCCATGGCCAGGTAGGGAAGCAGGGCGGTGAGCGTGATCGCTTCCTGGCCTGCGATGTGGATGGCGGCGAACAGGAGCACGGAGAGCACGCAGCACAGCCAGATGTTGAGGCGGCGGCTGAGCTTGCCGATCAGCAGGTGCCGGAAGATGTACTCCTCCACAAAGGGGCCGATCACCACCAGCACTGGAATCATCAGCCAGGCGGGAACCTGTTGCATCAGAGCCTGTAGCCCGGCTTGGTTCGCGGACGTTTGGACCGTCCCGCTGGCCGCCACCACCAGGGCGGTCAGGATCATCATGGCCACCACTGCGGCCGGCACCATCATCAGCGTGAACCACGGACGGGTGGCAAGGACTCGGAGATCGCGGGCCACCACCCGGCGCGCGGCGAAGAGCGCCAGTATGCCGATACTGCCGTAGTAGATGAGGTTGACGCCGTAAGATGCCGCTGCAGGGCTGGGGGCCAGCTGCCGCAGGAATGGCAGGAGCAGGTCTCCCGCCAGGGCGAAGAAAGCCGCCACCGCCACATAAAGGCCCACGGTGCCGAAATCGAGGCCGGTGAACCGGTACAGCTCGGGCTGCGGAGCAGGTGGTCGCCGGTGCGTTGTGGTCATACGTTCAGCCTAACTCCACCCAACTAGGTAGCAGCAGATGCTGTTTTGAGCCCTCAAAACGACATCTGCTGCTACCTAGTTGGGTGGGGCCGGGGATAGTGGGGCGGGCGTCACATTGCGGGCCCGGCGCGCCGTCGCGTAGAATGTTCGGCATGCCTAACTTTCTGTTTCGGCGCGCCAAAGTAGCCGCCCGAACTTTCGCCCGGAAATCGGCGGCGTTTCGAGCTGCCGGCGCCTCCGCCGTCGTCCTTTTGTCCCTTTCCCTCGCTGCCTGTGGCGGTGATGCCGGCGGTGGTGCCGCCGGAAACAGCGACGGCGACAAGCCGGTGGTCCTGACTACCTTCACCGTGCTGGCCGACATCGCCCGGAACGTGGCGGGGGACAAGCTCACCGTGGAGTCCATTACCAAAGCGGGCGCTGAGATCCACGGCTACGAACCCACCCCCGGCGATATCCGCAAGGCAGCCAAAGCGGACCTCATCCTCGACAACGGGCTGAATCTCGAGGCCTGGTTCGCCCAGTTCGTGGAGGGCCTGGACGTGCCCCACGCAGTGGTGAGCGAGGGTGTGGAGGTCATGTCCATCAGCGAGGACTCGTACCAGGGCAAGCCAAACCCGCATGCCTGGATGTCGCCGGTGAACGTGCAGATCTATGTCGACAACATGGTGAAGGCCTTCAGCGAGCTGGACCCGGACAACGCCGAAGCCTTCAAAGCAAACGGTGACGCCTACAAGACCGAACTGCAGGCTGTGCAGGACGAGATGAAAACCAGCCTCGCCGGCCTCCCGGAGAACCAGCGCGCACTGGTCACCTGCGAAGGCGCCTTCTCCTACCTTGCCCGTGACGCCGGACTCAAGGAGGTCTACATCTGGGCGGTCAATGCCGAGCAGCAGGCCACACCGCAGCAGATCACCCGGGCCATCGAGTACGTCAAGGCCAACCAGGTTCCCGCTGTCTTCTGTGAATCCACGGTCTCCGACGCCCCCATGCAGCAGGTCGTGGGCGCCACCGGATCCAAGTTCGGCGGCATCCTGTACGTGGACTCGTTGTCTGAGGCCGATGGACCGGTGCCCACGTACCTGGACCTGATCAGGCACGACGCCGACGTCATCACCAAAGCGCTGGCGGGCGCCTCAGCCGGGGCTTCTGCCGGGTCAAAACCGTGAGTACTCCAGCCATCCTGGTTGACAACGTCACCGTCCACTACGGCGAGGTCCTGGCGCTGGATTCTGCCTCGCTCAGCCTGGATGCCGCCAGGATCTGCGGCCTGATCGGCATGAACGGTTCAGGGAAATCCACGCTGTTCAAAGTGATCATGGGAATGGTAAAGCCCGACGCCGGCAGCGTGCTGATCGGCGGACAGTCACCGTCCAAGGCGCGCAAGGAAGGCGGGATCGGGTACGTGCCGCAGAGCGAGGATGTTGACTGGCAGTTCCCGCTGTCCGTCCGCGACGTAGTGATGATGGGGCGCTACGGGCACCAGGGATTCACCCGGCGCCCATCCAAGGCGGACCGCGCCGCCGTCGACGAAGCCCTGGACCGGGTGGAACTGGGCGAGTACGCCGGCCGCCAGATCGGCCAGCTGTCCGGCGGGCAGAAGAAGCGCGCCTTCGTGGCCCGCGGCATCGCCCAGGGTGCCACGATGATGCTCCTGGATGAACCCTTCGCCGGGGTGGACAAGCGGTCCGAAGCCACCATCAGCCGCCTCCTGCGCGAACTTGCCTCAGACGGCTGCACCATCCTGATCTCCACCCACGACCTCCACGCCATGCCGGCCCTCTGCGACGAAGCCGTACTCCTCATGCGCAGGGTCCTGATGCACGGCGCCCCCGAGTTGGTGCTGCAGCCCGAAAACCTGGCAATGGCCTTCGGACTGGACGTGCTCAACCGTGACCTCCCGGAAGCAGATGCCGCTCGCGCTGATGCCGACCGCGCCGAGAACAGGGGCTGACCCATGGACCTCCTGGAACTCCTGCTCGAACCGCTCAGCTACGACTTCATGGTCCGCGCCATCGTCACCACCGCGCTTGCCGCCGTCGTCTGTGCCGTGCTCAGCTGCTGGCTGGTGCTGATCGGCTGGTCCCTCATGGGCGACGCCGTCTCCCACGCGGTGCTGCCCGGCGTCGTACTGGCCTACATCGTAGGGGCACCGTTTGCCCTCGGCGCCCTCGTCTTCGCCCTGATCGCGGTCACCCTGATCGGCGTGGTCCGCAGCACCAGCCGGGTGAAGGAGGACGCCGCCATCGGTATCGTGTTCACCTCTTTGTTCGCCCTGGGCCTGGTGCTCATCTCCGTCACACCCAGCCAGACGGACCTGAACCACATCATCTTCGGCAACCTCCTGGGCGTCAGCGTCCCGGACCTCATCCAGGTGCTGGTGCTGGGCGTGGTGGCGTTCGCCATCCTGATCCTGAAGCGCCGCGACCTGACCCTTTACGCCTTTGACCCCACCCACGCCCATGCCATCGGGCTGTCCCCGAAGCGGCTTGGCGCGCTGCTCCTGGGGCTGCTGGCACTCACCTCCGTGGTGGCGCTGCAGACCGTGGGCGTCGTGCTGGTCGTGGCCATGCTCATCATTCCCGGAGCCACCGCCTACCTCCTGACAGACCGGTTCAACCGGATGCTCGTCATCGCGCCAGTGGTCTCGGCCGTGTGCTCCATCGCTGGAATCTACTTGAGCTACTACCTGGACACGGCCTCGGGCGCCATGGTGGTGCTGACCCAGGGCGTGGTGTTCGCCGCCGTCTACCTCTTCAGCCCCCGCCAAGGACTGATTGGCACCCGGCTGGCGAAGGCGAGGCGCAGGAAGGCCGTGGCCCTCGCGGTGTAGCTGTCCCCTTTTTGTAATGCCCGACGGCGGCACTCGGCCTGGGTGCCGCCGTCGGGCGCTGTTGTCCTTGTCCGCTGCGGAGGGCCTGCTTGACGCCGCGGCGTCGGCCGGGGCAGGCTGGAGCGATGAAGTCCTAACCAGCAGCCCGGCCGCGCCCGGGCTGTTCCCCGAAAACCACGGCCGCCGTCGAGCGCTGGATGAACCGAGCTGCCTGAATCGGCCGGTTCAGCCCCGGCGGCCACACTGCGGAACTTTGCGAGGACTTCTCTTGACTGAACACCTGAACCTTTCGGGCGTCTCCCATGGCTACGGCGACCGACAACTCCTGGACAACATCAGCCTGGTCATCAACGCCGGCGAGCACGTGGCGATCGTTGGCGAAAACGGCGCCGGCAAATCCACGCTGCTCCGGATCCTGGCCGGCCTCGAAGCTCCCGATGAGGGCGCAACGGTGATCCAGGGACGGGTGGGCTACCTAGCCCAGACCCACGGCCTGCCTGAAGATTTCACCGTAGGGGCCGCCATTGACGCCTCGCTGGCATCGCTGCGCGCCCTCGAAACGGAACTCGACCGGCTGGAAGCGGGCCTGGCCGACGCCGGCGACGACGAGCTGGAAACTTATGGCAGGCTGCAGACCGAATACCAGCTGCGCGAAGGCTACGCCGCCGAATCCCGGGTTGAGGCCGCTCTGGACCGGCTGGGGCTGGGCGGCCTTGATAGGAGCCGGGTGCTGGGGTCGCTGTCCGGCGGGGAGCAGGAACGTGTGGCGCTGGCCTGCGTCCTGGCCGACCCGGCGGACATCCTGCTCCTGGACGAACCTACCAACCACCTCGACGCGCGCGGGACAGCCTGGCTGGAGGATCGGCTGGCGGCCCATCGCGGCACCGTAGTGGTGGTGTCCCACGACCGCGTCCTGCTCCGCAAGGTAGCCGCCACCATCATCGAAGTGGATGCCGAGCGCCAGGCCGTGACCCGCTACGGAAACGGCTACGACGGCTACCTCCGCGAGAAGGCAGCCGAGCGCCAGCGCTGGGTCCAGCAGTACCACTCCTGGATCGATGCCATGGAGTCCGAAAAGCGCCAGGCCGAGACGGTGGCGGGGACCATGGGGTACGGCCGCAAGCGCGACGGCGACAAGATGGGCTTCGACTTCAAGGCCGGCACTTGGCAGAAAGCAGCCAGCAGCCAGGTACGGAACGCCCAGGAACGGCTGCGCCGGCTCGAAGCCAGTCCAGTGGACCGTCCGCCCGTGCCGCTGCGGCTCAACGCCGAGCTGGCTGTCGACTCCGCTGTACCGTCCGGGGCTTCCGACGACGGCGGACCAGTGCTCACAGCCCGTGGCGTGAGCGTGCCCGGCCGGCTGGGAACCACTGACTTCCGGGCTGCCGCGGGCGAAAAGATCCTCATCACCGGACCGAACGGCGCCGGCAAGTCCACCCTGCTCTCCGTACTGGCAGGAACCCTGGAACCCGCCGCAGGCACTGTCAGGCGGCCCGAACACATCGGCTACCTGCAACAGGAGCTGGAACTGCCCCAGCGGCCCACGCTCCGGCTGTTGCCGGCCTTCGCTGCCGGCCTGGGCGGCAACATCGACGAGCATGCCGAGGCCCTCCTTCGCCTGGGCCTGTTCCGCACCAGCGAGTTCCATGTGCCAGTGGGCAGCCTTTCCGCGGGCCAGCAGCGCAGGCTCGCCCTGGCACGGCTGCTGCTGGGCGGCTACGGCACCCTGATCGTGGACGAACCGACCAACCACCTGGCGCCTGTGCTGGTGGAACAGCTTGAGGCGGCGCTCGCGGACTTCGCCGGGACCCTGGTGATGGTCAGCCACGACCGCGCGCTCCGGGAATGGTTTGCCGGGTGCGCGCGGAAGAGCGAAAAGTCGCGGACGGACGAATCTGGCCGCTGGATCAGGTATTCGATGGACAAGGGCGTGCTTGCCCCGGCCTGAGGGGCGGACTTCCTGACCAAAATGCGTAACTTTCAGCCGGGCCGCGAAGGAAGTTCCCTGGATTTCCGGGCTACTCCGCCGTCGGAGCCGGTATAAGTCACGCATTTAGGCCGGCCTGAGGCACGGGAAACGGTGAGGTTTGCGTTAAAGGAAAGTTACGCAGGGACCGGCAGGCGGAAACATCGGCGGCGGAAGATAGGCCCATGCCAGTCTTCCCGCCGGTCGAAAGGATCTGTCCGTGATCACCAAGAACCTTTTCCTGCAGGGCATCTTCCCGTTTGAGGGCACGGGGCTGGAAAAACCTGTCCCGATCCACAGCGAACTCTCCCATTACGTTCCCGACGGCGTCATCAACCAGACGCTCTATTTCAGGGGCGGCAATTCCAGCAGTGAACTGATCACCGTGGTCCTGATGCGGAACGGCGTCCCCATGCGCTATTTCCCCATTGGCGCCAAGAGCGATGTCCATGTGCCGCTGCGGGTAGTGGAGGACATCGAAGGCGGCTCGGTGGTGGAGCTGTATCTCGCCGCTCCGGATGGTGTTGGGGGATCCGTGGTGGTGGACCTGGGCATGGTGGAGCACTGATGACCAGCGTGCTGGACCGGCCGCAGGGGAGGCACGCAGGCACCGCGCCGCGCCGTCGGCTGGTGGTTGTTGGCAACGGTATGGCCGGCGCCCGGGCAGTGGAGGAAATCCTGGCCAGGGGCGGCGCGGAGCTGTTCACGATCACCATGTTCGGCGACGAGCCGTACGGCAACTACAACAGGATCATGCTCAGCCACGTCCTCTCCGGGGAGGAAAGCGACGCCGACATCTTCCTGAACGCCCTGTCCTGGTACCGCGAGAACAGCATCACGCTGCACGCAGGCGTCCGCGTGGACCGGATCGACAAGTTCACCAAGCACGTCTTCTCCAACGACGGCAGGGTGACTCCCTACGACACACTCATCATCGCCACGGGGAGCAGATCCCACATGCCGCCGATGGACGGGCTCTATACCCCGGGCGGGTCCGTCAAACACGGCGTTTTCGGATTCCGCACCATTGACGACACGCGGAAGATGGTCCAGCACGCCCAGCAAGATCACCACCGCCGCGCCGTGGTGATCGGCGGCGGCCTGCTGGGACTCGAGGCTGCCTATGGCCTGAAAAGCCACGGGATCGAGGTGGAGGTGGTGCACTCGGGCGGGCACCTCATGAATGCGCAGATGGGGCCCGACGGCGGTGCCATCCTCCGTCGCAGTGTTGAAGCGCTCGGAATCAGGGTGCATACGTCCAGCCGCACCACAGCTGTCCTCGGCACGGACCGGGTCAGCGGCGTCAGCCTTAGGGACAGGGACGACATCGAGTGCGACATGGTGGTGGTGGCCGCCGGGATCCGGCCCAATGTGGACCTGGCCGTCCTGAGCGGCCTGCCGGTGGAACGGGCCATCGTGGTGGATGACCGGCTGAGGGTCCAGGACGAAGACGACATCTACGCCGTGGGGGAGTGCGTCCAGCACCGCGGCGAGGTCTACGGCCTGGTAGCTCCGTTATGGGAACAGGCCGTGGTGCTCGCCAACCACGTGACCGGCGTCGATACGTCGTCGGCGTACCTCGGCTCACGGACCGCCACCAAGCTCAAAGTGGCCGGTGTGGAAGTCGCATCCATGGGGCTGCACGGCCCCGAGCTCGACACGGACGAGCACATTGTGTTCTCTGAGCCCAGCCGTGGTGTCTTCAAGTCCATCGTGGTCCGCGACAACAAGATGGTGGGCGCCACGCTCCTGGGCGACAGCCGGAAGGTGGCCTACCTGACGCAGGCCTATGACCGCGGGCTGCCCCTGCCGGAGGAACGGATCTCGCTGATGTTCGACGTCGGCGGGCCGGGCGGGGACGCGGGTGTGGCAGAGCTCGACGACGGCGCCCAAGTCTGCAACTGCAACGGCGTTTCGAAGGGAGCGCTCGTGGCTGCCGTGAAGGACGGCTGCACTACGGTTTCCGGTGCGATGGACGCCACACGGGCCGGCAAGGGCTGCGGTTCATGCAAGCTCCTGGTCAAACAGGTGGTGGAGTGGGCCGCCGATGGTGCTGTGGAGGAGGACCCGGCCGCCAGCTACTACGTGCCCGGGATCCCGCTGGACAAAGCATCGCTGATGGCCGCCATCCGGAAGCAGGGCCTACGCTCCGTCTCGCAAGTATTCGCAGCTCTGGCCCCCGGCAGCGCGGAGGACGCCAAATCTAAAATGGGCCTGGCCTCACTGTTGAAAATGATGCTCGCGGACCAGTACATCGACGAGCGCGACGCCCGCTTCATCAATGACCGCGTGCACGCCAATATCCAGCGGGACGGGACCTTTTCCGTGGTCCCGCAGATGAAGGGCGGCGTGACGTCCGTGCAGCAGCTGCGCCGGATTGCTGACGTCGCCGAGAAGCATAAGGTCCCGCTGATCAAGCTGACGGGCGGGCAGCGGATCGACCTGCTGGGCATCCCCAAGGAGGACCTCCCGCAGGTCTGGGCCGACCTGGACATGCCCTCCGGCTACGCGTACGGCAAGAGCTTCCGCACGGTAAAAACGTGCGTGGGCAAGGACTTCTGTAGATATGGGACGGGTGATTCAACGAAACTGGGCATCGAGATCGAGTCCCGGTTCCAAGGCATCGAGTCGCCGGCGAAGCTGAAGCTGGCGGTGTCCGGTTGTCCGCGGAACTGTGCGGAGTCCCTGGTCAAGGATGTGGGCGTGGTGGCTGTCGAAGGCGGCCGCTGGGAACTTTACGTCGGCGGCGCGGCCGGGGCGCACATCCGCAAGGGCGACCTGCTGGCCACCGTAGATGACCCTGAGGATGTCAAGCTGCTGACGGGCAGGTTCATGCAGTACTACCGTGAAAACGCCAACTGGCTGGAACGGACCTACTCCTTTGTGCCGCGGGTGGGCATCGAACACCTCCGCGCAGTGATCGTGGAGGATTCGGAAGGCATAGCGGCGGCCTTGGACGGGGCCATGCAGGCATCGGTGGACAGCTACGTGGACCCGTGGAGCGAGCGCGCGGACCCCCTCACGCCGGGCCAGTTCCGGACCTCCCTGCCGCTCACGGTCCTGCCCCAGGTGCCGGTCCGATGAGCGCCGGCCACAACCTGGGCCCCGTGGACCAAATCCCCTTCGGCGAGGGGCGGGCGTTCGGCATCGATGGCGAGCAGGTGGCGGTTTTCCGGTTGAGGGACGGAACTCTACGTGCCCTGTCCGCTGTCTGCCCCCACCGGGGCGGCCCCATCGCGGACGGAACCATCGACCGTCAAGTGGTCCTTTGCCCGCTGCACCAGCACGCGTTCAGCCTGGATACCGGATGTTCCAGCACCGGCGCCGAACCTCTGCGCACCTACCACGTCCAGGAGGATGCGGAGCAAAATATTCTTCTGCAGGATTCCCCTTCGGGTGGCAATAGTTCGGCTTAACTGGAGGACGGTGTATCGCTCGTCACTTGCTCCGGTTTGTGTCTTGTAGGATAGAAAGGCCGCGCGAACTTCGACGTCCTGTGACTTTCCATACAGAAAATTCCTTCAAACATCACGAAGCCGAATTTTCAGTATGAGAGTCCGCTGCCAAGGTGCCGGTCAATCCCCTACCCACAAGGAATTGTTGTGCCTCAAAGTACCCCCACAGAACTCGTGAGCCCCTCGGCGCAATCCGCCGTCGTCGACTCCACCCTCAGCGCCGAGGGCTACAAAAAATCCCTGAGCGGCCGCCAGGTGACCATGATTGCCATGGGCGGCGCCATCGGCGTCGGACTCTTTATGGGTGCCGGCGGACGCCTGGCCTCGACAGGCCCGGCACTGATCTTCTCGTACGCCATTGCCGGCGTCATCGCCTACCTGCTGATGCGCGCCCTGGGCGAACTGATCATGTACCGCCAGACGTCGGGCTCCTTCGTCAGCTATGCCGGCGAGATGTTCGGCAAGAAGGGGGCGTACCTCTCCGGCTGGATGTACTTCATCAACTGGGCCATGACCGGCATTGCGGAGCTCATCGCGATCGGACTGTACTTCCAGTTCTTCTTCCCCAACGTGCCTGTTGAACTGTCCGCCATCGCGGCGCTCCTGCTGCTCGTGGGCGTCAACCTGATGAGCGTCAAGGCGTTCGGCGAATTCGAATTCTGGGCCTCCTGCCTCAAGGTCGGTGCCATCGTGATCTTCCTGGCCGTGGGCACCTTCATGGTGGTTGCCAACGCGCAGGTGGGCGACGGCAACGCCTCCGTGAACAACCTTTTCGCAGCCGAGGGCGGCATGTTCCCCAAGGGTGCGCTGGTGATGATCCTGGTCCTCAATGCCGTGATCTTCGCGTACAACGGCATCGAACTGGTCGGCATCACAGCCGGTGAAATGCAGGATCCCGCCAAGGAAGTGCCCAACGCAATCCGCGCCGTCGTCTTCCGCATCGTGGTGTTCTACGTCGGCTCGGTGACCCTCCTCGCGATGCTGTTGCCCTCGGACCAGTACGTGGCCGGCACCTCGCCGTTCGTTACCGTATTCGGCCAGATGGGCCTTGGCTGGATGGGCGATGTCATGAACATGATCGTCATCACCGCAGCACTGTCCTCCTGCAACTCTGGCCTGTACTCGATCGGCCGGATCTTCCGCACCATGGCCAACAACGGACATGCTCCGGAGTGGCTGACCCGGATGTCCAAAAACCATGTGCCGTACGCCGCCATCCTTGCCATCGGCGCCGTCTACCTCGTGGGCATCCTGCTGAACATCTGGCTGGGCGGCTCACACGCCTTCGACCTCGCGCTCAACTCGGCGTCGATTGGCGTGATCTTCACGTGGGGCGCCATCTTCGCCAGCCAGATCGCGCTGCGCAAGCAGAAGGGCAAGGTTTCCTCCCTCCCCGCCCCGGGCGGAACCTGGAGCAGCTGGGCCGGCCTGGTGGCCCTGCTGGCCATCACCATCCTGATCGGCTTCGACACCATGACCAGCAAATCCGGTGAGGTCTTCCATCTCGGACTCTGGACCCTGGCCACCATTCCATTCTTCGCGCTGGTCCTGTGGCTGGGCTGGCAGAAGGTTCGGAACAACGAGCCCAAGAACGCCCTCTTCAGCTAGGGCTTTGCACGCAAGCAGTACCTGCGACGGCGGGATCCCCACGGAGGGGGTCCCGCCGTCGTCGTTATTCCCCGTGCGTTCCTGCCCACTTCCTTTGTTCGACGCGCCCAGGAACCCGGCGCGTCGTGGGTGGTGGACGAGAATCCGGGGGAGTAACTGGGCAGGAGCGCCCAGCCGCGGGTCCGGGCGATGCAGAAGCGACGCGGGGAAACGGTGGTGCGGAGCAGCCGATTGGGGGCACACTGGGGCGTGTGAGCGAACCGTGGGTACTGCATGTGGACCTTGACCAGTTCATTGCAGCTGTCGAAGTGCTCCGCCGGCCCGAGCTCGCGGGCAAGGCGGTGATCGTTGGCGGCCGCGGTGACCCGACCGAGCGGGCGGTAGTTTCCACGGCCTCCTACGAGGCCAGGGTGTACGGCGTCGGCTCCGGAATGCCGCTGCGCATCGCCGCACGGAAAGTACCTGACGCCGTCATCCTGCCCGTTGACCAGGAAGCCTACCTCGCTGCGTCCGAAGGAGTCATGGCGGTGCTGCGCTCGCAACCGGGTGCAACTGTTCAGGTACTCGGCTGGGATGAAGCCTTTATTGGCGTGCAGACCGACGAGCCGGAGGCGTATGCGCGGCAACTGCAGCGCGACGTCCTCGAGGAGACCCGGCTGCACTGCAGTGTCGGCATCGGTGACACTCTGGTCCGGGCCAAAGTAGCGACGTCGTTTGGCAAGCCGGCCGGCGTCTTCCGGCTCACGGAAGAGAACTGGCTCGAAGTGATGGGGAGCCGGCCAACTATCGAGCTGTGGGGCGTGGGAACGAAAGTCTCGCGCCGCCTTGCCACCCTCGGCATCCGGACGGTAGCCGAACTCGCGGCGTCCAAAGACGATGATTTGGTCCCGGAGTTCGGCCCGAAGATGGGCCCTTGGTATGCCCAGCTCGGGCGGGGTGACGGTTCGCGGACCGTCGATGACACACCTTGGGTGGCACGCGGGCATAGCCGGGAAACCACCTTCCAGCGCGATCTGACTGAGCAAGGCCAGGTTGACGACGCCGTCAGGGAGTTGGCGGCGCACGTACTGGAGGATGTCGCTGCTGAAGGGCGGCCGGTGATCGGGCTGACGCTCAAGGTCCGATACGCTCCGTTCCTGACCAAGACGTACGCCCGGAAGATTCCCGAGACCTCGGATCCGGCAGAAGTGCTCGCCCGCGCCCTCGACCTCGTGGCCAAGATCGAGCCGGGCCGTCCCATCCGATTGCTCGGGCTGCGTGCCGAAATGGCGATGCCCGAGGATTCCCGGCAGGGACACACGCCGACGCGCAGCGGCTGGTGACGGGTCCTGCCGTCGATTGCGGGGCGAGGGAGCTGGGGGGAGCAATCGATGGGGGAAGGCACAAAAAAGCGGCGGCGGATCCCCCATGGGAATCCGCCGCCGCGCGCCTATGGCTGACTAGTCGCGCTTGAACTCGTCCTTGATGTCTTCGCCGACCTTCTTCGCGTCGGCCTTGACCTGGTCCTTCTGGCCTTCGGCCTTGAGGCGGTCGTTGTCGGTGGCGTTTCCGGCTGCTTCCTTGGCCTTGCCGCCCATGTCTTCTGCTGCGTTACTGATCTTGTCTCCGAGGCCCATGGTAGTGCCGCCTTTCGTTTCCGATGGATCAAACAATGCCTTTTCACCATAACACGAAGCATGCTTACTATTTCAAGTCGTTGAGATGCCCCGATATCTGTTGATTGTCATTGCCCCCGACTAGGCTCGAACCATGGATCACAGCACCAGCCTTACACAGCACATCCACGCTTCGCCGGAGAAGGTCTGGTCCGTCATTTCGGACATTCCGGGTTCGGCGGCCACCCTGTCCGGCATTGATTCCATCCAAATGCTGAGCGAAGGCCCGTATGGCGAGGGCACGCGCTGGAAGGAAACCCGCACCATGATGGGCAGGTCCGAAACGGTGGAAATGTGGGTGGCCCAGGCTGATCCGCCGCGCAGCACCACGGTCAAGGCCCTGCAGGGCGGTGCTGACTACACCTCCCGGTTCAGCCTGGCGGAGCGCGACGGCGGCACGGACCTGACGCTGACCTTCGGCGCCGACATCGTTAAGCCCACGGTGTTCAGCAAGATATCAATGGCCCTGTTCGGGAAAATCGGCATGAGCATGACGCGCAAGGCGCTGGCCAAGGACCTGGCGGAGATCGCGGCCAAAGCGGAATCGCTCTAGTGGCGGCCAGGCCGCCCAAGGTTACCGGCCCGCGGCTCTCGCCGATTCTCCTTGAGGAACTTACGGACGATCCCGCGCCGGACTTCCAGCGCGGAGTTCGGTACGACGGCGTGCGGTACATTCGCGCGGCGGCAGACGGTCTCGAGCTCAGCGGCACTGACTTCGCCGAGTGCGAATTCCAAGGCGTCTCGTTCAATGACACACAGTTGCGCGGCGCCACGTTCCGCGACTGCATCCTGGTCGAGCTGTACGCGCCCGTCTTCACTGCGGCCCGCACCACGTGGCGGGACGTGCGCATCGAAAATCCACGGCTCGGGTCCGCTGAAGTGTACGAAAGCGGGTGGCAGTCCGTCCGGATCGACGGCGGAAAGCTGGACTTCCTGAACCTCCGTGGCGCCAAGCTGATGGATGTCCTGATCACCGACTGCATCATCAATGAACTGGACCTCGGTTCCGCGGCGGTCACCCGGGTAACGCTGAAGAACTGCACCATCGGCACCCTGGACCTCACCGGCGCCAAGTTGAAGGACTTCGACCTCCGCAGCACTGACTTTCGCACCATCAGTGGCCTGGGCAGCCTCTCCGGAGCCATCATCGACGACTACCAGCTCAGCCTCCTGGCCCCGCTCCTGGCGGCCCACCTCGGCCTCGTGGTTCTCTGACCCCTCCGGGGGAGGGTCTTGGTGCCCCTTGCGCGCGCAGTGTAGTCTTTACAGAACGAACGGTCGGTAAGTGGATAGCATCCCCTGAGCCGCCGACGATGACAGTGCTGTTAATCGCGTGAAGGGTGTTTCCATGGCGTCAGCTACCGCAGGACCGCAGGCTTTTCTCGTTGGCGGTGTCCGCACCCCGGTGGGACGATACGGCGGGGCGCTGTCCTCGGTCCGCCCGGACGACCTCGCCGCACTGGTCATCCGGGAGGCGGTCACCCGGTCCGGACTGGATCCGGACACCATCGATGAGGTCATCCTGGGCAACGCCAACGGGGCCGGGGAGGAAAACCGCAACGTAGCCAGGATGGCCACTTTGCTGGCAGGACTTCCCCTCCACATCCCGGGGATCACGGTCAACAGGCTGTGTGCATCAGGCCTGAGCGCCATCATCCAGGCCAGCCAGATGATCAAGTCCGGTGCCGCGGACATCGTGATCGCCGGTGGGGTGGAGTCCATGAGCCGTGCGCCGTGGGTCCAGGAGAAGCCGGCTACCGCCTTTGCGAAGCCCGGCCAGATCTTCGACACCTCCATTGGCTGGCGGTTCGTAAATCCCCTGTTCCAAAAGGGCGAGCTGGCGCGCGAGGGCAAGATGACCTACTCCATGCCGGAAACCGCCGAGGAAGTCGCCAGGGTTGACGGCATCACGCGGGACGACGCCGACGCCTTTGCCGTCCGGTCCCACGAACGTTCCCTGGCCGCCATCGCCGCAGGGCGGTTCAGGGACGAGATCGTCCCGGTGACGGTCAAGTCCCGCAAGTCCGAAACCGTTGTGGACACCGATGAAGGCCCCCGCGCTGGCACCACCATGGACGTCCTGGCCGGCCTGCGCCCGGTTGTCCCGGGCGGCTCCGTGGTCACCGCGGGAAACTCCTCCACCCTCAACGACGGCGCCTCAGCCATCATCGTCGCGTCCGAGGCCGCCATCGAGCGGCTGGGCCTGGTACCCCGCGCCCGCATCATCGACGGCGCCTCTGCCGGCTGCGAGCCCGAAATCATGGGCATCGGCCCGGTGCCGGCCACGCAAAAGGTCCTCAAGCGGAGCGGCCTCAGCGTCGGTGACCTGGGCGCCGTCGAACTTAATGAAGCGTTCGCCACGCAGTCGCTGGCCAGCATGCGCCGGCTCGGCCTGGACCCGGAGATTGTGAATAACGACGGCGGCGCCATCAGTTTGGGGCACCCGCTGGGTTCCAGCGGTTCCCGGCTCGCCATCACCCTGCTGGGGCGGATGGAGCGCGAGGACGCCAGGATCGGCCTGGCCACCATGTGTATCGGCGTGGGCCAGGGCACTGCGATGCTGCTGGAGCGCGTGTAATGGCGGCCCAGGACCTAGCGAACGAACACTTCAGTACCCTGCTGGTCGAGGAGCGGGAGGACCGCGTGGTTGTCCTCCTCAACCGCCCCGAGGTGAGAAATGCCATCGACCAGCAGATGGTGGACGAGCTGCACATTATCTGCGCGGCGCTGGAGCAGAATCCCAGGATCCTGGTCATCGCCGGCGTGGACGGAGTCTTTGCCTCCGGGGCGGACATTGCCCAGCTGCGCGAGCGGCGCCGGGATGATGCGCTGCAGGGTATCAACTCCACGATTTTTGTCCGCATTGCCAAGCTGCCCATGCCCGTCATTGCCGCCCTGGATGGCTACTGCCTGGGCGGCGGTGCCGAGCTCGCCTACGCGGCTGATTTCCGGATTGGAACGCCGAGTGTACGGATCGGCAACCCCGAGACAGGGCTCGGCATCCTGGCCGCGGCCGGAGCCAGCTGGCGGCTGAAGGAACTCGTAGGCGAACCCTTGGCCAAGCAGATCCTGCTCGCAGGCCTGGTGCTCCGGGCCGAGGACGCCCTGGCTGCGGGCCTCATCACGGAAATCCATGAGGCGCCGGAACTGATGGCCGCCGCGCACAATCTCGCGGACAGGATCGCCCGCCAGGATCCGCTGGCCGTGCGGATCACCAAGTCCGTGTTCCACGCCCCTGCCGATTCCCATCCGCTGATCGACCAGCTTGCCCAAGGGATTCTTTTTGAATCCCAGGCCAAATTTGACCGCATGCAGGCGTTCCTGGATAAGAAGCTGGACAAGAACCTCGATAAGAAGACAGAGAAGAAATAGCCATGGCCACTTCGAACCTTCCTTCCACCGTCGGCGTCCTCGGCGGCGGCCGCATGGGCGCAGGAATAGCCCATGCCTTCCTCATCAAGGGGGCCAACGTCCTGGTCGTGGAGCGCGATGAAGCCTCCGCCGAAGCCGCCCGTGAGCGGGTGGAATCCGCCGCTGCGAAGAGCATCGAACGCGGTGCCACCGACGGCAACCTGGACGAGATCGTCTCGCGGCTCGCTGTCACGGTGGACTACGACGACTTCGCCGACCGGCAACTAGTGGTCGAGGCCGTGCCCGAAGACTGGGACCTGAAGGTTACCTCGCTCCGCGGCATCGAGGAGCGGCTGGCGGACCATGCCTTCCTGGCCTCCAACACCTCATCGCTCTCGGTCAACGGTCTGGCCCGTGAACTCAAGCGGCCGCAGAATTTCCTCGGACTGCACTTCTTCAACCCCGTCCCCGCCTCCACGCTCATCGAAGTGGTGCTCGGCGAATATACGTCCCCGGACCTGGCCGCGGCCGCGAAAACGTGGGTCGAGGCACTCGGCAAGACCGCCGTCGTCGTCAATGATGCCCCCGGCTTTGCCTCGTCACGACTGGGAGTGGCTATCGCGCTGGAAGCGATGCGCATGGTGGAGGAGGGCGTGGCCTCCGCGGAGGACATCGACGCCGCCATGGTGCTTGGCTACAAACACCCCACCGGCCCGCTCAAAACCACCGATATCGTGGGCCTGGACGTGCGGCTGGGGATCGCCGAGTACCTGCACTCCACGCTGGGGGAGCGTTTCGCGCCGCCGCAGATCCTCCGGGACAAGGTGGCAAGGGGCGAGCTGGGCCGCAAATCGGGCAAGGGCTTTTTCGACTGGCCCAGCTAAGGCTGCTCTAGCACCGCGTGGGCCTAGGCTGGTGCAGTGAGCTTTCTTGAACCCATCACCCTGACCGGCCGGCACGTCATCCTGGAACCCTTGCGCCCGGCACACCACGACGGCCTGGTGGAGGCGGCACGCGATGGCCAGTTGTGGAACCTTTGGTACACGTCCGTGCCGACGCCGGAGGAGATGGCCGCTGAGATCCGCCGACGCCTGGGCCTTCAGGAGCAGGGGTCCATGCTGCCGTTCACCACGCGCCTGATCGATCCGGCCACCGGCGGACCGGGCCGGATCATTGGCATGACCACGTACATGAATATCGATCCCGGCACACCCCGGGTGGAGATCGGCTCCACGTGGAACGCGGCGTCAGTGCAGGGCACGGGCACCAACGCTGACTCCAAGCTCCTGCTCCTGAGCCATGCTTTCGACGTGCTCGGCTGCCCCGCGGTCGAGTTCCGGACACACTGGCTCAACCACCAGTCCCGGGAGGCGATTGCCCGCCTGGGCGCCAAGCAGGATGGAGTCCTGCGCAACCACTCGCGGACCAAGGACGGCGTGCTCCGGGACACCGTGGTGTTCTCGATCCTTGAACACGAGTGGCCCATGGTCCGGAACGGTCTGGAGCACCGGCTCGCCAAGCGCCAGTAAGGGCTTGGCGAGCCGGCCGGCCCCTAGTTCAGGACAAATGCGTTCTGGCTGAGCAGCGAGGCAAAGTAGCCGTGCCGGTAGCCTTCCCCGGTTGGATGGAAATTCGCCCGATCCAGCAGGTTGTCTGGGTTGAAGTTGATCCATGGGTCTGTTGAGCCGACACCATGTCCTGCGAAGGCGGCCGTGACATCGACGTACTGGGACCCAGTGGCCGCCGCGACGCCGGCTATCGTGGCGTTGAGTAAATCAGCCAAGGGATTCCCTACGGCAGCAAACGGGTGACTCGGATCGAAGAGATGTGGGTATCCCGTCAGGACAATCTTCGCCTCAGGGGCTATTGCTCGGATCGTGAACACCAGGTCGGCCAACTCTGCGGCAAAGCTGCCATCGGTCAGCATGGTGGTCACGTTTCCGGCAGCCTGGAGGCATGCAGCCGATGACGGGTCGGGAAGGCACGCGAACAGGAGGCCTGTGGTGTTCAGGTCATTCGCCCCGACAGTGAGCGTGATGACTTCGGCCTCCTGCAGGGCGCTGACGGGGAGATTGGCCTTGACGATGTCGATGGTCCATCCTGAACAGCCTGCGTTGAGCGCCAGTTGCACGTCCCGGAGTTTGTCAGCAATGGCAGGGTATCCCTTGCGGCTCACGAAGCAGTTGAGGTCCGTATACGGTGCTGCGCCGTGGCCGGCAGCATAGGAGTCCCCGAGCGCAACATAGTCCAGCTGGGGAGGCGGCGCTGCGTCCGCCGGAACGGCCGTGAAGCCCAGTGCCATGGCCAGGGTGGCGAGGCCTGCTGCAAAAGCCGGGCGGCGGCGTCGTCCTGTTCGAATTGTCATTGGTTTTCCCCTTTTGGTAGTCAGAGCGCGGGTGAGGATATGTGCCACGGTACGCCTGCGCGTGACGACGGTCACTGCCCCGGAGTACCCTATTTTGCTGGACCGGCTACCTGCCAGGGAATGTGCGGCGCTCGCCGCCGTGTGGTTAGCTGTCCGGATGAAGAAACCTGGCGGACCCCTGGACTGGGACGGGGCTGTGAACGCCTGGCACGTGGCCGGCCACGTCTACCGGATGGGCCGCCGCGAATGGCTTACAGCGGCCGGCTGGCGAACCGCTTACGACGACGGCGTCCGCACTGTGGTGGACCTCCGTAACTCCCATGAGGCCCGGCGCCGGGACACAGACCCGGCTGTAACGGAAGCGGCATGGTCCGGCATACGGTTGGTGTCCGCCCCCACCGAAGACCCGGACGATCCGCGGTTCATTGCAGTCTGTGGACCGTACCTGAATGATCCTGCCCACTATGTCCACAATGTCCGGCTGTTCCCGGCGAAACTGGTGGAAGTCTTCCGCACCATTGCCGAAGCCGCGCCCGCCGGCGGGGTGGTGGTCCACTGCGCAGCAGGCCGGGACCGCAGCGGCATGGTAGCTGCAATGCTGCAGGACCTGGCCGGGGACACGGACGAACAGATCGCCGCCGGCTACGCCCGGGCTGCCCGCGCCATCAATGAGCGCTACCGCACGCACGGGCCGCCGCACGACCGCGAACGCTACGTTGGGGAAACCGAATTGGCACCGCTGCTGGAAGAGCGGGGCCACACCGTGGTGGCCTTTGTCCGGGACCTGGACACAGAGGACTTCCTGCTGCGGCACGGTCTTACCGCCGCTGAGCTGATCGCTGTGCGGTCCGTGCTCGGCGCCACGGTGACTCGATGAAATCTGGACCAAGCCAGGGGGCTGGGATGAAGCGGATTCTTACGCTTGGTGCGGCGGCAGGGCTGTTGCTGGGTTCTGTGATGCTGGCAGACCCTGCTTCGGCAGAATCCACGGAACCGCCCGCGATCGGCGATGGACTCCACACCGCAACGCCTTCCACGCCGGCTGTGAGCGACGCTGGCCTGGCGGAGGCCGTTTCCCAGGACTTGGGCCTCACGCCCGAGGAGTTCAACGCCGCGGGCGAGCTCGGCAGGCAGGCCGCAGCAGCCGTTGAGATCCTCCGCGGAACACCCGGCTACACCGGGACCCGGCTGCACAACGGCCGCGTCCTGGTCAGTGGCTCCGGGCCTGACCTGGAGGCCCGGGTTTCGGAGCTCACTGCCACCATTCCCGCACTGACCCTCGAGGAACCTGCCCCGGAGAACGCTGTTAGTGCCCCCGGGACCGAGCTGGCGGTCAGTGCGCATCAGCTTTTCCAGGCCTACGTCCGGGAGGTGGGCCCCCAGGGGCTCCAGGCGGTGGCCTACTCCGACGGTCGGTTTGTCATCCGTACAGGCGGAACCAACGCGCCCGAATCGACTCCCGAAGCTCCTTCGGCTCCAGCCCCGGATGCCCCGACCGCGGCGCCCGGGAAAGTGTCCGCCGAGGACTTTGTGGCCCGGTTTGCCAATGTGGAGCTCGACGCCGGCACGGACCTTGCGCCGGAAGCGGACGTAGTGGGCGGCCAAGGCTACATCGCGGACACCTGGGAAGTCTGCTCCACCGGGTTCTCGGCGTTCGATCCCGCCGGCCTGCCGTCGGTCCTCACGGCGGGGCACTGTTCGAACGACGGTGCCGCGCAGCAGGCCAGCCTGGAGTTTCCGGCCTGGATGCCGGCCGGACCGCTAGGGACGTTCGGGTTCAGCCAGTTCGGCGGCCCCGGCAACACGGGCATCGTCGGCAACGAGGACAACCCCGGCAATGTGGGGACTGACGTGGCCGTGATTGGCTCCATAGCGGCCGGACTCGAACCGCAGCCTGCCGCGAGCACCTGGAACAACCCCTCCGAGGCCGGCCCCGACGTCAAGGTCATCGGCGTCGCCGCGCCCGTGGAGGGGCAGCCGGTCTGCCGCTCAGGACGGACCTCCGCATGGTCTTGCGGGATCATCGATGAGGTGGGCATCTACGTGGTCCAAGGCCGCTCGGGCAACCCCGCGGACCTGAGGGCGTTCAGCGGGTTCCTGTCCTTCGCGGTCCAGTCCACCGGTGGCGACTCCGGCGGGCCCTGGCTCAGTGGCAACTACGCCGTGGGCATCCACGCCGCCGGGGAGGGCGCCGGCGCGCCGGTGAACTTCGCGGTGGCCGCCACGCTGCAGGACGCCCTGGCGGTCCTGCCCGGCTACCAGCTGGAACTCTTCCTCAACAAGCCGGCGGTGACGTCACCCGCGCCCGGCAGCACCTACCAACCAGGACAAACCATCACCGGGAACGTGCCTGCCGCCCCTGCCTCGGCCGTGGCCGCAGGGTCCTCTGTCATGATCACCGTTGCCGGGCACGAGCCCGTCGAGGTGCCTCTGGATACTGAGGGGAACTGGCAATTCACGGCCCCCGAAGCCGTGCCCGGTGCGGCTCCCGCGGCGCTCAGCTTTACGGCCGAGACTGTCAACGGCTTCAGCACTTCCGGGCCCGGTGCCTTCGAATTTGCGCCGCCGGCGCAGAAGGATTCCAGCGAGGCTGGACCCGTCGTCAAACCCGCCGCTGCCAACCCGCCGGACAGAAACGAGTCGGTCACCAGCCTCGCCGACACCGGAGCCGACGGCGTGCTGACCGCAACCGGCGCGGCGTTGGCGGCGATCGCCGTCGGCGGTGTCCTGGTGCTGCTGCTGGCCCGGCGCCGGAACTGGCATCCCAACTGAGTAGCAGCAGATGCTGTTTTGAGCCCTCATAACGACATCTGCTGCTACCTAGTTGGGAGGGGGGCTAGTTCTTCCGCTCCATCAGCAGGTTGGTGATGCGCATGGTGCAGAGCCGCTGGCCGGAGCCGTTGGTGATCAGCACTTCGTGCGTGGTGAGCGTACCGCCCAGATGGATGGGCGTGGCCGTGATGGTGATCTGGCCCTCGCGGGCGGAGCGGTGATGGGTGGCGGAGACGTCCACACCTACGGCCGTCTTACCCAGTGTGCTGGCGTGGATGACCGCCGCCCAGGATCCCACGGCCTCGCCCACGGCCAGGGACGCGCCGCCGTGGAGCAGGCCGAAGGACTGCCTGTTGCCTTCCACCGGCATTGTGGCCACCACGCGCTGGACGGATTCCTCCACGATCTTGACGCCCATCTTCTCGTCGAGTTCGCCCAGGGTGATTTTCCAAAGTGCGGCGTCGGTGACCTCAGGGGCTGGGTCGGTGCTGTCCTGGGATGGGGCGGTCATGGCTCTCCTTTGTGGCAATGCTGGAAGTTCTAGTGTGCAGCACGGAACATTCATGTACTGTAGGTATATTACCGAACGTACGGTCAGTAATGATCTGGCCGTTATTGTTTGTCCCCGTGTTGGAAGGACCCGTCAACGATGACCACCACCGCAACAGCTGAAGCCACAGTCGACACCGTAGAGACCGTCCCCAGTTTTGTGCAGGACTCCTGGTGGACTCCCGACGCCGGTTCCATGGCGTCTGCCGTCCCCGTACGGGACGCGAGCACCGGCGAAGTCCTGGCCAAGGTGAGCACCGACGGACTGGACCTCGCCGCCGTCGTGGATTACGGCCGCACCACAGGCCAGGCGGAACTGGGCAAACTGACCTTCCACCAGCGCGCGCTCAAACTCAAGGAACTGGCACAGTACCTGAACGCCCGCCGCGAACACTTCTACATGTTCTCCGCCCAGACAGGCGCCACGAAGATCGACTCGATGATCGATATCGACGGCGGCATCGGCGTGCTGTTTACCTTCGGGTCCAAGGGCCGGCGCGAGTTGCCCAACTCCCAGGTAGTGGTGGACGGTCCCATGGAGGTGCTGTCCAAGGACGGTTCGTTTGTGGGCGAGCACATCTACACACGCATTCCCGGCGTGGCCGTGCAGATCAACGCGTTCAACTTCCCCGTCTGGGGCATGCTGGAGAAACTTGCCCCCGCCTTCATCGCCGGCGTCCCCACCATCGTCAAGCCCGCCACACCAACCGGGTACGTGGCCGCGGCGGTGGTGAAGGCGATCATCGAATCCAACATCCTGCCCAAGGGCTCGCTGCAGCTGATTTCCGGCTCAGTCCGCGGCCTGATGGACGTGCTGGACTACCGCGACCTCGTGGCCTTCACCGGCTCAGCGTCCACGGCGCTCTCGCTGAAATCGCACCCCAACGTGGTCCAGGGCGGGGTCCGCTTCACCTCCGAGACCGACTCCCTCAACGCGGCCATCCTCGGCCCCGATGCTGTGGAAGGTACGCCGGAGTTCGACGCCTTCATTAAGTCCGTAGTCACCGAAATGACCGTCAAGGCCGGGCAGAAGTGCACCTCGATCCGCCGGACCATCGTCCCGCAGGAGCTGGTGCCCGCTGTCACCGCTGCAATCGGCAAACGCATCTCCGAACGTGTCGTTCTCGGGGACCCGCGGGCAGACGGTGTCACCATGGGCGCCCTGGCCTCGGTTGAACAGCTCGCCGATGTCCGGGCCGCCGTGCAGTCCATGCTCGACGCCGGCGGCGAGCTGGCGTACGGAACGCTCGATTCGCCGTCGGTCACGTCCGCGGACGGGACCACCGGCGTGGTGGACGGCGGCGCGTTTATGTCGCCAATCCTGCTGAGTTGGGAAAATCCGGAAGCGGAGGCAATCCACTCGCTGGAGGCCTTTGGCCCGGTATCCTCCGTGATTGGGTACAAGGACCTGGCCGACGCCGTCCGCCTCGCCGCCCGCGGCGGCGGCTCCCTGGTGGCTTCGGTCTGCACCAACGATCCGTCCGTGGCGCAGGAACTTGTGATGGGGATCGCGGCCCACCACGGCCGTGTCCTGATGCTCAACCGTGAGGACGCCCGCAGCTCCACCGGCCACGGATCTCCGGTCCCGCACCTGGTCCACGGCGGTCCCGGCCGGGCCGGGGGCGGTGAGGAACTGGGCGGCATCCGCTCGGTCATGCACCACATGCAGCGCACCGCCATCCAAGGTTCGCCCAACATGCTCACCGCCGTAACTGGCGTCTGGCACGCCGGCGCTGACCGGAACTTCACCCTTGAGACCGAGGGGACGCACCCGTTCCGGAAGTCCCTGGAAACGCTGCACATTGGCGACGCCGTCCGCTCCGACCTGCGCCAGGTCACCCTTGAGGACATCACAGCGTTCGCCAACTCCACCGGCGACACCTTCTACGCACACACCAACCGGGAAGCCGCGGAAGCCAATCCGTTCTTCCCCGGCATCGTGGCGCACGGCTACCTGCTGCTGGCCTGGGGCGCGGGACTGTTCGTGGAACCCGCTCCGGGCCCGGTCCTGGCCAACTACGGGCTGGAGAACCTGCGCTTCATCACCCCTGTTGCCGCCGGAGATTCCATCCGGGTGACCCTCACGGCCAAGAAAATCACCCCGCGTGAGACCGACGAGTACGGCGAGGTGGCCTGGGACGCCGTCCTGACCAACCAGGACGACGAGATCGTGGCCACCTACGACGTCCTCACCCTCGTGGAAAAGTAGCCCACCCCCGGACGTTGTCTCACGTGTTGCAGGCGTTCCCCCAACCCTCTCGCAGGTGCGAGAGAGTTGGGGGTTTACCGACCGGATGTGAGAGAGGGTTTTGGCTCTTTCCGAGCCATCAAGGCGTAAAATTTCCTCCGTAGGAGGTGGCCAAATGAACCTAGCCCTGAGCACAGCCACAACCATCCTGCCAGTCGATGATGCAGCGCGGGCCCACAGTTTCTACACCGAAAAACTGGGACTACCGCACCACGGAATGACAGACGATGGAAGCGAATTACTCGGTACCGACGGCGGCCCGATGCTGCAGTTGATGCCTGTCTCGGACGGAAAGCACTCCGAGCACACCGCCCTCAGCTTCGAGGTGCGCGACATTGAGCGGATCGTCCAGGACATGGAGGCCAAGGGCGTCCGGTTCCAGGATTACGACCTTCCGAACCTGAAGACCGAGAACCACATCTGCACCACGGATTCGGAGAAGTGCGCGTGGTTCATGGACACCGAACACAACATCCTTTGCGTCCACGAGACCTTGGGCACGCAGATGGAGTACCAGCTCTGACCTTAAGGCGGCAACTGCCAGCCGCTTGCCAGACCGCAGGAGGGGCGTCCCAGCGAACGGGGGCTCCCCTTCTGCCTCGTTAAAACCCGCCTTGGACGGGCTTTAAGGGGCCACCGGCCGTTCGGTGAGTTCCACCTTGATGTCCAGGCTTTCGTCGCCCCGTTTGACTTTGAATCCCACCGTGTCGCCCGGGTTGCGGTTCCTGAGCTCGGCCAGCAGCTTCTCCGGCGCGGCAAGGTCCACGCCTTCCATCGACTCCAGCACATCGCCTGGCCGGATCCCTGCAGTGCCGGCCGGGCCGTCGTCGTCAACGGACAAAACCACGACGCCGGTGCTCGCGTCGATGCCCAGCTGCTCGGCGATCTGCCGGGTCAGTTCGCCCGGGGTGAGCCCCACGTAGGCGTGCTCCGCCGAGCCATCCGCCAGCAACTCCTCGGCCACCTCGACGGCGGTGGCCGCCGGAATAGCGAAGCCTAGCGCCACAGCACCGGACGACGGAGGAATGTAGGCCTCGCTGATGCCCACCACCTCGCCGCGCATGTTAATCAGGGCACCGCCGGAATTGCCGGGGCTGATGGGCGCATCAGTCTGGATCAGGTCCACCAACGACAGGCTGTTCTGTGCGGAGCCGGGGATGGAGCGGTGAAGGCCGGAGATGATCCCTGCGGTGGCCGTGTTTTCGAAGCCAAGCGGCGAACCCAGCACCACGGCCCCTTCGCCCACCTTGGGCAGCGAGGTCTGGTAGGTGGGCTTCGGCAGGCCGGTCCGGTCCGCCTGGACGAGCGCAAGGTCAGTCACGGGGTCGGTTGCCTTGACGGTGCCGGAAACGCGCTGGCCATCCGCGAAGGCCACCTCCACCTCGGTTTGGCCGCGGATGACGTGCTCATTGGTGAGGATCAGGCCGTCCTCGGAGTAGACCACCCCGCTGCCCAAGCCGCCGTCGGTGAAGATCGTAACGACGGAGGGGGACAGGTTTTCCACAATCTCGGTAATGCCGCCCGCTACGTCGGGAGCTGCCGGGGCCTCGGCGTTGGGGGTGCTGGTACCGCCAGGGGTTGCGGCGGCAGAAGTGGCCCCGGCTGTGGATTCGCTGGGACCCGGCGGAACGGGTGAGCCTGTACATGCGGCAACTGCCAGGATGACGGCCGTCAGGATGCACCAGGGCGCTGTCCGGAAACCGGCTGAAGGGCGTGTTGGACTGGCTGACGGCTTCATGGGCAACCTCCCCGCGGACGCTGGCTCTTACCTCCTAAGGTAGCCGTACACAGGACTGGCAGGCCAGTAGTATCAGCCCCGTTCAGTGCGCCCGGGAGGGAGCGTGAGAACCCCCTCCGCCCGCGCCTGTCGGCGGCGTGGACCACGGCGTCACCGGCCGTTCCTGGAGGACGCTGTCCACCGTGATGTCCACCCTCTCGTTATAGAAACTCACCAGCCCGTGGATCTGGCCGGCGTCGCGGAAGGTCCGGTTGTACGCCCACGCGAGGTTCTTCCCGTTCTCGGCCGGCGGGTAGGACCAGTAGCTGGCGGTCCCTTTGTACGGGCACACGGTCCGTTTGGTGCTGGCTTCCATCAGGTCCAGCCGAACGTCGGCCGGAGGAAGGTAATAGCGCACCGGGAGCATCGTCTCGTACAACAGTTGGGCGCCGTTGGTGGCGGCCAGCGTAACGCCGTTGGCTTTGACCTCCACCGTGAGTGAGGACGCCCGGATATCCACCCGGTGGAAGGGGTCGCGGGGATGGCCGATGATCTCCTCATCGTCTTCCAGCCAGTCGAAGGCCTTGAAGTCCAGCACCACATAGCCGGCGAGGTCCGGATCAGCCGGCCGGAAAGCCGCCCGGGGGAGCCTCGCGGCGGAGGTGACGACGTCGAACTCCTCGCCTGGTGCGGTATGCCTGCCGAAACCGGTGCGCGGATCCAGCGAGGGCGGCGCGTCCAGCATGATCTTCACGCCGAATTCGGGAACGTCGCCGGCCTGATGCTCTGGCGCCGCAAGCTCGGCGCGAAGGTCCGCGACGGGGACCGCAAAGACGGGGGTGATGCGTTGGGGTTCCCAGACCAGGAGGGCGTGGAACGTGTCGACGACGGCGTTCCCGCCTGTCAGGGCCCGGACCCGTTTGGCGGTGGGCTGGTAGCGGAGCTTACCGAACGTGCCGAAGAGCACTTCGGACAGTTTGATGGCCATAACTCATGCTAGGGCTGCGCGTGGAGCCCGTCGAACGCGATGGTGATGACGTCGTCGGCCAGCTTTTCGGGGGAGAGCGAGCCGCCCGGTTTGTACCATTCGACGATCGAGTTGATGGTGCCAAACAGAAGCCGGGTCACCGTGCGCGGGTCGATGTCCTGGCGCAGCGAGCCCTCATCGCGGGCGGCGGAGATGAGCGCGGCCACCTTGTGGTCGAAGGCGCGCCGCCGCTCCAGGGCGTCCCGTTCGATCTCCGTGTTGCCCCGGAGGCGCAGCAGCAGCGTGACAAACGGCAGCCGTTCCACCAGTACGGCCACCGTCTGGCGGAGCACAAATTCAAGCCGCGCGTCGGCGGCGCCGGACTTCGCCTCGGGCCGCTCCAGGATGGCCTCCAGCCCGCCCAGGGCGTGGTCCAGGGCGAGCTTGAGGAGATCGCCTTTGGACGGCACGTGGTGGTAGATCGCTGATTTGGAGATGCCCAGGTTCTCGGCGAGGATGCCCATGGACGTGGCGTCATAGCCGTGCCGGTTGAAAACGTCGACGGCTATGAGCAGGACCGACTGCTGGTCGTAGCCGGGCCGGCCGCGTTTGGCGGGGGCTTCGGGGCTGGATACTTCGCTGGTGCTGGGCATAGTGGCTAGTTTCTCATGAACGGTCGGTCAGTCTCGTGAGGTGGGGGCGGCGCGGCCAGGAGCTGCGCCGCCCATCGGGGCCCTAGCCCTTCGGCCGCAGGTCGTAGATCCGGCGCAGCTTGCCGTTGGACCGCTCCAGCGATCCGGGCTCCACCACGTCCACGGCGCACGAAGAACCCACGTGGATCTTGATCTGCTCCTTCAAGGCGCGTGCCGCCGTCGCACTTTGCTCAGTTGTCACGGCGTCACGGCGCTCGATCCGGACCGTCAGCTGGTCCATCCGCTGGCCCTCTGGCCGGGTGAGTTCGAGCTGGAAGTGCGGGCTGAGTTCCGGGATGCGCAGCGCGATTTCCTCAATCTGGGACGGAAACAGGTTCACGCCGCGGAGGATGATCATGTCGTCGCTGCGGCCAGTGATGCGGCCCATCCTGCGGTGCGCGGGGCGGGCGGTGCCGGGCAGAAGCCGGGTGAGGTCCTTAGTGCGGTACCGGATGATCGGCAGTGCTTCCTTGGTCAGCGCGGTGAACACGAGTTCGCCATGTTCACCGTCGCCCAGCACGTTTTCCTTGCCCACCGCGGGGTTGAAGGCGTCGATGATTTCGGGGCGGAAGTGGTCCTCCCAGATGTGGCTGCCGTCCTGCGTCTCCACGGCCTCGCCGGCGACGCCCGGGCCCATCACTTCGGACAACCCGTAGATGTCGCAGGCCTTGATGTTCATGGTGACTTCGAGCTCGTGCCGCATCTCTTCCGTCCACGGCTCAGCGCCGAGGACTGCGTACTTGAGCGACGTGGAGGCGGGGTCGATGCCCATGTGTGCCATGGCGTCGGCGATGGTCAGCAGGTACGTGGGCGTGGCCAGGATGGCATCGGGCTGGAAATCCTGGATGAGCTGGATCTGGCGTTCGGTCTGGCCGCCGGACATGGGAATCACCGTGCAGCCGAGCGCTTCGGCGCCGGCGTGGGCGCCCAGGCCGCCGGTGAACAGGCCATAGCCGTATGCGTTGTGGACCTTCATGCCGGGGCGGACGCCGGAGGCGCGCAGCGAGCGGGCCACGAGTTTGGCCCAGTCGGCCAGGTCCTGCTTGGTGTAGCCGACGACGGTGGGCCGGCCGGTGGTGCCGGAGCTGGCGTGCACGCGGGCCACTTCAGTCTGCGGCACCGCGAACATGCCGAAGGGGTACTCGGCGCGCAGGTCTTCCTTGGTGGTGAAGGGGAAGTTGCCGAGGTCGGCCAGCTCGCGCAGGTCAGTGGGGTGGATGCCCGCGTCGTCGAACTTGCGCTTGTACAGCGGTACGCGGTCGTAGGCGTAGGCCACGGTGTGCTTCAGGCGGCTGAGCTGGAGCGCCTCGAGTTCGTCGCGGGAGATGGTTTCCTCGCGGTCCAGGACGGCGTCGGTGGCTGTGGTTGCCTGTGGCATGGGGGTTTCCGGGGCGTGGAGGGTCATGGGTTTCCTACTTCTTGGGGATGGTGCGGCTGCGTCCGCGGAACTCGGCGATGAGTTCACCAAACTGCTGGGGATCGGGCTGCGTGGCGGCGTCGGATGCGAAGATCTGGATGTCGTAGAGCCCGCTGCGGCCCGCACTGGAGCGGCGGTCGGCGACGGCGGTGATCACTTGGCCGCGGTAGGCCGGCTTGAGGAAGTTGATGTCGACGCCGGCAGCAACGGTGATGCTGTCCGCGTCGCCGGGGCCCGGGTTCACCGGGTTGCAGGCAAGGGCGAAGGCGGTGTCGGCGAAGGCGAAGATCATTCCGCCGTGGGCCATGCCGAACCCGTTGAGCATTTCCTGCCGGAGCGTCATGCGGATGGTGGCGTGGCCGTCGCTGAGGGCGAGGACCTTGATGCCCATCCATTCGGAGGCGTAGTCGTTTTCCAGGATGGGGTGGGTTGCCCCGGAGAGTGTTGCTTCAGCCATGCGTCATTGCCTCCAGCTTTATTTACCGAATGTTCATTAGGTAATCCCATGGAGGGGGTCGGTGTCAAGAGTGGGGCGGTTGCGGCCGGCCCAACTGGGTAGCAGCAGATGTCGTTTTGACGCCCGAAAACGACATCTGCTGCTACTTAGTTGGGCGGGCGTGGAGCAATCGGTGCCGGACGGGGTGCCCGGTGCGGCGCCGGGAGGTGACAGGATGGGAAGACCTGCACCAGCCAAAGCAAAGGGCGGACCATGGCCAAAGGCATCTACGTCAGCGCAACCACTCCGGGGTCGGGCAAGTCGCTCGTGGCCCTGGGCTTGGCGGACACGCTGCACCGGCACGCGGACAGGATCGGCTTCTTCAAACCCGTGGTCCATGGCCCGGACGCAGCAGACGATCCTATGGTGGCCTTGATGAAGTCCCGCTTCCAACTCGACGACGACCGGTGCCGCGCCGGCCTCACCGGCGCCGAAGTTCGGGGCCTCCTGGCCGAAGGGAAGCGTGCCGACATCGATGCGCGCTGCGTGGAAATCTTCGCCGAAATGTCCCGTCACTGCGATGTGGTGATAGTGGAAGGTACCGACCTCACCGGCCAGGATGCCGCAGTCGAATTTGACCTCAATGCGCGCCTGGCCAACAACCTGGCTGCCCCCGTGGTGGCTGTGGTGGGCGCGAAGGGCCTGAGCGTCGCCGAGGCGGGGGCCGCCGTCGAGGTGGCCCGCAAGGAATTGTCCGCAGAAAGGTGCGTGCTGCTGGCCATCATGGTGAACCGTGCGGACCCGGACCTGGTGGACTCGATCGCAGCCGAGGTGAAGCTGGGGGCATCCGGCCGTCCGGTGTACGTCCTGCCGGAGCTCGAGGAAATCGCCCGGCCCACTACGGGCGAGGTAGCCACGGCCCTCGGTGTCCGGCAGATCGCCGGCCGCGCCGACATGGAGCGCGACGTGAAGGACATCAAGGTGGCGGCCATGAACGTGGGCAACTTCCTGAATGTGCTGGACGAAGGCGCGCTGGTGATTGTGCCGGGCGACCGGGCGGATGTGATGGTGGCATGCCTCGCCTCGTCCTTCTCTCCCGAGTTCCCAGTGCCCTCCGCGCTCATCCTCACGGGCGGGCTCGCGCCGGACGCCAACATCTATCCGCTGCTGGCGCAGGCTCCGTTCCCCGTCTTTGCCTCGAGGGAGGACACCTACACCACGGCCCGGCGGGTCTCCGAGGTCCGCAGCGAAATCTGGTCCGGGCACCGCCGCAAGGTCGCTTCCGCCCTGGGACTCTGGTCCCGCCGCGTAGATGAGGCCGAACTGGTGGAGCGCCTCCACCTGCCCCGGGCCGAGCGGATGACCCCGCTGCGCTTCCTGCACGACCTCATCGAACGCGCCCGGTCACAGCGCCGGCATGTGGTGCTGCCCGAGGGAACCGACGTGCGGATCCTCCGGGCAGCCGAGATCCTGCACCGCCGCGACGTTTGCGACCTCACAGTGCTGGGCCCCGAACCGGACGTCCGCGAACTGGCCGCCGCCCGCGGCATCGACCTGTCCGGCATCAACATCGTTGACCCGACCACCTCGGACCTGCGCCAGAAGTTCGCCGAAAAGTACGCGGAGCTCCGGGCGCACAAGGGCGTGGACCTGGCGAAAGCGCTGGAAATCATGCAGGACGTCAGCTACTTCGGCACCATGATGGTCCAACTCGGAGTGGTGGACGGCATGGTGTCCGGTGCAGCCCACACCACTGCCCACACCATCCGGCCCGCCCTGGAGTTCGTAAAGACGCGCGAGGGCGTCAAGATTGTGTCCTCGGTGTTCCTGATGCTCATGCCGGACCGGGTACTGGTGTACGGCGATTGTGCGGTCAACCCTGACCCTAACGTGGAGCAGTTGGCGGACATCGCCCTCGCTTCGGCTGAAACAGCCGCGCAATTCGGGGTGGAGCCGCGGGTGGCGATGCTGTCCTACTCCACGGGCGGATCCGGATCAGGGGAGGCCGTAGACGAAGTCCGGCAGGCCACCGAACTGGTGCGGGAGCGCCGCCCGGACCTCGCCGTCGAAGGCCCCATCCAGTACGACGCAGCCGTGGACGCCTCGATTGCGGAGTCCAAGATGCCCGGTTCCTCGGTGGCCGGGCAGGCCACAGTGTTCATTTTCCCGGACCTCAACACCGGCAACAACACATATAAGGCTGTGCAGCAAAGCTCCGGGGCGGTGGCTGTGGGGCCAGTCCTGCAGGGGCTGCGGAAGCCGGTTAACGACCTCTCCCGCGGCTGCACGGTGGAGGACATCGTCAACACCGTGGCCATCACGGCCATCCAGGCGCAGGCTCCGGTTCCGACGACGGTTTAGGCGCCCGCTTCCCGGATTAACGCTCGACGGCGGCACTCACCTGAGTGCCGCCGTCGAGCGTTATTGGCTAACTGTTTTCGGGCTTGGCGAAGCTTTCCGGGTCCTCCTGCTTGGCGGGCTCGTCGGACAGCCCTAAGGGCGTGAGGTCCTGGTCCTCCAGATCCTTGGGGGGCTCGGGTGCTTCCCCCACCTCTTCCGCCTTGACCTTCCCGGTGTCGTCCAGCGCCGGATTCGCGCCTTCGACGCCGGTGGGGTCCTTCGTGCCTGCACCCGTAGTGCTGGTGGCATCAGGCTCGTCGTTGTCGGGCTGAGTGGTGCCGTTCGTCATGGAAGTCCCTCTCTGGGTGGTGCTGCCTGTCCGCCGACTCTAGGCGCCTGCCGCCACGAACGCAACGGCAGGCGCGGGGTGAGTCGGGCTGTGGACTCAACCCTGACGGGCCTTCATGCGCGGGTTCTTTTTGTTGATCACAAAGGTGCGGCCCCGCCGTCGGACGACCTGGGCGCCGGGGATCTTCTTCAGCGCGCGGAGTGAGTTTCTGACCTTCATGCTGGTGCTCCTTCTGATTGGGTGAGGGTGGTTAGTCGGGGGATTGGAACTCAGTTCGAGTGGGGTGCCAGATTCGCTGACGGATCAAGCTGGAACGGGTCGGGCAACCCTGCGAAACCGGCGTCCATTTCGGCGTCCGTGAGTTGGCAGCACGAGAGCAGCCCGGCGATTTGGGCCGCATTAATTCCGTCGCCAGTCGCTGCGATCACGCTGCAGCGATCACCGTGCTCCGGGTGCCAGTCCAAGTGGGCGTCCACATAGTTCATGGGATCGGGCTTTGCCCCTGCCTTCTGGTCTGCCAGCCACGGGCCAGTGTTCTCCAGCCAGACGCGGGGGCCGATGCCTTGGATGGCGATCCTGCAGCGGGGCGCGGCGGCGATCCACAAGCGGCCGCGCAGCCAGCAGCAGCCTTCCGCCAGGGATGTCAGGGCGTCCCGGAACCGTTCCGGGTGCAGCGGCCGCTCGGCCCGGTGCGTGACGGTGGTGAAGGGCGACGCCGAGACGGCGGCCGGGATCCGCACGGAACCTGGGAGTGTCCGGCACAGTGCCTCCTGGTAGTCGTGGCGGCCGGGGCGGATCTCGCCGGGGTCCGCAACCACGTCCGCATGCGGTGCCAACTCCTGGATCAGCTGGACGCCGCGGCGGCGCACAGCAGGGTCCACCGGAACGAGGGCGGGTTCGGCCAGCAGGACGGTGTCGTTGAAGCTCAGCTCGCCCACCAGGAACTCACCGGGCGTCCGGTGGTCCTCGGGGACCGGGGTGAATCCGGACTCGAAGAGTGTGTGGCGGTCCCAAAGATGGTCCTCCAGCGTGTCCGGGGCGCAGGCGAGGACGGCGGAATCGATGGTGACGCTTTCGGGCAGCCCGCGCCGCAGCGCTCCAATGGCCGCCTCGGATGACACCGCCGGTGGGAGCCCGATGATCACGCACTCTTCGCCGCGCTCCAGCAGCCTTTCCACCGTGGGAACGACGTCCAGCCGGACAGTGCAGCTCAGGCAGCCGTGCTCCAAATGCGTCTCGTCGCGTTCCAGAAGCCCTGCCGGGCTGAACACCCGGCGGATGACCAGGCCGTTTTCCAGGAGGTCGTGGAGGACCACCACGGCCCGGGGATTTGCGGCCGCGGCGGCTTCGCAGGCCTGCTGGCGGCACAGGGCGTCGAGGGAGCTGATCACAGTGAGATGCATGCGATCAGTCTAATGAGAATCATTCTCAAATACAAATGGCGCGAGAAGCTCTCTGTCTGGACAGAACTCGAAAGGAGGGGAGGGGGACTCGGGAAGCTAAGGTAGTTGAAACCGTCAGGTGCAACCGCCACAGCAAGGCTCAGGAGGCCCCTATGCTCGTGCTCGTCATCAATTCCGGCTCGTCCTCGCTCAAGTACCAGGTCCGCGATGTCGCGGCCGGCAGCGTTCTGGCGGAGGGGCTGATTGAAAAGATCGGCATGGGCAACGGCGGCGACGGAGACGGCGAGATCGAGGGCCCGCGCGACCACGCCGAGGCGCTGGAGCAGGTGGACGCCGCCATCCACCAGGAACTCGGCGACCTCGAACTTGCGGCGGTCGGACACCGCGTGGTGCATGGCGGGGAGCGCTTCGCCGAGCCCGTGCTGATCGACAACGAGATCACCCGCGCCATTGAGCGGCTCAACCCGCTGGCGCCGTTGCACAATCCGGCCAACGTCCTGGGCATCCGCGCCATCACCAAGAAGTGGCCGGAACTGCCGCAGGTTGCCGTGTTCGACACCGCCTTCCACCGCACCCTGCCCGAGCACGCCTGGCGCTACGCCGTTCCGGACGAGCTCTACACCAACCATGGCATCCGCCGCTACGGCTTTCACGGTACCTCGCACGAATACGTGACGCACCAGGCTGCCGCGCTCCTTGGCCTCCCCGTGGAAGAGTTCGACGGCGTCATCGCCCACCTGGGGAACGGCGCCTCTGTCACTGCGATCCGGGGCGGCAAGTCCGTGGATACATCCATGGGCTTCACCCCGCTGGAGGGCCTGGTAATGGGCACCCGCTCGGGTGACCTCGACCCCTCCATCCTGGTGTTCCTCGGCCGGGCCGGCTGGAACCCAGAGGACATCGACGCCATGCTCAACCGCGAATCGGGACTGAAGGGCCTCGCCGGCAACAACGACATGCGCTCGGTGGTGGAAGCTTCCGAGGCCGGCGACGCCAGGGCTGAGACGGCGCTCGCGGTCACGTCCTACCGGCTGGCAAAGTACATCGGCGGGTACCACGTGGCTGTCGGTGGCGCCAAGGCGCTCGTGTTCACGGCCGGAATCGGCGAGAACTCACATCAGTTCCGGGCCCTGGTGGCGGAGAAGCTGGGTGCGCTGGGCGTAGAGCTCGACGCCGGCCTGAACAGCCAGCGGTCCAAGGAACCACGGGTGATTTCCACGGCGGAGTCCGCGATCCCGGTACTGGTGGTTCCCACCGACGAGGAGCGCGCCATCGCGGAGGCGACTGCCGCCGTCGTACGCCCTGCCGGCTGAGCGCAGCATGCCGGACATCACCCTGCCCCTTCGGACCGAGAGGCTGGTCCTGCGCCGCTTCGACGGCTCCGACCTGGAGGCCTTCCACGCCTACCATTCCCTGCCGGAGACGGCCAGGTTCCTCCCGGGGCCGGCCAAAACGTACACCCAGTCCATGGAGCGGGTGGGCAGGTACGCCAACTTCGTCTTTGAAAAGGAAGGCGACTGGGTGTGCCTGGCCATCGAGGCCAAGGGCCAGCCCGGCCTGATGGGAGAAGTGGTGCTCAAATGGCTGCCAGGCCGAGGACAGGCAGAGGTGGGCTGGACGCTTGCGCCGGCAGCGCGGGGCAAGGGCTATGGCACCGAAGCGGCAGCGGCCGTGATGGAGCTGGGGTTCGAGGAGCTGGGATTCCACCGGATCGAGGCGCGCCTGGATGAACTCAATACGGCGTCGGCCAGCCTGTGCGAACGGCTTGGCATGCGGCTTGAAGCCCGCTTCGTGGACAAGTGGCACTACAAGGGCCAGTGGGCCACCGAAGTGGTCTACGCCGTCCTGGCCATCGAGTGGCGCGCCACCCGGTCCCGATGAGTCCTCCCGGGCCGGGCACTTTGTGTTCACCGCCTGTTTCAGGGCCGGATGCCTCCTTCCCCTACTCTCTCGGCAGTATGGCGGCGCGATCCTGAGGCCGCCACCCTGACGAGAGGTAGCGATGACTTCAAGCATTAACCAGCCCAAACTCAGCCGTCGGGCGGCCCTGGCGGCTGCCGGAACACTGGGGGCACTGGGAATCACCGTATCCGCTGCTGCGGCAAGCGTGGCGGCACCTGGCACGAAGGCGCCGAAGCCCACCCTTGCCTTCCGCCCGGAAGGCAAGTTCAAAGTTGTTCAGTTCAACGACACCCAGGACGATGAACAGACGGACCGTCGCACCATCGAACTCATGGACCGGACCCTGGACGCGGAAAAGCCGGACTTTGTGGTCATCAACGGCGATGTCATCAACGGTGGCTGCGACACCGAACTGGACGTCAAACAGGCACTCAACCACGTGGTCAGGCCCATGGAGAGCCGGCAGATTCCGTGGGCAGTCACCTTCGGCAACCATGACGAAGATTCCGCCCAGCAGACAGGAATGACTGAAGCCAAGATGCTTCAGTTCCTCCAGAGCTACCAGTACAACGTCAACGCCGACTCCACTCCGGGCCTGACCGGTACGTCCAACTCGCAGCTCCTGATTCAATCCTCCCGCTCAAATGCTCCGGCTTTCGGACTGTGGCTCATCGACACCGGCCGGTACGCCCCGGACGCCATCAACGGCCAGGACTTTGAGGGCTACCCGGACTGGGACTGGGTGCGCATGGACCAGGTCAACTGGTACCGGAACCAGTCCATCGCCACAGAGCAGAAATACGGTGCGAAAATTCCATCCCTCATGTGGGGCCACATCGCCCTGCACGAGCACCGCAACATGTGGTTTGCCAGCCTGGACTCCCGGACGGAGGCGGACCACGCCCGGGCCGTGGCGAAGCACAACATTGTCGGCGAGCGGAACGAGGATGAGTGCCCCGGGCCCATCAACTCTGGCTTGTTCAACGCCTTCCTTGAACGCGGGGACGTGCTCGGCTACTTTGTGGGGCACGACCACGTCAACACATACGTCGGCAACTACTACGGGGTTCAGCTCGGCTACGCACCGGGAACGGGATTCGGCGCCTACGGACTGCCGGGCGCGGACCGGAACCGCCTCCGCGGTGCGCGCGTCTTCGAACTGGACGAAAACCACCCCGGAATCTACAAGGACACCCGACTTGTCTTCGCGAGCGATTTTGGCATCGATCTGACGGCCAACGACCAACCGATTGTCCCGCTCCCGCTCGATCCGGCGCAAAGCTAACGCCGACGCGTCGCTAGTGGTTGGGCTTGTCGGGCTCCGGGCTGGCCAAGCCGGGTTCGACAAGCTCAACTGCAGATCTGTGCTTAGGCCCGGCCCTTGAGGATCAGGTTCCAGTAGACCCGAGGGAAAACATCGCGGTCCACCACCCAGGAGGCACGGCTTTCCTTCCACGTGGGCACCCTGGGGACGGAGGGCATCGGCCGGTAGTCGGCGTCGAACTCGGCGAAGACCACCGTGGAGCGGGACACCGTGAACGGGCAGACCGCGTAGCCGTTGTATTTTTCCGTCAGCGGCGCTCCTCTGCGTGCCGCCACCAGATTCTTCGCAAGGACCCTGGTCTGCTTGCGCAGCGCGCCGCCGCACTTGGAGTTGGTGGTGCCCGCAGCGTCGCCGAGCGACCAGACGTTGGGGTAGCGCACATGCCGGAGGGTTTCCGGATCCACCTGCACGAAGCCGCCCTCATCGCCCGGGGCCGGCAGGTCCGTGGCCTTGAGCCAGTCCGGCGCCGACTGCGGCGGGACCGCGTTCAGCACGTCATAGCGGAGTTCCTCCGTGGTGCCGGCGGCGTTGTCCCTGATCAGCGCCACTTGTCCCGCCGGATCAACCGAGGCCAACTCGCTGTTCAGGCGCAGCTCGATGCCATATTCGGCGATCTTTCGGTTCAGTTCCTCATCTACGCCTTCAACGCCAAACACGGTGGGGTACGGCTGGACCATGACTACGCGGATGTCACCGAGGACTCCGTGTTCTTTCCAGTAGTCGCACGCCAGGTACATGGGTTTCTGGGCTGCGCCCGCGCATTTGGCCGGTCCCGACGGCATGGTGAACACGGCAGTCCCTGACTTGAGGCTGCTGAGCAGTGTCCAGGCTTTGGGAGCCAGCTCGAACTCGTAGTGTGAGGCGCCGTGCGGGGAGTGGACGGCGGCCGCGAGCCCGGGCACCCTGTCCCAGTCCAGTTGCAGCCCGGGGCACACCACCAGGTGGCCGTAGGTGATCTCGTCGCCCGAAGCCAACGCCACGGTGGTGTCCGCCGCGTTGATGCCTGTGGCCCCGTCCCGAATCCATTCGACGCCCGGCGGGATGACTGAAGACTGCGCCCGGATCGCCTCACTCGCCTTCGCCCGTCCGCCCGCGATGTGGGAGAACAAAGGTTGGTAAAGGTGGTGGTCTTTGGGTTCGACGACGGCGATGTCAGTGACGCCGTAACGGTGCAGTCGTGCCGCCAGGGAAATGCCGGCGTTGCCGCCGCCAATGATGAGGACGTCGTGGTGCCTGGTGTTCACAGGACGATTCCTTTCCTGGAAAGGCGGGCGCCACCACGTGGCCACCTGCCGTTGCAGCCGGTTAGGCTTCGACCCTACCGGGACGATTCCGGGGCGGGAACCCTTCGGCCCCTGGCCCTTGACGCGCTCCGGCCGCCGCGCCACACTGGCGCTGTGCCTAGCTGCCGGCCAAGCCGGGCTGGCAACAGGTGTGTCCAAGGAGCGCTTGCCATGCCCGTCGTCGAAGACAGCGTATACATCTCCCGTCCGCCGCAGGACGTCTTCAATTTTGTGTCGAAGAACGAAAACATTCCGGTATGGGATTCGTCGGTCCTGCACGCGGAAACCATCGGCGGTGTTCCCGAAGGCCTGGGCACCCGCGCCCAGGGCACCAGCAAGGTTGTGGGCAGGAAATTCGACTGGACCGCTGAGATTACGGAGTACCAGCCGCCCAGCCGCATTGTGTCCCGCTCGGTGGATGGGCAGCTGGAGTTCACCATCACCACCACCCTGGAACCCGAAGGCGACGGGACCCGGCTCAATTACCGGATCGACGCGGCTTCCGGCCTGGGCGGCATTTTCGGGAAACTTGCCGACCGCCTGGTGGAAAAAGCCCAGGCCAGGACGGTCCGCGCCAACCTTGAGACGTTGGCGGAACTGCTGGCCGAGCATCCCGAGCTGGGCCGCAGCGACGCCTGACCGGCGTCGCTAGGAATACTTCAGGCCGGCCCCCGGGAGCAGTTCCGTGGCGCCCAGGGAATCGGCGATGAACGCGTAGTCCCACGCTCGTTCACGCCACTGGACGTACCGGCCGGAGGCGCCGCCATGGCCGCCGTCCATCTCGATCTTCATCACGATGGGCTCAGTGCCGGTGGTCTTGTTGCGCAGTTCCTGGACCCACTTGGCCGGCTCCACGTACAGGACGCGGGTGTCATTGAAGGACGTTACCGCGGCCACCTTGGGGTAGGCCACGTCGCGCACGTTCTCGTAAGGGGAGTACGACCTCATGTAGGCGTACACCTCAGGGTCCGTGATGGGGTTGCCCCACTCCTCCCACTCCAGGGCCGAGAGCGGAAGTTCGGGGTCCAGGATGGTGCTGAGGGCGTCCACGAAGGGCACCTGCGCCACAACCGCGGCATACTTTTCCGGCGCCAGGTTGGCCACAGCTCCCACCAGCAAGCCGCCCGCCGAACCGCCCAGCGCCGCGATGCGGGACGGGTCCACCCAGCCAGAGCCGGCCAGCCAGTCGGTAGCGTCCACGAAGTCCGTGAAGGTGTTCATCTTCGTGAGTTTCTTGCCGTCCTCGTACCAGTGCCTGCCCAGTTCGCCGCCGCCGCGGACGTGCGCAATCACAAACACGATGCCGCGGTCCAGCAGCGACAGCCGCGCGATGCCAAAGCCCGGATCCATGCTCAACTCATAGGACCCGTATCCGTAAACCAAGCCAGCCGCCGTCGAATCCTGTTTGATGTCTTTGTGCCGCAGCAGGGACAGCGGGATCCTGGTGCCGTCGGTGGCGGTGGCCCATTCGCGGGTGGCGACGTAGTCGTTGCCGTCGTAGCCGCCCAGCACAGGGCTTTCCTTGCGCAGCAGCAGTTCGCCCGCGGGCTGTGCAGGGGTGGGCAGTACGAAGTCGTACACGCGCGAGGGCGTGAAGTAGGACGTGTACCCGAGCCGGATGACCGGGGCCTCGTAGTCCGAACCGCCGACGCCGGCCGTGTACAGCTCTTCGTCGAACGCGGGCTCCACAGGGCTTTCCTGCTCCGGTGTCCCCAGGCCCGCCAGCCCCATCACCTGGACGCGTTCGATGGTGTCCTTGCGGATGGAGACGATGAGGTGGGTCGAGGTGACGCCCGCGCCATTGACGCGGACGTCGTCGGAATGCTTGACGACGGTGCTCCAGTGCTGCTCGGCCAGCGGCTTGGCGAGCTCGGCGGGGTCAACCAGCGAAACCATGGAGTTGACGGCGTTCCGGTTGTGGGTGATGACGATGCGCTCTTGCTTTTCGCCGCCAGGGCCGGTGAGCAGGAACGGCTCTGCCTCGTAGAGCACGTGTTCGTCGCGGGAGATCACAGTGGTGAGTGTCGGCGTCGGGTCATCAAAGCGCAGCAGCCGCGTTTCGCTGTATTCGGAGCAGCCGATTCCCAGCACGAGGTGACGCCTGTCAGAGGAGAGCTCAAAGCCCAGCCACATGGCGACGTCGTCCTCCTGGTAAATCACCTCATCGTCGGCGACGGGCGTGCCGAGGACATGGGATTTGACCTGGTACGGGCGCCACGCATCGTCCACCACGGTGTAGAAGATGCGGGTGCCGTCGGGCGAGAAGCTGACGCCGTAGAAGATGTTCTCGATGACGTCGGGCAGGAGTTCTCCGGTGCGGAGATCCTTGATTCGGAGGGTGAAGCGCTCGTCGCCCGCGTTATCCACAGCGTAGGCGTAGAGGTTCCCATCGACGGTGACGGCCGAGCCGCCCACGGAGAAGAATGGCTTGCCTTCGGCTTCAATGTTGCAGTCCAGCAGCACCTCTTCGCCGGGAATTTCGACGCCGGCCTCCACTGCGGGGGGAGTCCAGTCCGCCACGGGGTTACCGGTGTCCTGGGCGCGGACGCGGCACTGGATGCCGTATTCCTTGCCTTCAACCGAGCGGCTGAAATACCACCAGCCGTCCTTCCGGTTCGGGACAGACAAGTCTGTCTCCTGGGTGCGGCCCTTGATTTCCTGGAAGATGGCCTCCCGCAGCGGCTCCTGGTGCGCGGTGATGGCTTCCTGGTAGGCATTCTCTGCCTTTAGGTGCTCAATGACCTCGGGGGATTCCTTCTCACGCAGCCACTCGTAGTTGTCCACGAATGTGTGGCCATGGTGCGTCCGCTCAATCGGCACCTTCTTGGCAACTGGCGGCGTAAGCGAAGTGGTAGCGGAATCCTGCAGCGGAGTCTGGGTCATTCCTTCAATATATAGACCCCTCCGGGCAATGGTGCGGCCCGTTCGCTACCGGGGGAGCGCCCCACCCAGTTGCCCTATCACCTTTGGTCGCTCTGGGCCCCAAATGGGGACCAAAAGTGATAGAGCAACTGGCTTCTGGAGGGGACAGGGCGCCGGGCGTATCCTGAAACGGCAAAGGCACACCCGCCACGCGTGAGAGGGGAATCAAATGACCATCCCGCCAGTGCACGAACCAGAGCCATTCCCGCCGGAACCCGGCCCGGACCCCATGAACCCTGACCCCACTTCGCCGGGCCATCCCGGTCCCGCCAGGCCCAGTCCTGTGCCGTCGCCGGAGCCTCCTGGCCCGCTGCCGGTGCCGGATCCGGGACCCGCACCGCTGCGCCCGGATCCCACCCGGAGCTAAGTTACCCGTCGGAACCCCTTGTATTGGGTCGCAACCCAGTGCTAAAACGGCAGTACCGGGAGGATCCGAACGCGTTGTATATCTGCCTCTTCTGGGCGATTTGCCACTAAGGAACGCCACAGCGCCAGATAGCGCATCGGCAGTTGCGGGTGATCCCCTCCGATAATGATGGCCCCCGGCATTGCGCCGGGGGCCATCCCTATGCACGGACGCCCACTCCTCGAAGCCGGGAAATTTAGGAAAAATTCTTGCCCCAAGTGCTTGCGACTGCTTCCAGCTGGTGCTATAAAAAATCTATATCAGCGAATATAGATCTCGCTGGTATGGATATGTTGGACCATCTCTCAAGAGGAGGTAGCCATGTTGATGCGAACCGATCCATTCCGCGAGCTGGACAGGCTGGCCCAGCAAGTCCTCGGTACGGCAGCACGCCCGGCGGCAATGCCCATGGATGCGTGGCGGGAGGACCAGGAATTCGTGGTGGCCTTTGACCTGCCCGGAGTCGACCTGGACTCGGTAGACCTGGACGTGGAGCGGAATGTCCTGACAGTGAAGGCAGAGCGGCCCGACCCGACCGGCAAAGACACCGAACTGATCGCCGCCGAGCGCCCGCGCGGTGTCTTCAGCCGCCAGCTGATCCTCGGAGATACCTTGGACGCGGATAACGTCAAGGCATCGTACGACGCCGGTGTCCTGACGCTGCGGATTCCGGTCACCGAAAAGGCCAAGCCGCGCAAGATTGCGATTGAAACCAAGGAGGCCAAGCACGAGATAGCCGCCTAGGTTCACCGATGGCCCGGGAGGTCCGGCTCGCTTAATGTTGACTGCCTTTTTGGGGCGATTAGCCATTCTGTGCACGCCACAGCGCCAGACAGCGCACCGGCAGCGAGCGGCCGCATCTCCCGCAACGATGGCCCCCGGCATTGCGCCGGGGGCCATCCCATGTGCCTGTGCTACGTGGCGAGTTCGACCATCAGTGCGGGCAGTTCGTCGGCGAGTTCGCGGGCCAGGAAGCCCAACGGTCCCAGCCTGCTGGCAAGGCGGTCCGCGGCAGCAGCATGGAGGTGGCTGCCCCAGCAGGCTGCTTGGGCATCGCTGGTTCCGCGGGCGCGCAGCCCGGCGATGGCACCGGCCAGGACGTCCCCGCTGCCGGATGTCCCCAGCCCGCCGTAACCGGTGGTGATCTCCCACAGGTCGGGACCCTCCGGCGTATCGGCTTCCCCTTGCCTGCCCACAGGCCGGGCCACAAATCCCTGACAGCTGACCACCGCCTGGTATCGTGCCGCGATGGATGCCACGGCAGGTTCCAGTTCGTCCAGGTCCCGGCCCAGCAGGATTTGGGCCTCGTGGGGGTTCGGGGTCAGGATCAGCCGGCCCCGCCACGGATCCAGGGAATCTTCCAGCCGGGGCAGGCATCCCAGCGCGTAGGCGTCCAGGATGATGGTCGCGTCGCCGCTGACCAGGCCGCGGCCTGCGACGCCGTCGGCATCCTGGTCCAGCAGTGTCCGGAGGAGCTCCTCGGTGAGGTCGATGTCGTCCAGCCCGGGGCCGATCAGGACGGCATCGGCGCCGCCAAGCTCGGAAAGGATGGGCTCCAACCCGGATCCCAACACGGACCCCCGTGCCGTCTCGGGAAGTCCCGTGACGCCTGCTTCGGGAAGGGCCACCGCCAGCTGCATGGCCACGGATTCGGCCACTGCCATGGTCAGCCTTCCGGCGCCGGCCCGGAGCGCGGCAGTGCCGGCCAGCAGCGCGGCGCCGGGGGTGGCCCGGGCGCCGCCGATCACCATGACGGCGCCGCGCGAATACTTGTCCTCGCCGGCGGACGGCAGCGGCCAGGCGCGCAGCAGCGAAGGCGTGACCGGGGTGGCCCGCGAACCGTTGGAGCCCGGACCATCAGCCCGCAAACGGTTTGCCCGGGACCCGTTGGATTCCAAAGCCGGCCCCTGGCCGCCCTGCCCCTGGCCGCCCGGCCCCTGGCCGCCCTGCCCCTTACCGCCGCGGGTGGACACTGGCATCCCCGGCATGTTCGGTGACTTCGACGCCCTGGGCGGTGAGGTGGTCCGCCACATTGAAGCTTTCCAGCGTCCACGGGCCCTGTCCCTCGGGGCGGACGTAGCGGGTGATAGACGCGTTCAGGACCGAGGTGCCTGCGGCGAGATCCAGGATTTCTGCTTCGCTCATGCCTTCGAGGATGTAGCGGAAGAGCAGGACCACGGCGTCGTGGCACACCAGGATCACCCGGTGCCCGCTGCCCAGGTTGTTCAGTTCGCTGAGCACGGAGCGCAGCCGCAGGGCCACATCGGCCCAGGACTCGCCGCCCGGCGGACGGTAGTAGAACTTGCCCAGCCACAGCCGGCGCTCGGCCTCATCCGGATGCCACCGGTCCACGCCCTGCCGGGTGAGCATGTCCAGGATGCCCAGTTCACGGTCCCGGAGCCTCTCGTCGGTGCGGACCTTGACCGGCCAGCCAGCGGTTTCCACCGCGATCTCCGCCGTCTGCCTGGCCCGGACATAGGGGGAGGCCACTACGGCGTCGGCCCGGCGGTCCTCGGGAGTTGTGCCCAGCGCCCTGCCTAGGGCGAGTGCCTGGTCCTGGCCGGTGGAGGAGAGTCCGACGTCGGCGTCCCGGGCCGGAACCTCAATGATGTCGGCGCCGGCCAGGCCTGCCTTCGTCGCAGCAACGTTGCCTTCGCTTTCGCCGTGCCGGATCAGGACGAGCTCCACGGCACCGGCCTCCCGCACCGCCTGCGTCATTCCGCTGTTGTCCACGACCAACACCCCGTCCAGTACTCGTACCGCCTCGCCTGCTGACCGCCGGATGCGGAAAACAGGGACATTACTTGCGGCGTACCCAGATTCGCGGTCGGATAACGCCCGACGGCGGCAGTTAGGTAGGGTGCATGCCCTAACGTTCCGGGGTCAGCACCTTGGAGAACACCACGGCGCCGTTGGCGTTGCGGAGGCTGGCGGTGAACGTGCCGTCCTCGCCGAGCTGGACATGGCCAAAGAACTGGTTCTCGCCGTCGCGCGGCGATTCGCCCGGGAAGCGGCCCGCCTTGGCGAACACCACCTCCGGGCCGAAGGTCCCGTCCATGGTGTTGGGCCCGAAGGACCCGGCGGCGATGGGTCCTGCCACGAACTCCCAGAACGGGTCGAAGTCGGTAAAGGCTGCCCGCTCGGGGGAGTAGTGGTGGGCTGCGCAATAGTGCACATCGGCCGTCAGCCACACGACGTTCCGGACCCGGTTCCGTTTGAAGGCACTGAGGACCCCGGCGATCTCAAGTTCGCGACCAAGCGGCGCGCCAGGCTCCCGGTTGGCCAGGCTTTCCTGGTTGACTGCGCCGTCGGGAACGATGATGCCCAGCGGCAGGTCCGCGGCGATCACCTTCCAGGTCGCCTTGGAACTGGATACCTCACGGATCAGCCAGTCCACCTGTTCCTGGCCCAGGATGGAGGTGGCATACGGCTCCTTGCCGTCCGTGTTGGGCGACTTGAAGGTGCGCATGTCCAGGCAGAAAACATCCAGTTGAGGGCCGCGGGTGATCTTCCGGTAGATGCGCGCGGGCTGGTACTGCCCGCCGTCGTCGAACGTTCCCGGCCGCCACAGCGCGGCACCGTCAGCAATCGGCATGTTTTCCTGCCAGGCCTGCCGGCCCCGGGCAGCGAGCGTGTTGACGTCGCGGACGGTGTAGCGGGGGTCGTCCAGGATCTCGCCGGGATACCAGTTGTTGGTGGTTTCGTGGTCGTCCCAGTTGGCGATCAGCGGGACGTCGGCGAGCATGGCGCGGATATTGGTGTCGAGGGAGTTGTAGCGGTGCCGCCCGCGGAATTCGGTGAGGGTTTCGGCCACCTTGGAGACTTCCTCTGTGACCAGGTTCCGCCAAACCTGCCCGTCTTTCTCCACCACGGATTCTGCGATGGGGCCGTCGGCGTAGACAGTGTCGCCGGAGTGGATGAAGAAGTCGGGCCGGGTGCTGTGCATGGCCCGGTAGCCGCGCATCCCGCCGATTTCCTCGTTGATGCCCCAGCCCTGCCCGGCGGTGTCGCCGGTCCACACAAAGCTTTGGGCGGACGACGGCGGGAGGTCGCCGCCGCTGCGTCCCTTACCGTTGGTGCTTCCGGTATCGGGCGCCGTCCGGAAGGTTCCGGTGATCGTCTCGCCCGCCGCGCCGCCGTCGTCCTCGAAGCTGATTTCCAGGGCGAAGCGTGTGTTGGCGGGGAGGTGGCCGGCGTGGATCTTGGCGGTGAAGTCGGACCCCTGGGTGGCGCGCGGTCCACGGAGGGTTCGTGCGAAGGCTCCGCGGCCGCTCAGCACAGTGCCGCCGTCGTCAACTGCCCTGAGGGTGGCGATCATCCGGCCTGCGGCGGAGGAGCGGGACCAGAGCACGGCGGAGTCCGAGGTGACGTCCCCGGTGGCGATGCCGCTGGGCAGGGTGAGGCGGTTCCTGACAAGCGGGATCCCGGTGCGGAGGGGGCTTCCGGGGACCGGGCCGCTGGCAGCGTTGGCGGCCGCCGGGACTGCGGCCAGGGCTGCGGCGAGGACGGAACCTTTGACAATGGTGCGGCGTGAAATTTCAGTCATGGCATCCACTGTGCACGGGGCTCGAACACGCTCCGTGGAGCCTGGATTAACGCCGGGCATGGGCTGGGTTAACTGATGCCAATCTGTCATCCGCAAACCACTTGACAGGGCGTCACTAACGCGCGGTAATTGTAAGCACACTTATCAAATTGGGGTCTGAGATGCGCAATATAATTCCGAAAGGCACCCTCCGGCAGATGCTTCTGCCGCCCACATTTGGCCTGCACCTGGCCGGGAACGCGGAGTTCACGGTGCTCTCCGTGGAGGTCTGGAGCAGGTGCCTGGTGGTCAATATCCACGTAAAGTCGGCCATCGGCAGGCCGGTTCCCCGCATCACCATCGAAGACCATTGGGGCACTCCTTACAGATTCCGCGACTCCGCCAGCCTCGGTTCCCGGAACCTGCAGGTCTTCACCCCCTCAATCCCGTACGGGACCAGGAGCCTGACCATTAGGTCGGTGGACGACGCGGACGCCCGCCTGGTGGTGACTTTCGCCGTCCCGCTGATGCTGGAGGAGGACGAAACGGGCCAGGCAGAGGAATCTGTTTCAAGGGCTTCCCGTTTGCAGCCGCCGGCATCCCGCCTGCAGCGGCCGGCATAGCGGGCTGAAAGGAAGGCATGGAAGACACCACGCGCTTCGAACCGGCGACGGCCATCGTCACGGGATCCGATTCGGGCATCGGAAGGGCCACTGCGGTGGCCCTTGCCGCGTCCGGGATGGACATTGGCATCACATGGCACACTGACGAAAAGGGCGCCGAAGAGACCGCCGACGAGGTTCGGCGCGCCGGACGCAACGCCGTCGTCCGCCGGCTGGACGCCACTCGTCCGGCAGAAGCGGCAGCGGTCCTTGACTCGCTCGCCGAGGAGCTGGGCGGCGTGGACGTCTTTGTGAACAATGCCGGGACAGGTGACGGCACTCCGTTCCTGGACCTTGACCTGGAGACGTGGAAAAACACGGTGGATACGAACCTCACGGGGGCTTTCGCCTGCCTGCAGGCCGCCGCCCGGCGCATGGTTAAAGCCGGCAGGGGCGGCCGCATCGTGGCGGTGACCAGTGTCCATGAGTTCCAGCCGCGCGTGGGCGCCGCTGCCTACGACGCCTCCAAGCACGGCCTGGGCGGACTCATCAAGACCATGGCCCTGGAGCTCGCGGAGTTCGGTATCACTGCCAACAGCGTGGCACCAGGGGAGATTGCAACGCCCATGACGGGCCAGACGGACGAGGATCCTACGATGAAGGACCGTCCCGGCGTTCCGCTCGGCAGGCCGGGGGACGCCCGCGAGGTGGCGGCTGTCATTGCGTTCCTGGCCTCGCCGGCTTCAAGCTACGTGACCGGTGCATCCTGGGCGGTTGACGGCGGAATGCTGCAGATGGGGCCGCAGGCCGGCTCACACATCACCGGCCACGACTGGCGCAAGCCCTGACTGTGCCTAGCGCGCGTACTCGGCGATCCGGCCATCCCGCAGGGCCGTCGCCAGCGCATTGATCCCGCCGTAGTCGGGCAGGACCACCGAAGCGCCGCCGATGGTGCCCACGCCCGCGGTGGGAAGCGTGACGAACCCCGCGGCATTGGGATCGGTGTTGCGCAGCGCGTAGGCCAGGATGGCCACGGACACCGGATCGAAGCCGTGGTCCACCGTGAGGTATCCCCCGGCAAAGTTCACCAAGGCCCGCACCGCGTTGACATCGTTGAGTGCCCCGCCGCTGGTCAGCTTCGCAAGGACGGCCCGGAGGAAGGTCTGCTGGTTGCGGACCCGCTGGTAGTCGCCGTCCACAAAGGCGTAGCGCTCGCGGACGAACTCCAGGGCAGCCTGGCCGTCGAGATGGTTCACGCCGGCGGTGAAGACATGCTGGGTTTCGTGCGTCGACTGGAAAGGTGTGGTGACGTTGACGTCGATCCCGCCCAGCCCGTCCGTCAGGAGCTTGAAGCCGTGGAAGTCCAGCATCACAGTGTGGTCGATGTGGGTGCCCAGCACGGATTCGACCGTCCGCGTCGCCAGGTCGATCCCGCCCACCTCAAGGCTGGTGTTGATCTTTGCCCCGCCGTAACCTGGGATGTCGACCCACAGGTCCCGCATCAGCGAGATAACGTAGAAAGTTCGGCGGTCTGCCGGGACGTGGACCAGCATCAGCGTGTCCGCCCGGTGGTCTGACGAGGCGCCTGTAGCCATAGTGTGGGCGGCCTGTTCCCGGGCGTTGCCGCGGCTGTCACTGCCAATGAGCAGGATGTTCATGGGCACCGGCGGCAGGTCGGCGATCGGCTCCGGGGGTGGGGGAGCTGCCGGCGCCGGCGGAGGGGTGGTCTGAGTGGGCGTCGGCGTGGCGGTCTCGCTGGGGGTGGCCGTCTGCGTCACCACGGGCGCCTGGGATTCGGAACCGCTGCGGTTGAAACTTAAGACGGCGACGACGACCCCCGCCACCAGCACCAGTGCCAGGACAGCGGCTATCACCAGCCGCCGTCGTTCGGTCCACGGCAGCTGTGCCGGGTGGGCTGCAGGGTTGGTCCCGCCAGGAACCGAAGGTTCGGGGCTGCTGGGACCGGAACCGGATGGGGTGCTCATCGTTGTGCCTCCATGGCATCAGTTTCCGCCCTCTAGGCCGTTGTGCGCTACATAGTCTCCCAGCGTGTCGGTGGCCATGGCCGCGGAGATAGCGTCGATGGCCGCGAGGTCCGGGAGCACAATCGACTGGCCGTCGGTGGAGGTCCCCGTGCCCCGTGTCGGTAGCGTGAACATCACCATGTCCTCGGGCTGGACATCCTTCAGCTCCCTCGCGAGCCTGATCACGGTGGCCGCATCGAGTCCACTGTCGACGCTGACGAACGGTGACATGGCGCTCACCACGTTGTGGACCGTGAGGGGATTCAGGACCGTGTCCTGGCTGAGGTTCTTTGCCAGGAGGGCCTTGACGAATGCCTGCTGGTTACGCACGCGCTGGTAGTCGCCGTCAGCAAAGGCGTACCGCTCACGGACAAACTCCAAGGCGTGTACACCGTCCAGGGTGTTCGGGCCCGCGGGGAAGGATATCCGGTCGTGGCGGGACACAAATGGCGCCGGGATGTCCACTTCCACCCCGCCCACGGCGTCAGTCATCCCCACGAAGCCTTCGAAGTCGATCATGGCGACATGGTCTACGCGCTGGCCGAAGATGGACTCTACGGTCTGCACCATCAGCGGGACGCCGCCGAATGCCAGCGCAGCATTGATCTTGGCGTGGCCGTGGTCCTTGATTCCCACCCAGAGGTCACGCATCAGGGAGATGGAGTAGACCTTGGTGCGGTCCGCGGGAATGTGGACCAGCATGAGGGCATCAGCGCGCTGGTTGGAGGCGGCGCCGGCGGCAGCCTTCTCACTGGAGGACGCGCGCCTGTCACTGCCCATCACCAGGATGTTCAGGGAGCTGCGGGTGTTCGACGGCGGGGCCCCCGCCGCTGCTGGATTGGCTGCGGTACCGCCTACGGCCGCCCCAGGGATGGACGGCTGCGGTCGGGTGGATTCTGCCGGGAAGGCTTGTTCGATCTTGGTGGTTTCTGAGTCGAAGATCCTGCCGAGATTGAATAGATACGCGTCCTTGAGCATAGGAACGAGGACTGCGAGCACCAGCAGCATCTGGAGAGCAACGATGACGGGACGATGAAGGCGTGCGGCATTGGCGCGGTTGGTCGACCTTGGATCCGCGGCATGGGTGCCCATTTCCGAAAATTAGCACCGGCGTTCCGGCGCTACATCGGGGGAATCCGCAGAAAACCCGCACAATTAGCCGCAGTCCGGGACGACGGCGGCAGTCCGGTCAGGCGGGGGCGTTCAGCCGTGCATGGCGCAGGATGGAGACGATAGCCGGGGCCAGTTCGTCCTCCATTTGGCGGTAGATGTCCAGGCCACGGCGGTAGGGGTCGATGACGTCGTTCTCTGACGAATCCGACGGCAGGGACAGGTGCCGGACCGCTGCGGCCCTGGCGGGGAGGCCGCGCCAGACCTCGGCGTTCGCTGCCAGCCGCTTGCCGGCGTCGTGCGTTGCTTCTGTTGGTGTTTCCGCTGTTCCAGGGGCGGTGGCGGCGCGGTCATCCAGGACGTCGAGCATCCGGGCGAACTCGCGGATGGTGAAGGTGCGCTTCAGGACGGACGCGTCCAGCTTCAGGACCTCACCGCGATGGCCCGACGTCATGGTGAGCACCAGATCCACGCCGCGCAGGATCCTGCTGGTCAGCTGACGGGCGGCGAAGCCTTCTGCGTTGCCGCCAAATGTGCGCACGATGTCCGCGGACGGCGGCTGGATGGGATCGCCCACCATGGCATGCGTGCCGGCGCTGGTGACCACAAAACCGCCCGGAACTGCCTGGTCCAGGCCTGCCTGCAGGAGCCGCTCGGCCACGGGGGACCGGCAGATGTTGCCCGTACAGACGGTCAGTATTCTCACTTGCGCGGAGGCAGGGTCGGGCAGTTGCAACAGGGGTACTCTTTCCAGCCGGTGCGCCGGACCGGTCGGTCCGCACATTTCAACTTAACACGGGAAGGCGCCGCCGCCGCCGTCGAAACGCTCTCTCACCTTTCGCGACAATTCCAACGATGCTCTATCACTCTTGGTTGCTAAACGTGGCTGTTAGGAACCGGAAGTGATAGAGCATCGCGAGGGAAAGTGGTCAGGCGGTTGTCACACTGCGGCGAGCAACTCCTTCATCTCCTCGATTTCCGCCTGCTGCGAGGTGATGATCGCGTTGGCCAGCTCGATGGTTTTGGTGAACTCGCCGGACTCGACCTCGGTTTGGGCCATGGCGATGGCGCCCTCGTGATGGGCGATCATCTGCGTCAGGAACAGCTTCGCAGCTTCTGTGCCCTGGGCGGCCTTGAGTTTGTCCAGGTCCTCGGCGCTGACCATGCCGGACATGTCCCCGCCGTGCATGGCGTGCCCGGTCATCATGCCGGTGGGCTGGTTCCAATCCTCGAGCCAGTCCGTCATCTGCTCGATTTCGGGAGCCTGCGCCGCCTTGATCCGGGTGGCCAGGGAGGTCACTGAGGCCGGAATGCCAGTTTTCGCCAGCATGATCTCGCTCATTTCCACGGCCTGTGCGTGGTGGGGGATCATCATCTGAGCGAACATGATGTCCGCGGCGTTGTGGTCCGCCGAGGCGTCCGGCATCATGCTGGACATCGGGCTGGAGCTGCCGTGGTTCATGCCATGCGACGGCGTAGTGCCCGTGCCGGTGCCGGCGGCGCATCCGGCGAGCGATAGGGCAGCGGCAAGGGCGGCTGCTGCCAGGCTTAGTTTCTTGGTGTTCATGGGAAATCTACCTTCGGGTTGTGTTCGGCGCAGGGGGCGCCGGAGTCTTGGCATGCCGCGCAGTTGGCGCGGCGGACGGCCCGATGGTGCACATCGGGCAGGCAGATCGCCGGACTGTGGGCCCGGCGTCGTGCCCTTTACGTCCGGCTGATGGAGAGATCTCCCGGGGACGGGCCATCGGGCAGGTAAGGGTAGAACCGCATGGTTCCCACACCGGAACTGACCCGTGCGTCCGCAAGCTGCCCCGCGCTGCCTGGTTCGGGGGCACTGAGGGATCCGGCCTTGGCCAGGGGAGTGCAGCCCGCGGCCGGCAACTCCGCGCTGCCAAGGCTGCCGCTGCACGCAGCAGCGGATGCACCGTAGGCACCGGGCTCGCCCCGCACCACGCTGCGGTTACCCTGCACCATGCCGCTGTGCGCGCCGTGGGCGTGCGTCATGTGAGCCTGCCCGCCGGGCGTGGCTGTGGCGTACGACGGCGGCGCCACGGCTCCGAGCGTGTGCGCGGCGTGGTTGCCGGTCAGGACATGCATCCCCAGGATTCCGGCCACAATGGCCAGGATCCCGGCGAGCAGCCCGGCGCGCCCCATCGGAGCTGCCAGCCGGCGTCGGGCTGCTGCGTTCATGCCGTGGATCCTCCCTGCATCAGCGTCAACGGACCTGCTCCGGGTTCAGCCTGATCCGACGAAGCAGTTGGGCGTTCAGTGCCACCACAATAGTCGAGGCGGACATCAGGACAGCGGCCGCCGCCGGGGAGAGTACCACCCCGGCGAACGCGAGGACGCCGGCGGCCAGCGGGACGGAAATGACGTTGTAGCCGGTGGCCCAGACCAGGTTCTGCCACATCTTCCGGTAGCTGGCGCGGGAGAGGTCCACCATGGACAGCACGGCCCTGGGATCGTTGCCGGCCAGCACAACGCCTGCCGATTCCATAGCGACGTCGGTGCCCGCCCCGATCGCGATACCCACTTCTGCCCGGGCCAGCGCAGGGGAGTCGTTGACGCCGTCGCCCACCATGGCCACCTTCAGCCCTCGGGCCTGCAGCTCCGCCACTTTCTTGTCCTTGTCCGCCGGCAGGACTTCGGCGAAGACCTCGTCGATGTGCAGCTCGGCCGCCACGGCCTCCGCAACCTGCCGGGCATCGCCTGTAACCATCGCAACCTTGATGCCCCGGTCCTGCAGCGCCGCTACGGCTTGGCGCGATTCGGTTCGGACCGCATCCTCCAGGCTGACGGCCCCCAGGATCCGGTCACCGTCGACAACGTGCAGGACCGCAGCCCCGCGTTCCATCCACCCCGCGGTCGAGGAAGCCACCGAGTCAGGTTCCGAAAGGCCCAGTTCGCGCAGTAGGGCCGGGCCGCCCACCTGGATGGTGCGGCCGTCCACGCTGGCGCGGACTCCTCGTCCGGTCAGGGAAGTGAAGCCCGTGGCGTGCGGGATGTTCAGGTTCCGCTGCCGCGCCGCCCTGACGATGGCACGGGCAACCGGGTGTTCGCTGTCCGCCTCCACGGCGGCGGCGAGCGCAAGCAGCCCGTCCCGGCTGCCGCCGTCGGACGTTGCGATGTCCTTGAGCTCCGGCTCACCCGTGGTGAGCGTTCCGGTTTTGTCGAAGAGGACGACGTCGATGGTGCGCATCCGTTCGAGGGCCATCCGGTTCTTGATCAGCACACCTGCCCGTGCCGCCTGCTCGGTGGAGATCGCGATGACCAGTGGGATCGCCAGGCCGAGGGCGTGTGGGCAGGCAATCACCAGCACCGTGACGGTGCGGGCCACGGCTTCCGGGACGCTGCCAAGCAAGGTCCAGGCAACGAAGGTGAGCACACCCGCTCCAGCGGCAAAGTAGAACAGGAACGCAGCGGCCCGGTCGGCGAGCGCCTGGGCGCGCGAGGAGGATGCCTGGGCCTCCGCCACCAGCCGCTGGATGCCGGCCAGGGCGGTGTTGTCGCCAACGGCGGTCACGCGGACGCGCACGGAGTTGTCGGTGGCCACCGTTCCGGCCACGACAGCGTCGCCTGGCGAGCGGGACACTGTCTTGGACTCACCTGTGATCATGGACTCATCGAACTCGGCCTGCCCCTCAAGGACCCTGCCGTCAGCAGGTAACCGGGCGCCGGAGCGCACCAGGACGATGTCGCCTTCGCTCAGTTCGGAGACCGGAACGGTCTCGGTGCCGGTGGGGGTTACGCGTTCAGCCTCGTCCGGGAGCAGCGCGGCAAGGGCATCCAGTGCGCCCTGCGCGGAGCCGAGGGCGCGCATTTCAATCCAGTGGCCCAGAAGCATGATGGCCACCAGCAGGGCCAGTTCCCACCAGAAGTCCAGGTCGAAGCCGCCGATGCCCAGCGTGGTGACCCATGAGGCAACAAAAGCAACGCTGATGGCCATCCCGATCAGCAGCATCATGCCAGGGCGCCGGTCTTTCAGTTCCCGCAGCCCGCCCTTCAGGAACGGCTGACCCCCGTAAAGGAAGATCACCGTTCCCAGGACTGGTGGAATCCAGGCGGATCCGGGAAACATGGGCGGCATGTAACCCAGAAGGTGGCCCACCATGGGGCTGAAGTAGACCACGGGGATGGAGAGGGCGAGGGCCGTCCAGAACCTGTTTTTGAACATGGCGGTGCTGTGGCCGGCGTGCTGGCCGGAGGTATGGACAGCATGGGCGTCCCGGGCGCCGTGGCCCGGAGACGCGTGGTTTTCGTGGTGGTGGTGTCCGGTGGTGGTGCCGTGGTGTTGCATGATTCCTCCTGGCGAGGACGCGGTGGGGTTGCTCAGCGGCTAATGGTGTACCCGGCAGCGGAAACTGCCTCACGGATCGCGACGTGATCGGCCGATCCGGAAATCAGCAGGCGCGACGTCCCGCCTGCTACCAGTTCAACGGTGGCGGCGGTGACGCCTTCGACGGCGGTCGCGGCCCTCTGCACAGTCTCAACGCAGTGTCCGCAGGTCAGGCCGCCAACGGAGTATTCGGCGTCGGCCGTGTTCCGCTGTGGGTGAGCCGGGACGCCGGTCGAGCAGCGGCTGCAGCCGACGGCGGAGGTGGCTTGAGGCAGTTCGGTGCGGTTTCCAATACCAGGCATGTCAGTTTCCATTCGTTGACGAAGGTCCAATGGGCGCTGGGGTTGAACGGCTGTGATGGCGGGTGCGGGGCACCGGGCCTGGACATACCACTTCACTGACAACACTGAAAATATACCCCCAGGGGGTATCGGCGTCAAGTCTGCCCGCACTTAGGAGGCGGCGGACGCCGGGTGCCGCGTCCAGCAGGAGGATGCGTTGCTCTATCACTTAGGGTCCTTCTGGGGGCCTTTTGGGGACCACAAGTGATAGAGCAACGGACCAGCGAAGTGAGAGAGGGTTCGACGGCGGGACGTCACCGTGGGGATACAAACGTCTCAAATGCGGGATTCCTTGCCATAATGGGGTGACCCGCCCAGGGGAGGCGGCCTACGGAACGCCTGGAGGTGCCCAATTGTCGGATTTGAGCAGCCCCTACACGTATTCGAGTGCTTTGGGGACGCGGAATTGCCCAGCCGGAACCTACCACATTGACCTGGTCAGCGGGACCGTGGAGTTTTCTGACGGCCTCTTTGAGCTGCACGGCTACAAGCGTGGCGAGGTGGTGCCCTCTATCGAGCTGATCTTCGCCCACAAGCATCCTGACGACAGGCCGCGGGCCCAGGAGATCATCGCTGAGATCTGCTGCCATGGCGGCCATTTCTCCATCTATCACCGGATCATCGACGCCCACGGCCGCCTTCACCAGGTCCTGACTTCCGGCGAGGGGACTGTTGACCCGGCAGGAACGGTCACCACGATCGACGGGATGATGGTGGACCTGACCGCCACCCTCCAGCGGGAGACCGAAGTGGCCGCCCGCGAAGCCGTGGAGCGTGCCACTGCCACCCGCAGCGTCATCGACCAGGCCCGGGGACTGCTGATGGGCAGGCTAGGGATCGGCGCGGAGGAGGCGTTCAAGCTGCTGATCGGCCACAGCAGCCGCAGCAACCTCAAGCTGGCGGTCGTAGCGGCGGAGCTTATGGCCCTGGCAGACGCCAAAGGCACCTTGGACCAGCTGGATGCGGCTGTCCGGACGATCGTGAACGGGAAACCCAAGCGTCAGCGACGGGACACCCGCAGCTAGCCAAAAGTTTTTCTTCAGTTGTGTCGATCTGCGGTGGTGCCGTTCGACCTATGGGTGAGAAGGTCGAAGGGCGACCTTCCACACTCAAGGAGAAGATTGAAATGGCCAAGTACATGCTGATCATGCGGGCAACCGACGAGTCCCTCGCCAAGTTCACGGACGTCGACTTCACCGAGGCCCTGACCGCCATGGGCAAGTTTAACGACGAACTGATCCGCGCCGGCGTCCTGCTGGCAGCCGAAGGCCTCGATGATCCCAAGGAAGGCGTCGTAGTGGACTTCACCGGCGAGCAGCCGGTAGTCACCGACGGGCCCTACGGCGAGACGAAGGAACTGTTCAACGGCTTCTACCTCCTGGACGTCGCCTCCAAGGAGGAAGCCGTCGAGTGGGCCAAGCGGGCGCCGATGACGGAAGGCAGCAAGACCGAGATCCGGCGCGTGCCCACCATCGACGAATTCCCGCAGGACAACGAATGGATCCAGAAGGAACGCGCCTGGCGCGAGCAGACCGGGCAGCTCTGACCGGTGGGATCCACCGCGGCGAGGGGCGCCGTCGAAGCTGTGTGGCGGATGGAAGCCGCACGAATCGTCGGCGCCCTCGCCCGCTTCACTGGCGATTTCGCCCTCGCCGAAGACCTGGCACAGGAGGCGCTGGCCGAGGCGCTCGTCTCCTGGTCCGTTAACGGCGTCCCCCACGAACCGACGGGCTGGCTCCTGACCACCGGCCGCCGTCGTGCCATAGATGCCTTCCGGCGCCGCTCCGCAGCGGACGAACGATACGCAATACTGGCCCGGGACCTGACCCCGGAGGAACCCGGCCCGGATGCCTTATTCGACCCTGAAGCCATCGACGACGACGTCCTGGCATTGATGTTCATCTCCTGCCACCCGGTGCTGTCCAAGGAGGCGCGCATCGCGCTGACCCTGCGCGTGGTGGGCGGGCTGGGGAGCGAGGCCATCGCGAAAGCGTTCCTGGTGCCGGTGGCAACAATCCAGGCCCGCATCACGCGCGCCAAGAAAACCCTGGCCGCCGCCAACGTGCCCTTTGCCGTGCCGGAGCCCCGGGAGCGGGCCGAGCGGCTGGGTTCCGTGTTGCAGGTGGTCTACCTCATTTTCACGGAGGGGTCGTTTGCCTCCGGCGGGGACTCGTGGATCCGGCGGGACCTCGCCGGCGAGGCGCAGCGGCTGGCCCGCACCCTGGTGCGGCTCGATCCGCAGCCGGAGGTCTTCGGGCTGCTTGCGCTGCTGGAGTTGACCGCCGCCCGCTTTCCCGCCCGCCTGGACAAGTCCGGCCAGCCGGTCCTCCTCGAGGACCAGGACCGGCGGCTATGGGACCAGTCGGCGATCCGGCGCGGACGTGCGGCGCTGGCAAAGGCCGACGGCGGCCGCGGGCTGGGTGCCTATGGCCTGCAGGCGTCCATCGCCGAATGCCATGCGGTTGCGCACTCGGTGGCGGAGACTGACTGGCCCCGGATCGTTGGACTGTATGAGGCACTCGGCCAGCTAACGCCGTCGCCCATCATTGAACTCAACCGGGCGGTGGCGGTAGCCATGGCGTCCGGCCCGGCCGACGGGCTGGCCCTGGTGGAGGAGATCGCCGGGCGGGGAGAGCTCAACGGTTCGCACCTTCTTCCGTCCGTCCGAGGCGAGCTCCTCACCCGGCTGCGCCGCGTCGACGAAGCCCGACACGCCCTGCTGCAGGCCCTGGAGCTGTGCGGGAACGCGGCGGAAAGGGTCGCGCTGGAGCGCAAAATCAGTGCCCTTAGCCCGTCCTGACGCCGGAAGTGCCACCGGGTCGGGGGCTCCGGGGCCGGGCACTCCCGGGCAGGACGGCCCCGCACTATGCTGGCAGCATGTCTACCTATGAAGTGACCCGCAGCGCATTCATTCCGGCTCCGGCCGAGGCAATCTTCCCGCTCATCAACAACTTTCACGAATGGACCCAGTGGTCTCCCTGGGAGAAGGTGGACCCCGCCCTGGAACGCCACTATTCCGGCAACGCTGCCGGCGTCGGCGCGAAATACTCCTGGAGCGGCAACCGCAAGGCCGGGAGCGGAAACATGGAAATCGTGGAGTCGACGGAGCCCCGCTTGGTCAGGGTCCGGCTCGAGTTCACCAAGCCGTTCAAGGCCGTGAACCCGACCACCTTCACGCTGACCCCGGTCGACGGCGGCACCAACGTGAAGTGGACCATGACGGGCGAGAACAAGGGATTGGCCAAGGTCTTCGCCCTGTTCATGAACATGGACAAGATGGTGGGCGGAGACTTCGAAAAGGGCCTGCAGGCACTCTCGGCAGCGGCGTCCGCGCGTACTCACTAGGGCGGCCTTGTCCCGCATGAGCTGCCGTGGGCCGCACGAGCGGTGTTGGACGGCACCGTTCATGCGGGCCGGGGCCGCGGAAGCCGGGGCCGCGGACGCGGGCAACGGTGTTCGGGCTGTGAGGATGCGGGGCAGTTCGAAGTCCGCGTTCAGTCCTCACGGAGGGGGATACGGACGGGGAGCACCGTGCGCTGGGCCATGTCAGGGCCGGTGTGGCAGCCATCGCAGCATCCGTCCGCTGTCGGCTCACGGGATCCGACGGCGTGGGGAACCGTGCAGCAGGCATCGCCGCGCCAAGCGTTGATGCCTTCACGCACTGCGATCACGGCAATCACGAGGGCCGCGCCGGCGTCAGCCCACCACCAGCCCATGGTGCTGTTCAGCAGGAGCCCTGCCAGCAGGACCGCGGAGAGGTATGTACACAGCAGGGTCTGCTTCGAGTCGGCCACCGCTGTCCGCGAGCCAAGTTCCCGTCCGGCCCGCCGCTGCAGCCAGGATAAAACCGGCATGATCGCCAGGCTCATGGCTGCGATGACGATGCCAACAGGAGAATGCCGCGGTTCGCCTGCGCCCAAGAGCGAGCGGACGGCGTCCACGGCCACAAATGCTGCCAGGGCAAAGAAGGACACGGCGATGATCCGAAGCGTCAACTGTTCCCGCCGCTCAGGGTCCTGGGCGGCGAACTGCCATGACAAGGCCACTGCCGAGGCGACTTCGATGACCGAATCCAGCCCAAAGCCGATCAGGGCGGATGAGTCAGCCACACCCCCGGCCCAGAGCGCGGCGCCGGCCTCGATCACGTTGTAGGTGATGGTGGCCGCCGCGAGGAGGCGGATGCGCCGGGCCAGGACAGCCCGGCGGGAAGCGCCCGGTTCGGCCCGTAATGTCGCTGTCAAGGCAGGCACGTCCCGTCGGGCGCGCAGCACGCAGGGTCCACCGCCAGGACAACGCCCAGCAGGTCCCCGATCGCGTGGCCCAGCCTCGGATCTGCGAGCTCATACCGGGTGCGGCGTCCGTCCGGCACGGCAACCACCAGGCCGCAGCCCCGCAGGCAGCTCAGGTGGTTGGACATGTTCTGCCGGGACACGCCCAGTGACTCTGCCAGGTCCGACGGATACGACGGTGCATCGGCGAGGGCAAGCAGGATCCGTGCACGGGTAGGATCCGATACTGCGTATCCGAAGCGCGCAAGAACCGGGGCGCTGGTGAGGGCTTCCATGCTCCGATAGTACAGTGAGGGCTGTACCCTCGGGAGGCAGGTGTCAATAAAATCAGCTGTCGAAGTGGGTTTCGGGGGCGCCGCCGTAGCCTTCCAGGATTGATTCCGCGATGAGGCGCAGCTTCACGTTCCGGTGGCTTGAGGCCTTGGCAAGGATGTCGAAGGCTTCGTCGTAGGAGCATCTGTTCTGCCCCATGATCACGCCGCAGGCGATGTCTATTGTCGTGCGGCTGGTCAGGGCCGAGCGCAGCTGGTCTGTGAATTCGGACGCCCGCCGCACCTGCGTTGCCAGGCGCAGGCTCCTCGATCCAACATCCCGGAAGGCAAAAGCCTGCGACATGAGCTCAGTGGTGAAGACGTTGGGCTCGGCCGCGAAGAAAGTCAATGCGCCCGCATAGCCGTGGCTCACCTCCAGGGGAAGGCTCATAGCGCTCAAGTAGCCAGCCGCCTGCAGCCGTTGGCGGTAGTGGGGCCACCGCGGGTCCCGGGATTCGGCGTTGAGGAGGATGGCAACGCTGCCGTCCAGCGATTCCGACGCCGGGCCGTGCGAATGTTCCTGGTCCCACCTGGTGAGCGCCACGGCAGCGTCCGGCGCGCCGGCCGTGACCGGTTTCCGCTTCGGTGCCCGGAGGGTCACCGCACAATCAAGGACCGCGTCGGCGGCCCTGGTCAGGGCCGCGGCCCCTAGGCCAGCGAGCACGTCCAGTGACGCGGCCTCCGTGGGTGCCACCAGATCGTAAAGGAGATCCGTGCCGTCCCAGCGCCAGTGGGTCGGCAGCTCAAGTTCGTCCGAGCCCCTGCCGGTATGTGTTTGACCATCGTTCACGTGATCGCCCCCATCAAGTGAGAAGGCCGTCGCTACTGCAGCCAATCCCGAGCCTAGGGGGCTCACCACCGGGGCACACGAGTAGTTAGTACTCATATTTGATTAACCCCGGCACGGAGCGGCCCGGGTTCCGCAACGGGATCCGGGCCGTGTTTCGCCAGTGTCAGCCTTGGTTGATGCGGATCATATTGCCGGAGGGGTCCCGGAACGCGCAGTCACGCGGGCCCCACGGCTGGGCCTTGGGTTCCTGCAGGACCTCGGCCCCTGACGCGCGGAGCCGTTCGAACGTCGCATCGAGATCGTCCGTGTTGAACACAAGCATGGGCATGACGCCCTTGGTGAGGAGTTCCTGGATGGCATCTCCGTCTGCCTGGGAGCGGCCTGCGTGGGGAGGCGAAAGAACGAGCTCAAGGTCGGGCTGGGCGGCACTTCCAATGGTGACCCAGCGCTGTCCGTCCGAGCCGACGTCGTTCCGCACTTCAAAGCCAAGCGCGTCGCGGTAGAACGCGAGGGATTCATCGAGATCGTTGACGGTTACGTGTGCGTACTTCAATGAAATGTTCATGTTTCACACGCTATTGCAGCTGTGGCGCGGGCGCTTCTTCAATCCTGCTCAGTGTTTCCCGTGCCGCTCCACTGCCCGCTTTCTTGCTTGCTGCCGACGCCTTGCGGTCCGGCCGCGTGTGTTGTTTGGCGATGCAGTTGGGCATGGCCTTCACTGCGTGGTGTTCCCTGGAGCGGTACTCGCTGGGGGTGATGCCCACGACTTCTGTGAAACGGGAGCTGAACGAACCCAGCGATGTACAGCCCACCTCCATACAGGCGTCCGTCACGCTGATGCCGGCCCGCAGCAGGGCCATGGCGCGTTCGATCCGCCGTGTCATGAGGTAGTTGTAGGGCGTCTCGCCATAGGCAGCCTTGAACTGGCGCGAGAAGTGCGCCGGCGACATCAGGGCGCCGGCAGCCATGGTTGGCACATCGAGGGGCCGCGCATATTCGCGATCGATCAGGTCGCGGGCGCGGCGCAGGTGGGCCAGGTTGGCCAACTCCTGCGGTGTCATGCGGTCATTTTACGCGTCGAAGTGGGTGCTGGGCTTGTCGCCGGAGATCTTGATGACCATTTCCTCGGCCACGTCGCGGAGCTTCTGGTTCCGGTGGCTGGACACGTTGGTCAGGATGGTCATGGCTTCGGCCTGGGTGCAGCGGTTCTGGCCCATGATGATCCCGCAGGCCAGGTTGATGGCTGTCCGTTTCTGCATGGCTGCGCTGAGGTCATCGGCCGCGCCCTGGGCGGTGCCCACTTTCAAGGCGAGGCGGACGGCGCTGCCGGCAAGGTCGGCGAAGCCGGCGGCTTCCTTGATGATGCCGTCAGAGAACACGCTGGTGGACGTAGCGAAAAAATTCAGGGCGGCGGAAGAGTCTTCGCCGATCTCCAGCGGCACGCCCAGGGCGCTCAGGATGCCCTCGTCATACAGCGCTTTCTGGTAGCGCGGCCAGCGTGAGTCGGTGCGGACATCGCCCAGGAGGGTGGGCCTTTGGGTCTGGAGGGCTGTGATGCAGGGTCCCTCACCTACCTGCTGCTCGATCTTGTCCAGGTGGATGGCCTTCGGGCTGCTTCCGCCAACGGTCCTGGTGTGCTTGACGCGTTTCAGAGTCACGCCGCATTCCACGGTTTCACCGGCGTTCCGGCTGATCACGTCGGCGGCGATAGCAGCGAAGCCTCCCAGGAACTCGGCTATTGAATCTGTGCCGACAATCAGGTCCTGGAGTTCAAGGAGGAGGTCGCGCTCCGGCGTAGTGGACATCTCCACAACCTATTCCCATCGGTTAGCGCCCGCAACTGGAAAGGGCCGGGGGGCTAACCGATGACGGGGCGCTCTTCCGGCAGGCTGTAGAGCCTTGGCGCCCAACGGCGGAACCCGGGAACTTAATACCTGCCCCACGGCACCTCCAGGGGGATCATTTTGAGGCCTTGCAACTCGACTACTTAGCGCTACTATGTACTAGTAGCTAGTAACACTGAGTAGTGGATGAGGAGGTGTCCGGTGGGTAAGCAAATGACGGAGATGCTCAAGGGGACATTGGAGGGCATTGTTCTTGCCCTCCTGACCGGGAGCCCGCACTACGGGTACGAAATCACCACGCTGCTCCGGGCGCAGGGGTTCACCGAAATCGCCGAGGGGACCGTGTACGCGCTGCTGGTCAGGATCGAGCAAAAGGGCCTGGTGGACGTCGAGAAGCGGCCCTCCGAGAAAGGGCCGCCGCGCAAGGTGTACACGCTCAACCCACAGGGCGAAAAAGAACTTAACGAATTCTGGAAAACATGGAGCTTCTTGTCCGAACGGCTTGAACAGCTCCGCACGGGAGGAAAGTGATATGGCAGCCAAGTGGATCGAGCTGGTGACCGGCTCGCTCGAGCAGAAGAAGCAGTACAAGCAGTCCAAGGCGCGGCTGGATGCCCTGCCCGAGCCCTACCGCGCGGTGGCGACCGCTTTCAACCGGTACTTCATGTACTACGGCGGGGTCACCGATGGGGACACCATCGTGCAGATGTTCTCGGACCTGGCGGACCTGTGGGAACGCGCTGCCATCGACGGCACGCCAGTGGAGGAGATCGTCGGCGAGGATCCCATCGAGTTCGCCGAGAGCTTCGCCCAGGCCTACGGCGGAAAGCGATGGATCGACAAGGAACGGGCCCGTCTCACCGAGGCGGTCGATAAGGCGAAAGAGGCAGGATCGTGACAACCGCCGCTATCCGGGTGCAGGGCATTGAGAAGTCGTTCAAGGACCTGCACGTCCTGCGCGGCGTGGACTTTGACGTGGCCGCGGGGAGCATCTTCGCGCTGCTCGGTTCGAACGGCGCGGGCAAGACCACGCTGGTGCGGATCCTGTCCACGCTGCTGAAGGCCGACGCCGGCTCCGCCACGGTGCACGGCTTCGACGTCACCGCGGAGCCCGGCGACGTGCGCGAGTCGATCAGCCTGACCGGCCAGTTCGCCGCGGTCGATGAAGTACTAACCGGCCGGGAAAACCTCGTGCTCGTAGCCAAGCTGCGTCATCTAAGGGACCCGGGGGCGGTCGCCGATGGGCTGCTTGCGCAGTTCAGCCTCGCCGATGCGGGTTCCCGCAAGGCGTCGACGTACTCGGGGGGCATGCGACGCCGGCTCGACATCGCGATGAGCCTGATCGGGAACCCGGCGGTCATCTTCCTCGACGAACCAACAACGGGGCTCGACCCCCAGGCGCGCATCGAGGTGTGGCAGACCGTTAAGCGACTCGCCGGCCAGGGCACCACGGTGCTACTGACCACGCAGTATCTCGACGAGGCAGAACAGCTCGCCGACCGCATCGCGATCCTGCACAAGGGCACGATCATCCAGAACGGGACGCTCGCCGAACTCAAGCAACTCCTCCCGCCCGCCAAAGTCGAGTACGTGGAGAAGCAGCCCTCCCTCGAGGACGTCTTCCTCGCCCTCGTCGGTGGCACCGGCCAGGGCCCTACCACCGGCGAGGGCCCTACCACTGACGACGGCCCGAACACCGACGACGGTCACGCCGCCGGCACGGTCCCAGCACGAAAGGAAGTCCGATGACCGTTCACGTTTTCGGCGACACACGCGTCCTGACCAGCCGCTCGCTGCGCCACATCCTCCGCAGCCCCGACACGATCATCACCACCGCTGTCACCCCGATCGCGCTGATGCTGCTGTTCGTGTACGTCTTCGGCGGTGCGATCAACACCCGATCCGATACGTCGTACATCAACTACATGCTCCCTGGCATCCTGCTCATCACCATCGCGTCCGGAGTCGCGTATACCGCGTACCGGTTGTTCCTGGACATGCAGGGCGGCATTTTCGAACGCTTCCAGTCCATGCCGATCGCGAGGTCGAGCGTGCTCTGGGCCCACGTTCTCACCTCCCTGGCCGCGAACCTGGTCTCGGTAGCGCTCGTGATCGGCGTCGCCCTCGTCATGGGGTTCCGCACGGGGGCATCCGTGGCTTCCTGGCTTGCCGTCGCCGGCATCCTGGTCCTGTTCACCCTGGCGCTGACTTGGATCGCCGTGATCGCCGGGCTCTCGGCGAAGACTGTTGACGGCGCGAGTGCGTTCAGCTATCCCCTGATTTTCCTGCCGTTCATCAGCTCGGCATTCGCGCCCACCGATTCGATGCCGGGCCCGGTCGCATGGTTCGCTTCGAACCAGCCCGCCACCTCCATTGTGAACACCATCCGGGCCCTGTTCGCCGAGGAACCGGTCGGCAGTGACATCTGGATCTCCCTCGCCTGGCTCGTCGGCATCCTGGTTCCCACCTATGCCTTCGCGACCGCCATTTACCGTCGCAAGATCTCCTAGGGTTTTGTCGGGCAAGCTCCCTGTCAGGCACGACGGCGGTGCCGGCGTTGTGCCCCAGGTTGCAGTGTGGCGTGTGCATCAGTCAGTCCGCGGAAGAATTTGTGCCGGCCGTGCACTGGCTGTGCAGCGGGTGCAATGTCAGGATTGAGGGCAGGCACGCAGAGGCCAGAGGAGGCTCACGGATGACCGATGGGACGACAGCCGCCCGCGAGACCGGATACGCGTCGGTCAATGGGCTCCAGATGTATTACGAGTTGCACGGGGAGGGCGGCACACCGCTGTTGCTCCTGCACGGCGGGCTCTTCGACATCGAGCAGCAGTTCGGTGCGCTGATCCCGAGTTTGTCGGGCGGGCGCCGGGTGATCGCCACGGACTTCCAAGGGCACGGACGCACTAACGACATCGACCGGCCGCTGGGCACTCACGCTCTGGCGTCTGATGTCATCGGGCTTCTTGAGCACCTCGGTGTCGGCAGCGTGGATGTGTTCGGGTTCAGCGTCGGCGGTGCGGTCGCGCTGGACCTGGCGATCCACCACCCGGAACTTGTGCGCAAGCTCATCGTTTCGTCGGTGTCGTTCCGGCCAGAGGGGAATCGCGGCGGCAACGAGGAAGCTGTCGCGGAGATGACGGTGGACATGATCGCGGGAACCCCAATGGAGGAACGTTACCTCGCAGTGTCCCCGCATCCCGATCGCGAGCACTTGCAGGGCCTGCTCGATAAGCTCTCACACTACGGCTCGGGCGAATCCGGATGGAGCGATGATGAGATCCGCGGAATCGCCGCCCCGACGCTCTTCACGGTGGGTGACTGCGACATGGTCAAGCTCGAGCACGCGGTGAAGTTCCTCCAACTGCGCGGGGGAGACGTGAACGGCGACTTCGAGGGCGTGCCGGCGTCGCAGCTCGCGGTGTTCCCCGGAACGACGCACTTTTTTGGGCTCGCGCGGACCGACCTCGTGCGCGAGGTAGTGACCACGTTCCTCGACGCCCCCGCGCCCACCGGTTGGGCCGATCGGTAGGGGTGCGCCAGCCAACAACCCCCGTATCACCCCAGCAAGTCCGCTTAGGACGCCTTGCTCTCCGTACCTTTGCCGCCTACGGAGTCCACCACGGTGGAGGCCACCTCGCGGAGTTTCACGTTGCGGCTGTTGGACGCCCGTGTGAGGATGCTGATGGCCTCATCCTGGGAGCTGCCGTTCTGCGCCATGACCACGCCCACCGCCATGTCAATAATGGTCCGTGATTGCATCGCTGCCAGGAGGTCCTCGTGTACACCCTTCAGGTGTGCCATGCTGAGCGCGAGCTGTATGGACCGTGACGCATTGGCCACGAAGTTTTCAGCGGTCAGGACATCCAGGTCCGAGAATCCGTCGGGTTGTCTGGAATAGAGGTTTGTCACCCCGTGTGCCTCGCCCGCCAGGTTCAAGGGGACGGCAAGGACGGAGCGAACGCCGTTGTCCAGTGCGGCCTCCGTGTAGCGGTGCCACCGTTCCTCCACAAGAAGGTCGGGGATCAGAACGGTGGTGTTCCCGTGCAGGGCGGTGAGGCACGGCCCCTCGCCGAAGCCGTTCTGCAGCTCATCCAGGGACGCCGCCCGCGTATTGCTGCTGGCTGCCACCGCGGGCTTTTTCTCCCGCAGTACGGTCACGCCGCAATCAATAATGTTGTCCTGCGTCGAAAGGCACGACGCCGTCATGATGGCCAGTTCGGTGAGGAAGGAAGTGATCTCAGGGCTGTCCAGGACAAGCCCCAAAAGTCTGTTTTCATCCTCGGCCGCTGCCACATGGCCCGTCGTTCTGCCCTCGCCTCTGGTAGCCCCCAGCTGATTGTGGTCCAAAATGTTCCGCCTCCTTCGCCGAAACCAAGTCCCCTTCCGACGTTACCCCCGTCGGAAGGTGGTGGACATCCCTAATTCATGCGGATAACGGCTCCACGTTAGGGGTTCTGTTCGGCCCTCCCGCTGGGTAGTTACGGGGTGTGCCGCTGCCGGCTGCCGTGTCCTCGCGCCGGATGATCTCCAGGGCCTCCGGATCCAGCAGCCTGCGGGTGCCGGTCCGGGCGTCCAGGATCCAGAACAAATCCAGTTTGGGAACGACGTCGGTCACCCGGCCCTCGTGGAAGAGCTTGCCGTTGTGCCACGCCTCGATGTAGTCGCCGGCCTGCAGCCGGTCGGTGTTGACTCGTTCGGTCTTGACCGGTTCGGTGTGGATCCGGCCAGTGCTAATACGTTGAGTTCCCATGTGAGCCGCCTCCAACTCGTTGTGTCCCCGTACGGCCAAGCTTGCCGTGGCGACGTTGCCGGAGTGTTTCGCCGGGATGATTTTCCTGTGTCGTCGACCCGGGGGCGTGCGTGGCCGGCTGCAACCCGGGGCGGGAAACAGGCACATCAGAACTCCGCTGCGAAAAGGGGTTAAAGTCCAGGGACAGTTTCCGGATCCCGGGTTTCGCGTTCTTTTGCGGTGACCTGGGCAATGGCGTGCCGGGCGCGGCGGACAAATCGGGCCGTCCGCCATGCGCCGTAGGTGGCGCCCAGTACGAGGAACAGCCCGGCGATGAGGAGTGGCCAGGGTGCGTAGGCGATGCTCGTCTCGGAATGCCCTGTGCCCGCTTCGGAGGTGAAGGTGGCCGCCGCGGTGCCGGACTGAACTGCGGGTGCCTGTGGCAAGCTGGCGTGAAGTTCGAGCGTGGACCCGGGCAGCATGCTTTCTGGTGTGTCGAATTTCAGCTGGGTGTTCGCTCCGACCCAGCTGCTGACATCGAGCGTGCCGGACGGGTGCAGGATGGTATTGCCGGTGTTGTACAGGGGCAGGGCGAACGTGACTGTGTCCCCGGTCTTCGCCCAGCTCAGGCCGCCGTGTTTGAGTGTGCTGACAGCGGTGCCTGCGACGTTGAGGTAAATGCGGACCCCCTGACGCTGGATGACGTCTAGGCGGACGGCTGTGTCTCCTTCCACGGTGGAGGTTTTGCCTTGGACCGGGGGGCTTTGGATGATCAGCCCGCCGGCGTAGTCTCCCGGTGGGGTTCCTTCGGGGACGCTGATCCTGAAGGGGACTCTTAGTTCTGAGTTCGCCGCAAGAGTGATGTGGTCGTTGGCCAGTTGCACCCAGCCGCCCACGCCGGGACGCGGCTCGTCCTGGTTGGCAAGCGCGAAGGCGCCTTGCGGTGTGCTGGTGGCGTCTACGGGATAGTTCAGTAGCGTCACGGCCGTTTCAGTGTGGTTGGTGACGATCGCGGTAGCCTCGAGCGCTGCCCCGGGATAAAGGGAGATGTGGAAGAAGTCGGATTCGTTCGCGGGCCGAATTCCCAGCGCCCCGTTGTCGACCGCAGCTACCGGTCCAGAACCGGCAAGCAGGCAAAGGGCCAACGCCGCCGTGACCAGGGCAGTGCTCAGGGCCCGGTGGGGCCGGGGAAAGGGAATGGTCATGGAGGGTCCTTAGATCAGCGGCCGCATTGCCCGTTGCTGGGATGGGGGCGCAACCCGCCGGATGTTCTCCCCGGGAGAGACCATCCGGCGGGCGCGCGGGAACTCTAGGAGATGGTGTACGTGAGCGTGGAGACGTAGGGCAGGAGAGCAGTGGACCCAACGGCGCCAAAATAATTCGACCGGTAGGTGTTTGCCGGGACGGCCAGGCTGTAGGTGGGTGTTAACGCGTAGGTTCCCCTGTTGGCTCCGCCCGACGTAACGAGGGCCTGGGCCGACCCCGACATTGCCAGGGCCGGTGCAGTGATGCCGTCGACAGGATCGGCGCCCGACCCGGCGGTGACCGTGCCCGGGGTGATGGTCAGGTTGGAAACGGGGATGGTGCGAGCCGTTGTTTCAACGGTTCCGGCCGCGCTGGTGGGGACCGTGGCGGTAACTGACAACGTCCACGCTTGGCCTGTGCCGCGGGAGTCTGAAATGCTCCACGGGGACGATGATGTTCCGGTAGCGGCTTTGTCTGTTCCGTCGAGTGTCACACCGCTCAGGTTCGCCCCGGACGTTGTGGAGGTCAGGGATCCACCGGAAATGGTGGAATCGACCGTGTCCGCCGTTGCCGCCGGCAGGACCGCGGTGAGCAGGATTCCGGCGGCGGCAAGGACGCCTGCGGCCTTGATGAATTTGCGCATGGGATTTCTCTCCAAAGGTTGTGGGCACGCCAAGAGCACGGCCGCGATGTGGCACGACGAAGTGATTGAGATACGCAAGACCGTGCAGGGTGAAGGTCCAACGGGATAACGAGGATCCGAGGGCGGGTTGAGCAACCCGCAGCTTCCCACATCCGGCCCGCAGATGGGCGCTGGTCTTGCGTGAGAGCAATAAGGAATTCGTTCTGTAGCCCCCACCATGAACGAACATCACCAAACGATGTGGTGTGTATGTGTCACTGTACGCTAGTCGCCGTCCGGCACTCCGGACAGGGACGGCGGAACAGATGTTCACAGGCGGGTCATAGCATGGGGGTATGAAAGTTGGGATGATCCGGGGACGCTCAGGGCGGAAACTGACATGACCGGTGACAGGGACAGGGATGCTTCACAGCGCCCACGGCAGACGCGGCCGCGTGACGCCCTTGGGCGGCCGCTGCCGTACGGAAGCGTCGGCGTCGAACCGGTCTCGGAGGAGCCGCTGCCGCCGGCGCAAACATTGGTCACGGCTCGGGGCCTGGTGGAGGCTGGCCGGCCCTTCGCCGCCCATGAGGTACTGGAAGCCCGCTGGAAAGCCGGACCAACCGAAGAGCGCAACCTTTGGCAAGGACTCGCCCAAATCTGCGTCGGTCTCACGCATGCCGCCCGGGGCAACAGTGTTGGCGCGCTCCGGCTCATCGAGCGCGGCGCGGCCCGACTCGCCGACTACGGTTCCGGCAGCGGCCCGACTTACGGGCTCGACTTGCAGGCTGTTGTCAATTGCGCACGTGACCGGATGCGGACTGCCCCCTGAACTGACAGCCGCGGTCAGCCGGCATTTTCCTTGGAGGCAAGCCACCGGTTCAGCGCTTCTTGCCCCACACCCAGAACGGACGTGACGCTGGAGCTATGCGGTCGGCCTTGGTAGCTTCAACGCATGGCCATCAAATTTGAGAACGTCGGCATTGCAGTTCGGGACCTCGAAGCAACAATCGCTTTTTTCACAGATCTCGGTCTTACGGTTGTCGGCCGTGACACGGTCAGCGGCGAGTGGGCCGATACTGCGGTCGGACTTGATGGCAACCACGCGAAAATTGCGATGCTCGAAACCCCTGATGGTCAGGGTCAACTGGAACTCTTCGAATACATCCACCCTGAAGCGATCGAGACGAACCCAACTCGTCCGAACGACATCGGAATGCACCGCGTTGCCTTCTCGGTTGACGACATCGACCAAGCCCTTGAAATAGCTGCGAAGCACGGATGTACTCCGCTGCGCGGCGTTGCGACCTACGGTGACGTCTACAAGCTCACGTATCTCCGCGGACCCAGTGGAATCCTCGTCATGCTCGCTGAGAAACTGACGAAGGACTGACGCCGGGGTCTGCCCGATGACGGAGGCCTGCGGCCCCAGCCGCGCAATAACGCCGCAGTAACGGCCGGCGTGAGCCAATAACTAAAGCGCCCTTCGCACTTTCTTGTGAACAACGCCGGTCAGAGAATTGAAGATGACGGAAGTCCGCGCTGCAGCAAGGAAATGAGCAGAGGATCCAGGTGAACGCCGGTGAGTTCGCGCAACACTGTGGGACGAAGGCAAACCTCGACGCTCAGTCATGGGTTTCGCACTTCTGCCACTGGGCGGCTTCGGTCGTCTTCGGGGAAGCGTGATGTAAAAACGGCGAGCGGAGCCGATCTCAGTCACTCGGTTTTACAATGGTTCGCCATTATTGCGCCCCTCACCACCATTGCCACGGCTCTAGCATTTTGGTTCGGATGGACCATGACGGCTACTCGGACAGCCTATTTTGGCATTGATCAGAGTATCCTCGAGTATTCCACGGTCGATTATCTCCTGCGTAGTGCTGATGCGCTGATTGTTCCTGCCATTTTTATTCTGCTCATCACGGTTGCATGTGTTGGAATTCATGCGCTGACCGCTGCAATTATCAGGCGGGAAGTTGGTCTTGGGTACGTCCAAATCGGGGCCGTATTCGTGTTGTTGGCCGGGACATTCGTCACTTCGCTTGGAGTCTGGACGATGTTCGAGGATCTTCCCTTTGCCACTCCCTTCCTTTTTGAACCTTCCGCGCTGGGAGGTGGAATGGCAGTCAGCGCCTACGCTTTCTGGGTGCTCCGACGAACGGCCCTCGGCGCGAACACGGTAAGGCGCCTGCCAATGTGGGAAAAGCTCGGCTACGTTGCCGTCGTTCTCCTCGTGGTGGTAGCGCTCTTCTGGGCCTGCTCTTCCTATGCGGGAGCCCTTGGCACCGGCAGGTCCCGGGAGTATGCCCAGGATCTGGAGCGGCGTCCAGCGGTGACTGTCTACAGCATGCAGTCGCTCGCGCTGGGATCCTCCGTGACAGAGGAAAAAATCTCAACCCCCGGCTCGAAGTACGGCTTCAAGTACACCGGGCTCAGATTCGTGACACTCAGCTCCGGCAAATACTTCCTGCTGCCAGCGGACTGGTCACGGAGCGCCGGCGTGGCGATCGTTTTGGATGAAAGCTCCGAATACAGGGTTGAGTTCGAGCCGGGAAGGGGATAAGCAGTGCAGCGGAAAATGATAGCCCTAGGAACCAGTTGTCTGATAGCCGTTGCCGCGCTCAGCGCCTGCGTCGCGGAACAGCCGACAAACGGCGAAACATCTGAGCCCGCCGCAGTGGATAACCGCGTCAAAGTGGGCGGAAACAACTGGATATATGAACCTGGGGCTAATGCTGAAGTTGTCAGGGTCGGCGCGGTTGAATCCTTTGAAATTGTCAATGAGACCGATGAGGACATTTCACCTGAAGTTGGATTTGGAAATGTCCTGTTCAGGGAGATATCGAACGGATGCACAAACATTGTTCTCAAACCTGGCCAGTCCTGCCGGGTTCTTGGAGAGTGGGTGCAAGGGGGTGTCAGAAAAGCAACCCTGGACGTAGCGGTAACCAAGCAGAGTACGCCCGGCGCTACGAAGGAAAAAATCTCCATTCCGCTTGAGGCGACTTCACGTTCGGAGGCGCCGACAGGAAAAACAGTCTCACCCACCCCGGCTACTACCACTGCGTCGCCGTCGCCTTCAGAGACTTCGACAACGGGCACTCCCACGCCGTCGACTTCGACCTCGGGAACGTCAACACCTTCGAGTTCACCAACGGGGACTTCAACGGGTTCGGCTCCGCTGGGTCAGACGCCGTCTCCAAGCGCAACGCTCGGTGGTCTATAGCGTTGGTGACCCTGGTGCCGGGACAGCGAGAAAATTCGGGCAGCTAGTCAGGCGTGGGCATGGAGGAACCGCTCGAGGCCGTTCTCTCCCAGGGAGAGCCCGGTTTGGGCGAAGTCCAGATGGCCGTAGAACGAGGCAGGCTGAGCTGACGGTGGACTGCATCCGGTGGGTGCCCGTGTGGATGCTACTTCCGGTTGCAGTTCCTGGGGCAACTGTGGTGGTTCCCAGTCCTGGTGTTCGCTGGTGTAGCGGCGGCCGCTGGGCGAGATCCAGCCGGGTGGTTCGTTCTTCGTTGCCGGGGTTGGTGTCCAGGTGCTGGTGTGTTTGAGCTGGTGGTGGCGGGGACACAGCTGGCGCAGGTTTGATACGCCGGTGGTCCCGCCGTCGGACCAGGCGCGGAGGTGGTCCGTTTCGTTGTCCAGGGACTGGTTTGAACATCCCGGGAAGGTGCACCGGCCGTCACGCAGCTGCAGCCAGCGCCGCATCGCTTTTGTGGGCCGGTAACTCTTGCGGCCGATCTCCAGCTGCGCCCCGTCCCGCGGGTCCACGAGGACCCGGTGGAAGGATTCGGCGCCGTTGACGACCAGGTTCCTGGCCATCGAGGCGGGGATCGGGCCGTATCCGTCGAGCATGGCCGGTTCGTCGGTGGCGCCGAGCAGCGAAAACACCGGCACCGTCACCAGCACCTCGGCCCGGGGTGTGGGGACCTGCCCGGGATTCCCGGTCTTCCCGATGTCCCCGCCGCCGTCGTCAATGCTGCGGCCGTTCCCGCCGCCGAGGAGGGCGGCGGCGTAGACGTCGGCCCGGATCTGGGCGAGGTTGCGCTTCTCGTCGGGTCCCTGCAGGCCCCGGGAAATGGCGGTGATGCGGTTCCAGATCGCCGCGGCCTGGTCCGCGGGGAGGTAGGCCGAGAGCCAGGCCATGCCGTCCCGGTCCGGCGCGTACTCGACCCGCCGGTCCAGGACGGATGTGGCGTGGCGCTTCTCGATGCTCTGCCCGTGGTGGCGTTCGCGCCAGATGCGGGCCTTGTGGCGGAACCGGGAGGCGGGCATGTCCCCGGCAGGGCAACCACTGGCCGGGTTCGGCGCGGCAGGGTCCAGGAAGTGCGCTTCCAGTGCCGCGGCCCCTGCCGGATCTAGGCTGGCTGTTTCGTCCACCATCACCCGGGCGTGCTGCCAGGACATGGTGCCGGCCTGCAATGCGGCCAGGGTCAGCGGCAAGCGGGTGGTCAGCTCGTGGGAGTCGAACAGGAAGGCACCCGCCGCGCGTGGCCCGATGGTCAACACGCACGCGACCTCCGCCGCCACCGACGCCTCCCGTGCCATCGCCGGCGCGTCAGGGGGCGCCATCGAGTGGAGAGTGGCCGCGTATTTCGCGGCGGCCCGGGCCTTCAACCCGGCCATCGGCGGCTCCGACCGGGCCGCCCCGGCCAAGATGTCCAGGCAAAGATCCGACGTGTCCTGCAGCGGATCGGCATCCGGGCCCGCCCCGGAGCCGGTCCCCTCCAACTCAGCAGAAAGCACAGCATAGGCGGCATTGATATCCGCAAATGCCTTCTCCACCGCTGCCCTTCCCATGGATTCATCATCGCGGGAGGGTCTGACAATTTGCCCGGAGACCACGGTGGACGACAATTCCCGCAGGTGAGTGGCAACCAACCCGAAATTGAGACTTATTGTGCAGTGACGGCTCAGTTCGCTGCTGTCGCGCGCGCTCCTGCCCAGTTGCTCCCAGGTGGTCGCCATCCTGATGCCGGGACGCGCCGACGTCATGGCGCGCCTTCGTGAAGGCAGGAAGAGTAACTGGGCTGGGACGTACGACGGTGGCCCGGCAGGCAGTGGGCCGCGTTCCCGATCAGGGTGTCGCCGGCTCGCAGGAGCAGCATCCACCACGCCCCGCTGCTTGACGCCCTCCAACGCTTCCGCATATCCTGAACGAACGGTCGGTAAATAAATTAGTTCAATGAAGGCCTTTGCATAGGAGCAACCATGGCAGCGCATAATCTGCAGTCAGTGCCCGCTGAACAGTCCCCGGAAGGAACGACGGCGGCATCCGCAGAAGCAGCCCTCGCCCAGCGTGAGGCGGACGGTCAGGCGAACTTTGACCGCGTCATGGCGGAGGATTCCCGCATTGAACCCAAGGACTGGATGCCGGACGCTTACCGCAAGACCCTCCTGCGCCAGATTTCCCAGCACGCCCATTCTGAAATCATCGGCATGCAGCCCGAAGCTAACTGGATTTCGCGAGCCCCCAGCCTGAAGCGCAAGGCCATCCTCATGGCCAAGGTCCAGGACGAGGCCGGCCACGGGCTTTACCTCTACTCCGCCGCCGAGACCCTCGGCCAGCCGCGCGACAAAATGACGGCGGACCTCATCGCCGGCAAAGCCCGCTACTCCTCGATCTTTAACTACCCTGCCCTGACCTGGGCGGACATGGGTGCTATCGGTTGGCTGGTGGATGGCGCCGCCATCTGCAACCAGGTGCCGTTGTGCCGCGCCTCCTACGGCCCCTACGGCCGCGCCATGGTCCGCATCTGCAAGGAAGAGTCCTTCCATCAGCGCCAGGGCTTCGAAATCCTGCTGGAACTCTCCAACGGCACCCCGGAGCAGAAGCAGATGGCCCAGGACGCCGTGAACCGCTGGTACGCCCCGGCGCTGATGATGTTCGGCCCGCCAGACGACGATTCGCCAAACTCCCGCCAGTCCATGGCCTGGAACATCAAGCGCTTCAGCAACGATGAACTCCGCAGCCGCTTCGTGGGAATGATGGTGGAGCAGGTCCGCGTCCTGGGCCTCACGCTCCCGGACAGCGAGATCCGCTTCAACGAGGAAACCAAAAAGTGGGAGCACGGCCCGCTGGACTGGAACGAGTTCAAGGAAGTTCTCGCCGGCCGCGGCCCCTGCAACGCGCAGCGGCTGGAACGCCGCAGGGAAGCGCACGACGACGGCGCCTGGGTCCGCGAGGCAGCAGCCGCCTATGCAGCAAAACAGCACGCAAAACAGTCAATGAAGACGAAGGAATACGCAGCATGATCCCCACCGACACCCCAACCTCGCAAGCTCGGCTGGGGACCCCTGTCGCCGTGGCCCCACCCCACGGCAACCCGGAAGTCCCGGCCAGCTCCGCCACGGAAATCAACCGTGAGTCAGCGAAGGTCCCGGCCGGATCCGAGTCAACAGCTTCGACAGGCTCAACCACCGATACCAGCGGACACCTGGCGGCTGAGCCTGTCGAGCAAGCACCCACCGGCAACGCTTGGGGCCTGTGGGAGGTCTTCGTCCGGTCAAGCCGCGGGCTGAGCCATGTCCACGCCGGGTCCCTGCACGCGCCGGATGCCGCCATGGCCCTGCGCAACGCCCGCGACCTCTACACCCGCCGCAACGAAGGCGTGTCCATCTGGGTTGTCCCGGCCGATGCCATTGCCGCCAGCGATCCGGACTCCAAGGGCTCGTTCTTTGAGTCCCCGCAGGGCAAGGATTACCGGCACGCCACGTATTACACCAAGAGCGAAGGGGTGAAGCACCTGTGATCCCCACCGGCTCCCACAGCTCGCAAGCTCGCAGCGGGTCCCTCGCCGGCGTGGCCCCAACCACGGAAGGCCACGGCGACATCTCCACCGGTGTGGCAACTCCATCAGGAAGCGGCGACAGCAACGCCAGCGCCACCCGCATCACGCCCGGCAACGCCCTGCGCCCGGAGGATATTGCCCTTGAGGTCCGCACCGGCCTGGTCAAACCCACCGAGGACGTGGCCGAGTACGCGCTCCGCCTCGGCGACGACGCCCTGATCCTGGCCCAGCGCCTGGGCCATTGGATCTCCCGCGCCCCCGAACTGGAGGAGGACGTGGCCCTGGGCAACATCGCCCTGGACCAGCTGGGCCATGCACGTTCCTTCCTCACCTACGCCGGCGGCGCCTGGGAGAAGAGTGAGGATGACCTCGCCTACTTCCGGCGCGAGCACGAGTTCCGCTCCGCCCACCTCTTTGAGCAGCCCAACGGCGACTTCGCGGTGACCATTGCCCGGCAGTTCGTGGTGAGTTACTACCAGTTTGAGCTCTACCGCCGGCTCACGGAGTCCACCGATGCAACGCTGGCCGCCATCGCCGCCAAGGCCGTGAAGGAAGTGGACTACCACCGGGACCACAGTGCCCAGTGGATCCTTCGTTTGGCCGGCGGCACAGACGAATCCCGCAAGCGGATCATCCACGGCCTCAAGCTCGTCTGGCCCTACGTCGGCGAACTTTTCGAGGATGACGCCCTGGTGACCCGCCTGGCGGAGTCCGGTGCCGCCGTCGTGCCTTCCTCCGTCAGGGAAGACTTTGACCGGGTCACCGGCGAAGTCCTCCAAGAGGCCGGGCTGGAGGTGCCGGACGTTCCGGCAGCACCTGGCGGCGGCCGGTCCGGCAAGCACTCCGAGCACTTGGGCTACATCCTCGCGGAGATGCAGGTGCTGGCCCGCGAGTATCCCGGAGCAAGCTGGTGACCGTGATGGAAATGTACGTCGCCGGCTTCGATGCTAAGACCAAGAGCGCCGAGCAAAAGGCGTGGGACATCGCCGCCACGGTGTGTGACCCCGAAATCCCCGTGCTCACCATCGCGGACCTGGGCATCCTCAGGGACGTGAAAATGGTCGACGACGGCGGGATAGTTCCCGCGGTCCAGGTCACCATCACGCCCACGTACTCGGGCTGCCCGGCGATGGACGCCATCCGCGACGACCTGAAGACCGCGTTCGCCAAGGAAGGCTACCCCAGTGTCCATGTGGACCTGGTGCTTGCGCCCGCGTGGACCACTGACTGGATGACGGACGCCGGCAAGGCCAAGCTGCGCGAGTACGGCATCGCCCCGCCCTCCGGCAGGGCTGCAGCCGCCAGGCACGCGGGCCCCATCCGCCTGCAAATGGCCGTCAAATGCCCGCAGTGCTCGTCGCTGAACACCAAGGAACTCACCCGTTTCGGTTCCACCTCCTGCAAGGCGCTGTACGTCTGCCAGGACTGCAAGGAACCGTTCGACTACTTCAAAGTCCTGTAAGGAAGCCCCATGCCTGTTGTCCGCCAGACCGCCGCCGAATCGGCGCAGGCCACCGGCCGCCGTCGTCCGTCCTTCCACACCCTCACCGTGGCGGAGGTGCGCCGGCTCACCGAAGACGCCATCGAGGTCACCTTCGGAGTACCCAAAGAGCTCGCCGGCCAGTTCGACTACCTGCCCGGCCAGTACGTGGCCCTGCGCACTACGCTCCCGGATGAGAACGGCGAGCCGCATGAGGTGCGCCGCAGCTACTCCATCTGCGCCGAGCCGCGCAGCTTCGCGGACGGCAGCAGCGAGATCCGCGTGGCCGTCAAGAAGGACCTGGGCGGCCTGTTCTCCACGTGGGCCAACGCGGAGCTGAAGGCCGGCGACACCCTTGAGGTCATGAGCCCCATGGGCGCGTTTGTGTCCAAGCACGGGCGGGATGGCAAACCGGTGGACCAGAACGTCATGAATTCCATGAACCATCCGGAAGATCTGGCTGGGGAAACTGCCTCCATTGGGGGAGGCAGCTTCGTGGCCATTGCGGCCGGATCCGGCATCACCCCGGTTATCGCCATCGCCCGTACGCTGCTGGCCGCGAACCCGGAGACCCGGTTCGACTTGATCTACGCCAACAAGGCCGCCATGGACGTGATGTTCCTGGAGGAACTCGCGGACCTGAAGGATAAGTACCCTCAGCGGCTGGCCATCCACCACGTGCTGTCCCGCGAGCAGCGCATCGCGCCACTGCTGTCCGGCAGGATCGACGCCGAGAAGCTCCAGCAGCTCCTCGGCACCGCCATCCACGCGGACGACGTTGACGAGTGGTTCCTGTGCGGGCCGTTCGAACTGGTGCAGCTGTGCCGGGATACCCTGGCCGAGCGCGGCGTGAAGCCCGAGCATGTCCGGTTCGAGCTGTTCACGTCCGGGAAGCCGGACCGGCCGGAGGGCCACGCCGGCCGTCCCGTGGTGGTGGACGAGTCCAAGGAAACGTACAAGATCACGTTCAAGCTTGACGGGCTGCAGGGCGAGGTGGCCAGCCCCACGCACGCCCGGGAGTCCATCCTCAACGCCGCCCTGCGGGTCCGCCCCGATGTGCCGTTCGCGTGCGCCGGGGGAGTGTGCGGCACGTGCCGGGCCAAGGTGGTCACCGGCAGCGTCACCATGGACGAGAACTACGCGCTGGAGCAGGATGAACTGGACAAGGGGTACGTCCTGACCTGTCAGTCCCACCCCACCACCAAGGAAGTCACCGTCGACTTCGACGTCTAAACACTAACGATTGAGTCCGGGGCCACGCCCGCAGGGTTCCCTGGCCGAGCTTGCGAGGATAGGGTGCGGGTGGAGACCCGGACGAACCAAGGAGCCCCATGATTTCCCTCTCCATCAGCAACGGCGTCGCCGAGGTAGTGCTGGATGCGCCGAACAAGCTGAACTCGCTGGACGAGCAGGCGCTCAAAGAGCTGGGCAAGGCGTACGACGACGCCGCTGCCGCCGCCTCACGCGGTGAGGTCCGGGCGCTGCTCCTCAGGGGAGAGGGCCGGGCCTTCTGTGCGGGCCGGGATATATCGGGCGTATCGCCGGAGAGCGACGACGCGGCCGCCTACCTGGCCGGGCTGGTGCAGCCACTCCTCAAGAAGATGGCCGGCTTCCCGGCGCCGACGTTCGCTGCGGCGCACGGAGCGTGCCTGGGGGTGGGGTTGGGCCTGCTGCTGGCCACCGACGTGGTGTATGTGGCCGAGAACGCGAAATTCGGATCGCCGTTCGCCAAACTGGGCGCCACCTTGGATTCCGGCGGTCATTGGTACTTCACCGAGCGGCTGGGCATGCACCGGACGCTGGACCTGATTTACACGGCGGAGCTGATGAGCGGCTCGGACGCCGTGGCCCAGGGTCTCTTCAGCCGGGCCATGCCGGCAGATGAACTCTTGGACAACACGCGGGCAATTGTGGCGAAGGTGGCGGTTGGCGCCACCGGCGCCTTCAAGGCAAGCAAGGAACTGGTGGCCCACATCAGGGACCAGCGGCTGGGCCTGTGGGAGGCCATGGAAGAGGAAAATGCCGAGCAGGCACGGCTCTGTAAAACCGACGATTATGCTGAAGGTTTCAGGGCATTTCAGGAGAAACGAAACCCAGAGTTTACGGGCTAGGGATAATTGAGCCCGTCGGTATCACTGTGTGGAAAACCGCTGTGATTCCTGCAACTCGATTGCCATGGTTGGTCATGATTTGTAGGGTTCACCTATGACTACGGGAAAATCAGTGACCAAAGCCGTCATTCCTGCTGCCGGACTGGGAACTCGTTTCCTGCCCGCTACCAAGGCAATGCCGAAGGAAATGCTTCCTGTCGTCGACAGGCCAGCCATCGAGTACGTCGTCGAGGAAGCCGTTGCCGCTGGCCTGACTGACCTGCTTATGATTACGGGGCGCAACAAACGTGCCCTGGAAGACCACTTTGACCGCGAGCCGGGGCTGGAGCGTGCCTTGGAGTTGAAGGGCGACAGGGAACGCCTTGACGCAGTGCAGCACGCTTCGCAGTTGGGGCCGATCCACTACGTCCGTCAGGGCGAAGCCAAGGGCTTGGGACACGCTGTGCTGTGCGCCAGCCAGCACGTGGGAAATGAGCCTTTCGCTGTACTGCTCGGCGACGACCTGATCGACGAGTCCGATTGCCTGCTTACCACCATGATGGACGTGCAACAAAAAACCGGCGGCTCTGTGATCGCCTTGATCGAGGTGGATCCGTCCCAGATCAGCGCCTACGGCTGCGCGGACATCTCGCCGGTTGAAGGCGAAGACTTTGTACGGGTCAACAGGCTTGTGGAGAAGCCGGCCGCGGGTGAGGCGCCGTCCAACCTGGCCGTCATCGGCCGGTACGTGCTGCATCCGTCGGTATTCGGCGTGCTGGAGGAGACTGAGCCGGGCCGCGGGGGAGAGATCCAGCTGACCGACGCCCTACAGACCCTGGCGGCCAGCGAGGGCGAAGGCTCCGGAGTCTACGGTGTGGTGTTCAAGGGCCGTCGCTTCGACACCGGCGACAAACTGAGCTACCTCAAGGCCGTGATCACGCTCGCTTCCGAGCGCGTGGAGTTCGGCGAGGACCTGAAGACCTGGATGAAGGGCTTCGTCAACTAACTGGCACAGGCTTAACGAACTACGGCCTTCGCGAAAGCGGGGGCCCGTAGTCGTACCGTCGATGATGCTTTAGTAGCTGAAGTTCAACACAGTCACGGTACCGGCCGTTAGCGCAATGGACTGCTCGGTGGACCCGTACTTGAAGCCGGGAAACGTGAGCCGCTGGGATACTGGCTGCGGGCCGGTATCAGTGCCGTCAATCAGGGTTTCCTTTTCGGCCTGATAACTGGGACCGGTGAGCTGCGCCATGGTTCCAGTTACGGGCTGTCGCGGCAACGTGAGCGTCACTTCCGTCTGCGCAGCAGCTTTGGGATCGTTCTGGTTGACTACCACTACTGTCGTGCTGCCGTCGGCATTCTTCAGAGCGTAGTTGTATACGAGCCCCCCTCCGGAACTCTGCAGTTCAAGGAATTTCCCACCCTCAAGATCCGAGACCATGGCGAGTCCGAAGAAATTGGCGTGTGCTGTGTACTCTCCAGTCGGCTTGAGGTAAGGGCCGCCGCTGCAAAGCACAGACATGGGTGGGCCGCCTGTGCAAGTCTGGAGGGAACTGTGAAAGCCGATTCGGGTGATGCCCAACTTGGCAGCGTTGAGAACATAATCTGCTGTCCAAAGGGCTGAGGCGTGGGTACGGGAGGTTTGGTTCGATCCAGGGCAGGCAGCGATGCCAGTCTCCGGAAGCCATGTTTCAAGTCCTGCTTCCTTGGCCGCTTCGAGAGCAGCTTTCTGATAAATCTCTCCACGCTCATGCATAAGCGGCGACATAAGGTTCGCCAAGGTCGGTGAGGCCTTAGGGTCAACGGAACCGTCACAGCTGTAGAGAGGATAATTGTGGAAGGTAAAAATCTTCTTCTGCGGAATATCAGCCGCGATGAACGGCCGCCACCAGGCCTCGCTGTAGGTGCCGGGACCAGCCATGGGAACGTCCGGCGCCACCGCGTGTATCGCCTTGGCATATGCCTTTAGCTCTTTGACAAAATCTTCAGGTGTGTATCCGCCAGGACGAACGCCATTTGTACCGAAACCATTTGGCTCGTTGCCGACGGTCACGCTAAGTAGCCGGTCTCCCAAAATTGCGGACGCGTTTTTCACCATATCCGCAGCACGTTCCGGATTGTAATGGCCCAGGTCTACGGTGAGTGCCACGCGTGCATCTGCAGCTTCCAGCAGCTTGTTTAGGCGAGTTAGGTCCTTTGGACCCACGGCACGAACGGGATGCGCTTTGTCACCGGTGTAGTTACTCGGAATTGCCTCACCTGTCGAGGTCCAGAAAAAGCGGCGGTCGACTGCGTTCCCTCCGAAACGCAACACCGGCCCGCCCACTTCGGTCAGGAGTTCCACCAGGGATGCGTTCTCCGCGCTCAGCAGAGGATCAGCCAAATCGGTTGCTTCGAGGGAGATGCCAGTCATGCCCTGCGGCAGGGCAGTGCCCGTCTCCTGTTCAGTGACCCGGATGGTTAACGGTTCCACCTTTTGCAGTGGCGAACCTTCTGGCGGACCGACCTGTTCGTAGTACGTAACAAGCGGCGCAGGAGGCAGCGAACGGCTGGGCACCACAGTTGGCTGCTCGACGGCGGGTTCCCGGGCGGATTTCGGAGCGAATGCGATAAAGGCCGTCACAACCAGCGCCAGCGTGAACAGCGCTGCCAATCGGCGTGCCGTAACTGCAGTGCGTCCTGGCTTCCGTCTGGCATTCACCAGCGGCTGATCGCCAGCGGGGACGTCGTGGGATTTCGGGTGGGGGCTGGGCATGCGAAAAGGTCTCCAAGGTCAAAGTGGCGATACTTTAGCTTAGCCTTGTTACATCAATGGCGGTGGGGCACACTTTCGCCGGCATTTTGATATGCACGCTGAAACCAGAGATGTCCACCGCTGAAATGGGTGTCGATGTCTCGCTAGCTGCGCCACCGGTCAATTCCGCCCACCGATTCTGAGGTGGCGGCCGACGATCCTCTCCCTATGCCGCACCAGGATCCCGGGCAGGTTGGGCACCGTCATTCACCGCTGGTGCGTCGCACGGTCCGGGGGCACGGCGTTGACCTTGGCGAGAGTTGAAACGGCCTCCGATGGCAGCCAGAAGATCGTTGCTTTCACGGGCATTAACCTCGGCTTTGCAGCGAAAACCGACCCGGGGATGGTGGTGCCGTCGCCTCTCCGGTCCGCGAAGAAGTTGAGCGACCGCGATTCGGACGAGCAGATTCCGCAAGTTTACTAATATTGCCCGCGTGGGGGAGGCCACTCCGGCTGGAGCGGCAGCGGGACGTTCACGCTCAACGCTTACGGTGTCTTTGGCGTGGTCGGGTCGGCGGCGATTATCACCTGCTCGGATGTTGCCAATCTTGGGGTTGGCGGGAATGTCTGAGGGCTCCATAGAGTCCCGCAAGAAGTCCGGAAAGCTGAGCAACCTACTTGAGGAGTTGGTGGCGCATCCGCTGCCTGAAACGCTGACGGGTATCGGCCACACGCGCTGGGCAACGCACGGCGGGCCCACGGACCAGAACGCGCACCCGCACCTGTCCGACGGCGGCAAGCTGGCCCTGATCCACAACGGCATCATCGAAAACTTCGCCGAGCTCAAGCTGGAGCTGCTGGCTAAGGGCGTCACCTTCGCTTCCGAGACGGACACCGAAGTGGCCGCCGCACTCCTTAGTGACATCTTCCGCACCAAACTTCACGGCGACACCAACAACGGCGGTGTCACATCCAAGTAGTGGTAATGGGAAATGTGAGTACTGACTACGGTTAAGTTCACGCATAGAAAGATTGAACATGAGATATGACCGTATATTTGGTGGAACCTCAGGCGCTTGAACACCGCTGCCAGTGCTGCGGGGAGCTGACGGAGACTCTGTTCTGTGATGATTGCGGACGTCACGGGGATCCGTCAGTAGTGCGTGCTTAGGTAAACCATCGCACTGCGTTTCGAACATACTCACGCCCTCCGTGGTTCGTGCCCGCCCATACTTTCCAGGCATTCCCCGGGACAGGCAAGGCCTAGGTCCACAGTGACCGCTGACAGGAGGGCCGCAGGGCCTTCGCGTAAGAAGAGATCGGCATAATTGTTGTTCCACCGGACCGTACCGGAGGACGCGGCTACGTCCACGCCATGGAGCTGGCGGGCGCTATCTGGCCGCCCTGGACTTCCTCAAGTCCAACGCGCGAACCCTTTCGCTGAACTTGGGACATGACGGGGATCCTCGGAGCTCGAGGTCATCCGGGCCCTTAAATAACCCGCAGGACGTGACCTACCCTGCGGTTCACTTCCCGGCGCTGGGAGACGTGACTGTCAGCTATACCGACACCTCTTTAGGCCTGCCGGGCTTGGATTGGTCTGCCCGGCGGGACCCGCCAGGAAGCGCGCGAAGAGCATGGGCAGAAGGCAAACCCTTTGGATACCTAACTGACTGTCCCGCCTATCGCCGCGGTGCTACCGCGTATCCACATCCTCAAACACTAAAAACGTCTGGGTATCCAGCACCCCCGGCATGGACTGCAACTGGTCGAAGATCACCCTCCTTAAGTCGCTGTTGTCTATGGCACGCACAAGCAAAATCACGTCGAAGTCACCGCCAACCAAGGCGATGTGGTGCACTTCCGGGATGGCGCGCAGCTGCTCACGCAGTTCGCGCCAGGAGTGCTGGCTCACTTTCAACGTCACGTAGGCGGACGATCTTAGCCCTGCCTTAATCGGATCAACCAGTGCCGTGAATTTGGTCAGCACTCCTTCGCCGGTGAGCCTCGCGATGCGCGTGTAGGCGTGCGCCCGGGAGATGTGGACGTTCTCGGCCACTTGAGTGACGGACATCCGTCCGTCCCGGGTCAGTTCCGCAATGATGCTGCGGTCTATGTCATCGAGCGGTGTGGGCTGCCCTCCTGCTTCAATGTTTGCCATTCCGTCCATAGCTCCTGTCTGTAATCCGAATCGTCATGCAATTCGTCTTCAAGAATAGGTTGATTCATCGTTGTTCTCCACGATTTTGCAAGCTAGTGGATACGAAACCTGCAGCGGGATGATACTGGGAGGGAATAGTGGCTAGAAAAGGACGGACCAATGACGATCTCCGCAGACCACACTGCACCGGACCAGGACGCAAAGCCGCCAACTGAAGACGCCGTAGCGGAAGCCGTCCGTAAATTCGGCATCACGGTTGAGGACTACATGCTCCCGGCCCGGCACCAGATCCAGATGGTGGACCAAGAGGGCCGGCTCAAGGCCGACCGCGAGCAGGGCACCGAACCCGGTCACGAGTACCCTCTGCCAGGCGACGACGAGTTGATTGCTGCCTACGAGCAACTCGTGATCGGCCGACGGGTCAATGACCAGAACTCCGCGCTCGTCCGGCAGGGCCGCATGGCCGTGTACCCGTCCAGCCATGGACAGGAAGCATGCCAGGTAGCGGCCGCACTGTGCCTCTCCGAGGGCGACTGGATGTTCCCTACCTACCGCGACTCCGTCGCCGTGATGGCCCGTGGAGTTGATCCCGTGCAGACCATGACGCTGTTCCGCGGCGACTGGCACAGCGGCTACAACCCGGCCAAACACAAGGTGGGCATCCAATGCACTCCGCTGACGACGCAGCTACTCCATGCCGTCGGTGTTGCACACGCGGCCAAGCTCCGCGGTGAAGACACTGTAGTCCTGGCGATGTGCGGGGACGGTGCCACCAGCGAAGGTGACTTCCACGAAGCCCTGAATTTCGCCGCCGTCTTCCACCTGCCGGTGGTTTTCTTCGTCCAGAACAACAAGTACGCGATCTCCGTTCCGCTGGCGCACCAGTCCGTCGCACCGTCGCTGGCGCACAAAGCAGTTGGGTACGGCATGGCCGGCGAACGCGTTGACGGCAACGACGTCGTGGCGCTCCTCGCGGTACTGGACCGTGCCGTGAAGCTTGCCCGGGAAGGTTCCGGCCCGCTCCTTGTGGAAGCCCATACCTATCGGATGCAGGCGCATACCAACGCCGACGACGCGACCCGTTACCGCCAGGACAGCGAGGTGGCCGAGTGGATGGCCAAGGACCCCGTCAGCCGGATGAAGACCTACTTGACCGACCGGGGACTCCTGAACGGAGACACAGAGGCGAAAATTGCCGCGAAGGCCGAAGCCGTTGCCACCCAGCTCCGCGAGGGCTTGAGCGAAGAGGTGCCGGTGGACCCACAGGACCTCTTCCGCCACGTCTTCTCCGCCCCCACGCCCCAGCTGAAGGAACAGTCCGCCATGCTCGCCGATGAACTGGCCCGTGAAGCAACGTCAGAGGAGGACGCAAAGTGAGCCCTACAGTTACCACTTCCTCGGAGGCCAACGGCAACGTCAGCGCCGCAACCGCCCGCGCCGCAGCCTCTGCAGCCGCCACGGCCGAGGCCACCGGACCGCAATCCCTCACCATGGCCAAGGCACTTAATACGGCCATGGCCGATGCCATGCACGCCGATCCGTCCGTCTTGGTCTTCGGTGAGGATGTGGGCATGCTCGGCGGGGTCTTCCGCATTACCGACGGCCTCACCAAGACTTTTGGTGAACAGCGCTGCTTTGACACGCCGCTGGCGGAGTCCGGCATCGTTGGAATGGCGGTGGGGATGGCAATGAACGGTATGCGTCCCGTGATCGAAATGCAGTTCGACGCGTTCGCCTACCCGGCGTTCGAGCAGATCGTCAGCCACGTCGCGAAGATGCACAACCGCACCAAGGGCGCCCTGAAGTTGCCACTGGTGATTCGAGTTCCCTACGCCGGCGGCATCGGGGGAGTGGAGCACCACTGCGACTCCTCCGAGTCCTACTATGCCCACACGGCTGGATTGAAAGTGTTCACTCCCGCCACCGTCCCTGATGCCTACCGCATGCTCCGCGAAGCCATCGATTCCAACGATCCCGTCATGTTCATGGAGCCCAAAAAGCTGTACTGGTCCAAGGAAATGGTGGACTTGGACGATCTCCGGGGGCAGCACCTTGCGAACGCGGAAGCCGGCAGAACCTCAGAGGGCCGTGCCGCCGTCGCCCGTCAGGGGACCGAAGCCACACTCATTGCCTACGGCCCTTCGGTCCCCACCGCACTGGCCGCTGCCGCAGCAGCTGCGGAGGAGGGGCGCTCGCTGGAAGTCATTGACGTCCGCACCATCGTCCCGTTCGACGACGAAACAGTGGCCGCGTCCGTCCGCAAGACCGGCCGCGCCGTGGTGATCGCAGAAGCCCATGGTTTCGCGTCCGTTTCCTCTGAAATCGTGGCGCGGGTACAGGAACGCTGCTTCCACTACCTCGCCGCCCCCATCCGCAGGGTCACTGGCTTCGATGTCCCGTACCCGGCGCCGAAGCTGGAGCACTATTACCTGCCCAGCGTGGACCGCATCCTCGACGCAGTCGACGACCTCCAATGGGAGAACTGACTATGAGTGAAACGAAAGTATTCCTGCTACCGGACCTGGGCGAAGGTCTGACCGAAGCCGAACTGGTTAACTGGCTCGTTTCGGTAGGGGACGAAATCCGCGTAGACCAGCCAATCGCCGAGGTGGAGACAGCAAAGTCGATGGTGGAGGTTCCTTCTCCGTACGCGGGGACTGTAACCGCGCTCCACGGGGAACCAGGGCAGACGCTGGATGTCGGTAAACCGCTGATTTCGGTTACGCCCATTGGGAGACCGGATGCGGTGGCTGAGCCGAGTGAGACGAAGGTCTCGGACGCTGGGCCTGTAGAAACAGAGGCCGCCGACACCTATCGCGAGGAGGAGAAAGCTGGATCAGGGAATGTACTGATCGGTTATGGGACCCCCGGCGGGCACGGCGTGGCCCGCCGCACCAGGGCACGGAGGGCTTCAATCACCTCTATGGCTAAGCCCGTCGCTTCCGTGGGGTCCCCTACGGTGATTGAGCCAGCCGGAATCCCCGGCGCGGACCTCTCTGACCTCCGCACGCGCGTCCCAGGCAAACTGGGTGCAGTGATTTCACCCCTGGTTCGGCGCATGGCGCGTGAACATGGCGTCGATTTGGATGAGGTCCGCGGTTCCGGGGACAGCGGCCTGATCATGCGGCGGGACGTTGAAGCTGCCATCAAAGCACCGGAGCGTCAGATTGCTCAGCGAAACGGGAGTCCGGCACCTGAACCTGATGAGTCCCCAAGCGGCGTTGACTCACGGAGCCGTTTGGCCATCGCGTCCCGGACTCCTGTCAGGGGCGTGCGCAAGGCTGTGGCTGCGAATATGACCCGGAGCCGATCGGAGATCCCGGAGGCCACTGTGTGGGTGGACGTTGACGCGACCGCCCTGGTGGAGCTTCGTGCCGGGCTTAAGAAGGGAGGAACACATGCCCCTGGCCTGCTGGCCTTCATTGCCCGCTTCGTCACGGCCGGCCTGAAGAAGTATCCCGAGTTGAACACACGCATCGAAACTGCTCCCGATGGGTCCCAAGAGATTATTGCGTTTGAGGGAATCAATTTGGGCTTTGCAGCGCAGACTGACCGGGGCCTGATGGTGCCGTCAATTCGATCGGCAGAAAAGTTGAGTGCACGTGAACTGGATGCAGAGATCCGACGGCTCACAGACGTGGTTCGCCAAGGGAAAGCCACTCCGAACGAACTTGGCAGCGGCACCTTCACGCTTAACAACTATGGCGTTTTTGGTGTGGACGGGTCCGCAGCAATTATCAACTATCCCGAGGTAGCCATCCTTGGGGTTGGGCGGATCATAGATAAACCGTGGGTTGTCAACGGTGAGTTGGCGGTTCGTAAAGTGACAGAGTTGACGTTGACGTTTGATCACAGGGTCTGTGATGGAGGAACAGCGGGCGGGTTCTTGCGGTTTGTTGCCGATGCGATTGAGAATCCGGCATCCATGGTGGCCAGCATGTAAAGCTCCGAAAGGCTGTCCGCATTTCAAGCATCCAATGATATAGATATGGGGTGAAGATTTCGTTGCCTCGTGGGGAAGGCGATGGTCCGCTGGACTGTCCCCACCAGTTCGTGGGTACGTGTACATCGTGCCAAGGCTTGGACACTCGTAATCTACCCTGCTCGCCAAGGCTATTACCGGCAAATTGGCAGGCTGCATCGGATAAGTCGACTCCTGTCGCGTCGTAATGTGTCCTGAAATTCGGCCTCGGCCAACAAGAGGGTAACGTTTCGCCCATGTGCGGAATCGTTGGATATGTTGGCCTCTCTGATGGCCGTGGGAATGCCGGTCACAACGCCCTGGATGTAGTCCTTGAGGGATTACGCCGGCTGGAGTACCGGGGCTATGACTCCGCGGGTGTGGCGGTTGTTTCTGAAGGGTCCATCGAATCCCGTAAGAAATCCGGAAAGCTGAGCAATCTCCTGGCGGAGTTGCAGGAGCATCCGCTGCCTGAAACGCTGACGGGTATCGGCCACACGCGCTGGGCCACTCATGGCGGCCCGACGGACCAGAATGCCCACCCGCACTTGTCCGACGGTGGCAAGCTGGCCCTGATCCATAACGGCATCATCGAAAACTTCGCCGAGCTCAAGCTGGAGCTGCTGGCTAAGGGCGTCACCTTCGCTTCCGAGACGGACACCGAAGTGGCCGCTGCGCTGTTGGGCGACATCTTCCGCACCCAGGTTGATGGCCTGGTGGCCGACGGCGGCCTGACGAAGGCCATGCAGCTCGCCTGCCAGCGCCTCGAGGGTGCCTTCACGCTCCTTGCTGTCCACGCCGACCAGCCGGACGTTGTGGTTGCCGCCCGCCGCAACTCGCCGCTGGTGGTTGGACTGGGCGACGGCGAGAATTTCCTTGGTTCCGACGTCTCCGGCTTCATCGATTACACCCGCCGCGCGGTGGAGCTGGGCCAGGACCAGATTGTCACCATCACCGCTGACTCGGTGGAGATCACGGACTTCTTTGGTGCCCCGGCCGAGGGCAAGGAATACCACGTTGACTGGGATCCGGAATCGGCGGAAAAGGGCGGTTTCCCGTCCTTTATGGAGAAGGAAATCCATGACCAGCCCGATGCGGTGCTGCAGACCCTTCTGGGCCGCTCCGATGTCAACGGCAAACTGACCCTTGATGAGCTCCGGATTGACCCGGAACTGCTGAAGGACGTCAACAAGATCATTGTGCTGGCCTGCGGCACGTCCGCCTACGCCGGACAGGTGGCCAAGTACGCCATCGAGAACTGGTGCCGGATCCCGACGGAAGTGGAGCTTGCCCACGAGTTCCGCTACCGTGACCCAATCGTGGACGCCAACACCCTTGTCGTGTCGATCTCCCAGTCCGGGGAAACCATGGACACCCTGATGGCCGTCCGTTATGCAAAGGAGCAGGGCGCCAGGACGGTTTCCATCTGCAACACCAACGGTTCTACCATCCCGCGTGAATCCGACGCCGTCCTCTACACCCACGCCGGTCCGGAAATCGCGGTAGCCTCCACGAAGGCGTTCTTGGCGCAGATCACGGCTGCCTACCTGTTGGGCCTGTACCTGGCGCAGCTCCGCGGGAACAAGTTCGAGGGCGAGATCAAGGACATCCTGGTTGACCTGAACAGGATCCCCGCCAAGATTCAACGGATCTTGGACAACGAGAGCCAGATCAAGGAACTCGGCCAGTCCATGGCTGACGCGAAGTCTGTGCTGTTCCTGGGACGCCACGTCGGCTTCCCGGTGGCCATGGAAGGTGCGCTGAAGCTCAAGGAACTCGCGTACATCCATGCCGAAGGCTTCGCTGCAGGTGAGCTTAAGCACGGCCCTATCGCGCTGATCGAGGAAGGCCAGCCCGTTTTCGTGGTGGTCCCGTCCCGGCGCGGACGTGACTCGCTGCACGCCAAGGTGGTTTCCAACATCCAGGAAGTCCGGGCACGCGGAGCCAAGACGATCGTGATCGCCGAAGAGGGCGACGAAGCCGTGAAGGCCTACGCCGAGCATGTCTTCTATATTCCGGAGACGCCCACGCTGCTCGCCCCGCTGCTGGCTACCGTGCCGCTGCAGATATTCGCCCTTGCCCTTGCCGCGGCCAAGGGCTACGACGTGGACCAGCCGCGCAACCTGGCCAAGAGCGTCACCGTAGAATAAGCCGCCACAACGTTCGGTGTGCCTGCCTGACCGCTAGTGATGCGGCCGGGCGGACGAATTCCTACCCTGCGAACTGGGACGTGGGTCAACCACCGCAGCGTAGGCGTGCGGCTGTCCAGAACGAGGGGAAGGTTCCTTCCGATCACACCGCCGGGACCGGGGAGGCTGCCCACCCTCGACGTGTTGGTCCAAAGTCCGAAGTTGGGGCTGCCTGGGGGTTGTCATTCGGCGCAGCAACGGCCAGATGACGTCGGAACCCGCCTGCGTCCCCTGACCGTGTGTTAGAGCCTTACTAGGCCGCGTCCACCATGCTCACGCGGTCGGTCAGGTCCTGCCACAGCTCTGATTCGTCCTCCATGCCGCCGGGGCAGGCCAACGCCAGTTCCATGAGCCCGTCGCTGCTGGTGGTGGCACGCACAGTGGTCAGCGGCGCACGTCCGAGTGCTCAAAGCACTGGACAGTGGCAATCAGCGGTCCGCCGTCGTCGGCCTTCTGATGGAAGGCCACGTGTTTGGTGGACTTGCCGCAAGCGGCGCAAAAAGTCTTGTGCTATTAGTCGTCATGGGGGAGGTGATACGCAGTAACAGGCCAGGCCAGGCCAGGGCTTGGTCTTGTGGTCCGGAAACTACCAGCGCGATCCACGAGCTTCTTCGGCAGCAAGCCGCGCTTGGGACCGCGGGCTGCGGATGCACCCGGAGCTGAACAGCAGGATCGAACCGCCCCCGACGGCTCCCAGAAGATCGTTGCCCTTGAAGGGATCAACCTGGGATTCGCTGCCCAGACTGACCGCGGCCTGATGGTGCCCTCCATCCGGGCGGCGGAGAAGCTGAGCGCCCCGGAACTGAACGCGCAGATCCGCCGGCTCGCCGTCGATAACAGGGGATGCCTGAACTCTCCCGCGATTGAGCGGACATGAGATGAGCCCGAAATCCGCCGCCGAAGGAGGAAACTGGAGGTACTCGCGGCTCGTAGAAGTGGAAAGCTCGACGCCGCCCGCCGTTAGCGCCATCTGGCGCGGGTGCAAGAAGTTATTGTACGAGCAACTGCCAGACCACCCTGGAGGAGGCCAGACAACTGAACATCGCCCTGGAATCTTCCATCGGCATTGCACAGTGGAGTCAGTCGGTCCGCTTGTGTCGGCGCGCGAAGGAGAGGCGCAGCGCGCCCACGAACTCCTTCAGTCTGCCTCCCTGAGCCGCCAGGCTCCAGTCCTGGTCAGCGGAATCGCAGCAACTCCCCGCGGGATCCTAGTCTCCCTGTATGCGGAGTCGGCCAAGGACTGGCCATAGGACAGGACAATTACGAGTTCAGGAGCGTTGGTGAAGGCAAGGGCCCATGTGACTGGACTCAAGTGATCGGCGTTTCCAGCGGCTCTCGGAGCCAATGCCAGGTTGAAAGGTGCTGCCTTCAGTACCGGAATAATGCCAGCAGCAGTCCATTCCCGTTGTGGTTATCGCGAGACAGCGACTTCGCGGGCACGCTCGAGCGCCTGCAGGGTGACTCCGGCGAGGCGCATGCGCCCTATGGTCCGGTAGAGGTCGTGAGCCCACTCAAATTCGGCTGCAGCCTCTCTGTAGCGGGCTTCGTCGAAGAGCCTCCGGCCAATCTGGTGACGGTCGAGCGCTTCTCTGGCGGGGGTGTGCGCCAGGCGCAGGGCCTCTTCGTGCAGTCTGGCCGCTTCATGCCATTGGTAGTTTCGCCGATGGGCCTGCGCGAGTACGAGCAGCGGACGGAACCGGCTCGCGGACGCTGCAAGCAAAGCCTGGCCCTCTTCGATCGCCTTCCGGGTCCGTCCAAGCAACGACAGGATCCACACGCGTTCCAGGGCCGGACAAGCCGGGCCTCCATGGCTTCAGCGTCCAAAACCACTTCACCAGCGTTACAGGATTTGTGGTCCAAACGTCGTCAGCGGTGCTCACCTGCTTTGAATCCCCTCTTCCCTGCTGCCGCGACGACGCATGCCGCCCTGGTGCCACCAGACCGGTTCCAGAGTTTTCCCGTTAGGCCCTCGGTGCTGTATCCATAGTAAACAGGGGAGCGCCCCCGCAGCTTTCTGCGAAGACTTGCGCAGGTCCGCCGCGCCTCGTGAGGGTTTGCCTAGGTTATGCACAGATCAGCTCTAGCAGGCTATCCGCCGTGCTCCCATGGTTAAAACACCCGCCATTACCAGCATTTAGGCGGCGTCTACGGGGAGATTCCATTGGCTAAACATCTGGCGCGGGCTGCTGTGCGGCGCACACAACAACAGCATCGGCTCAATGCCGCCCGGCTGGCTATGAGCGCAGGCACCGCTGCGCTTGCTGTGTTGGCTGTCGGACTCCAGGCCAACGGCTCAGTTACTTCTTCCGGGCACGCGCCGACCCACATGCGGGAGAGCATCACCTCCGGATCTGACTCCGGCTACGTCGCCGTTGCCACCGCGCAGGAGTCCGCTCCAGTGACAAGGGCGGTTTCGGCGTCGGCTGACGCACTGCTGTCCTACAGCCGTTCCGTGGTCCTAACTGGAACGAAGGAAGCGGCCGGGAAACTCAGTCTGGCCTCGGACGAGCGGCGACGCCCCGCCGTCGGAACCCTGATGGCACCGCTGGAAGGACTGGCGCCCAGCTCACAGTACGGGGTTCGAACGAATCCGATCACCGGGGCGGCCGGAGAGTTTCACTGGGGTCTGGACTTCGCCGCAGCCTGCGGAACGCACGTCCACTCGGCCGATGCCGGTGTGGTGCGCGCAGTGGGGTGGCATCAAGGGGGTGGTGGAAACAGGGTGGAACTCGATCACGGCAACGGCCTGATCACCACCTACAACCACCTTGAGGGCATCGCGGTCCGGAAGGGCCAGCCAGTGCAGGCCGGTGACGTTATCGCCAAGGTCGGGACCACCGGTGCGTCAACAGGATGCCACCTGCATTTCGAAACGATCTTGAACGGTAGCCACACCGACCCTGCGAAATGGACGCTGCAGCCGCTGCACCGCTCGGAGAGGACTGGCGGCATAACGATGACTGACTACCGCACGGCGGGCACAACTACGGACGCGCCCGCTTGGGCTGTTTCCGCTGCTCAGATCCATCACCATCAAACCGACGGCGGGCATGAAGCGCCGGAGAGCAAGGCGAAGGTGCCTTCTTCTCCTGTCAGTGCCCCCGTTGCTGCACCGGCGCCTTCCCGTGCCCCTGACCCTTCAACGTCGCCGGTGCCAGCCCCGACGGCCGCACCAGCCCTAGCGCCTGCGCCGGCCTCTTCGCCCACCGCCGCAGCGGGAACCGCGCCTGCTCCGGCCCCCGTCCAGAAAGTCACGCAGGAGCCGGCAAAGGAAGCAGACGTGGAACCAACGGAAGTGCCGCTTGCGACTGAGACTGTTATACCGCCTGCACCCTGATAGTGCTTAGCCTCCGGGAAGTCTACTAACCCGACGCCGGCACGGACATTAGAGGCGCGTTCTGGCTGATGGATTACAGCTGCACGTAGCTGAGCTGGGCGAACTGGCTGTCGTCGTAGCCCCGGACAGGCCGAGGACTGAACTCCTTTCGGGCTCACCCAGGGGACCGCCCAGGTGCGGATGCGATCGGTTTATGTTCATTGGCAGAGTCGCTGGCTGGAAACGAAGCTATGACTGCAAAGGTGCGTGCACTCACCAGCCGAGATCCGTTGCCAGGGCCGCCCAGCGTGAATACCCGAAACGGCAGATGTGCGCGGACGCCCAGCCCCATCTGCGTTGCATACTCGTAGGTGCCTGCGTAGGCCACCTGACGGAACGTCTGGAAGCTCACAACAATCACCGCTGCGTCCCGGTTCACCGGCGTGTAGGTCGGGTTGTAGTTATGGTCGTCGGCCGGTGCCCTGACTCTCACGTCGTGAACGCGCCGCCCCGCAGCGGAAGGGTAAAACCGGACCCGTCCTGCGTCACGGCCCTGACGTAGCGCACCGTGTATCTGGGGGCCTCGCCGTTGACGTCCACCATCAGGCGGTCGAAGCAGTCGTGGCGCCCGGAACGGATATTGGTGATCGGATCCTGTCCGGGGAGATCTGCACCCCCAAGCGTTCCGCGTCCCGGAAACTCCAAGGCCCCGTGGGTAGAATCGAGGCCAAGACGAACGTAACTGCTTGCCGGAGGTATGGAGAAACAATGTCAGAATGGCTCGAAGTCGGCGCGGACAACTATGTGCTGGTCACCGAAGGTTCGCTGCTGAACACCGGCCTGATTGTTGGATCCGAGCGGGCCATGGTGATCGACACCGGCTGCGGCCCGCGGCAGGGAAGTGAGATCCTGGCCGCCGTGCGGGAGAAAACCCAACTGCCGCTCGTCGTGGTCAACACGCACGCCCACTACGACCACTTCTTCGGCAACGCCGTGTTCGCCGAGGACGGTGCCACCGAGTTCTGGGCGCACGAAAACTGCGCCGCTGAAATTGAGGAGCGCGGAGACCTGCAGCGCCGCTTCGTTGGCACGCTGGAACCTGAGATGTCCACAGGCGAAGGCGAGAACGTCGAATTGGTGGTGCCGAACGCCATCGTCAAGGACCAGCCTGTGCTGGTGGACCTCGGCGGGCTGACCGCCACCCTCTTCTACCTGGGCCGCGGACATACCGACGGCGACCTCCTGGTGGGTACGCCCACCACCCTGTACGTGGGGGACCTCGTGGAGCAGGGCGCGCATCCGTCCTTCGAGGATTCCTTCCCGGAGGAATGGGCCGATTCGCTGCGCCACATCTCCGCGCTGCGCCACCGTTACGAATTCCTGATCCCCGGCCACGGCCAGCCCTGCAGCGACCAATTCGTCAAGACGATGGCCAACACCATGACCACGGCCGTCCGCCAGGCTCGCCAGTCAATCCGCGATACCCCCTCTGACGCCACCAAGGCCATCCCCGTCCTCCCGTACGGGCCGGAACAGTCGCGCTGGTTCATCAAGCGCCTGCAGGAGACGAGACCCCAGCACTAGGGCAGCGGCGTCGCCAGGGCCTGGGGGCAGCAGAGGCCACGTCTTCTCAAGTGACCGTCACCCGTCTGTTCTACGAATGCCCGGTTGTTGTGCTTTTCCTATTGATTTGGACGAAACATTGAGTTGGTAGGTTTGCCCTCATGGGGTATGAAGCAGAACGCTATGCGCGAGAGCAGCAAAAAGAGAAACGTCGGAAGCTCATGGGGAATATCGCTTTGGCTGTAGGGATTTCCGCGGCAGCGGCCGTAGTTCTGTGGGTGTTCGTACTCGGCTGAAAATCCCCGGAGTCCTCGCGGCGCCTGTCTATCAATCCGCGGTTTTGACCCCCAGCACTTAGACTGGCTGTTTGTACCAGACAGAAAGTGCCGCAGAACCTTTTGCCGAACGTCCTGGGGGGACAGACATGCCCGATCCGGCGGATAAGAACGCACGCGCCAATGCACAGGATGCAGGGCTGCCGCAGCCACGCCGACGCCGTGACCTCCGTCGCGCCGACGGCGAACTGACGGATGCCCGGACAGGAACCATGCCAGCTGTAACACCCAACCCTTCCAGCCCGGCGGACGCCGGCCAGCCGCCCGCCCGCCGTACCTCCTGGGCCGAGGCCGCAGCCGCGGCCGATGCAGCGAATCCCATCACGCACGTCCCGGCCCCCACACGCCGCCCGGCCAAGGCGCCGGCCACGCCCCAGCCCCAGACCGGCCAGCAGGACGCGCCGGAGTCCCGCGCCGGCACACAGGCGCGTCCCGTCGTCGAACCTTCCCTGCCCCCGGCCCCCGAAGCGGCCCCCGCCTTCCGCCGGGTCCGCCCAACCGCTGCCGACGTCATCGCCGACACTCCCATGCCGGACTTCATCAGCTCCCCGGGGCTGTTCGTCAAGGAGCAGAAGCCCCGCCCGGTGGGCGGATTTCGCGGCGCCATCTACTCCCTGACCGGCGGAGCCTGGAACATGGGCCCGGGCCCGAAGCAGCGTCAGGAAGACGAACTGGGCCGGCGCATCTCCCGCCAGCTGCAGGGTAGCTACAACACCGCCATCCTCAGCCTGAAGGGCGGTATCGGCAAGACCTCCACCACCGTCGGCGTTGGCCTGACCCTCGCCGAATTCCGTGGCGACGCGCCTTGCGCCATCGACGCCAACCCAGACTCCGGCGACCTCGTGGAACGCGCGCTGGGGGAGGGCATCTACCAGCAGGCCAGCCCCCGCACCATCACCGACCTGCTCCGGAACATTGACACAGTCGACTCCCTGACTGCCCTGGCCCGGTACATGCACCACGCCGGCCGGCTGCACCTGATCGCCGGTGAGCAGGACCCGGAGGTCTCGGACTCGCTCACAGCCGCCGAGTACCTGCAGATCCGCAAGCTCATCTCCAGTTACTACTCCGTGGCACTGACCGATTGCGGCACGGGGGTCACGCACAACGCCATGAGCGGAATCCTGCAGTCAGCGGATAACCTGGTCATCGCCGCCGGCTACGCGGTGAGCGGCGCCAAACGCGCCCGGAGCACCCTGCACTGGCTGGCCAGCCACGGCTACGAGGACCTTGCCCGGAACGCCATTGTGGTGATCACGGACAAGGACGAGGTCTCGTCCCGCGTGGACAAGGACGCCATCGAGGAACACCTCTCCGGCATCTGCCGCCAGCTGATCGCCGTGCCCCACGATCGCGGTGTGGCCGACGGCGACCTGGTCACCTTGGATGTGCTGAAGCCTGAGACCCGCCGTGCCTATAAGGAAATCGCCGCGGCGATCGTGGATGGGTACCAGTAGGCGGTTTGGTAGGCCGCTGACGCGGATTGATACTTGGGCTAGGTAGCGTCCACCATGGCCACCCTGTCGGTCAGATCCTGCCACAGGCCCAATTCGGTGGGCAGGTTGCTTGGACATGCCATGGCCAGTTCCATGAGTCCGTTGCTGCTGTCCGTTGCCCGCACGGCCATCCTGTGGATGACATCCGCGTCGCGGTCGTCCTTGTAGCGGAGTGCCACCTCCTGCATCTGGATCTTCCTGCTGCCATCGCGGAAAGCCACGTAGTTGAAGGTTTCGTCCACGACCTCGACTGGCTTGCCTACGGCCTGTTTGACAGCCTCGATTTCAGACACCATGGCCGCAGCGGTCGCCGCCTCGTCACCGACCTGCCCTGTAGCTGGCAAGGCCCCCTGATAGACAGTGAATGTGCACTGGAGCCGGGAGCTTTTATACTTCACCATCCCCTCTTTGACGTGTTCCGTGCTCCAGCCCTGCGGTTCCTTGACTGACCAAACAGGCGCGCTGGTGAAGTCGGTTTCATAATCGAGGTACACCCACGTATCCGCAAGCTCCGGGGCGGTCGGCTCGGATAATTTTTCCAGTGCCGTCGTTTCGCTGGCGCCGGGGTCGGGCAAGGCCTCCGGATCCTTGCTGCCGCCGGAAAGTCCGTTGAACACCAACAGGCCGGCGACGGCGGCGACCGCCACGACGCCCGCGCCACCCGCTATCCAGCCCCACAGTGGTATGCCGGTTATGCGGTTTGCCTGCGGAGTCAGCGACGCCTGACCGTCTTGCTGGCCCGGCTCCCCGTTCGGCTGCTGCGACCACCCGGGCTGCTGGTCGTTGCTCACTGGATCCCCCAATAGTTGACGCGAAAAAGTGCAGACACCATCATGTCCCATCCGCAGAGCAGCCGCGATGGGGACCACGGCCCATTAAAGTATCAGCGTCGGGTCGGCTACCGAATTTTGACCAAGTACGCAACCCTCCACTAATGGTCGGTGATTACAGCATTGTCCGTTTGTCGATTTTCGGGTATCCGGAACCTACTGCCGAGAACTTCCAATTGGCTGAACGTCCGGATTATCCAGGTCTGACCGCGCCTCGAGCAGCAGCTCAGGACCCGCAGCCATCAGTGCCGTAACAATGCCGCGGAGGATCTGCGCGGTTTCGGCTGCTTCCTCGAACCTTTCGCAGCGGATCAGGAACTCGATATGCCGGCAACAGGACTCTGCTTCCACTGCGCCGGTCATGGCCGAGGTGATTTTCAGGCTGAGGGTTGCGTCCATGGCGCGCTTGGCATCACGTTCGGCGAGGGTGTCGAGGATCCGGGTGATCCGCCCTGGCAGCATGGACAGGAAGTCTCCGAGGAAGTTCAACGCGGCAGTGGGGTTCTCAATGTCCTCGGCCAGGTGCCGTATCCGCTTGCGTTCCAGCCGGGCCGGGCCGCACTCAGGCAAGGAGATCCGCCAGGATGGTGGAAGCCCCGGCGCCGCGGCGGGGGGTGCCTCGGCGCCGGGACGGAATGTCCGCGGCGGCGGTCTCGGCCGCCGCGGAAGTTTCAGTTGGTGCGCTCATATCTCCTGCCCTGCGAAGCGTCCGGAAGTAGGTCAGGAGGTCTGCTTGGCGGTGCTGGCTTCATAACACCGCCAAGCGCTTGAGACCGTCGGTAATTCCCCCGACGAAAGCCCCTTGCACCACGGGCCGACCCCAGTCTTACCCCGTTGATACAGCGCTTCGGGCCTCACGAAAACTACTGTGCCTGGCCGGGATCAAGGAGCGCTGCAGGTAACGGTCAAGAATCACGAAAGAGTTCCCCAAGACCAGAAATTTCCGTCAGGTGTCCCCGTTCGGCGGCCGGGGGCCGCGGGATGCGACATCCGCGCCCTTGGTGATTGACGCCGTGGGGCTCGCCTATAGGGTGGGCCCGCCGCTATGCGGCCAATGACTTGATTAAAGTGCCCTCGTCTTGGGTAGGTTGGAACTATGCCGGATTTCCGCACCGGCGCTGGGCGGGTGCGGCGAGTTAGGCGGCACAGGGGGAACTATGAGCGATTTGGGCGTAGCCGTAGTTATTGAAGATGACACCGACATGCGGAACCTCCTTGAGGGGGTGCTTGTTCAATCGGGTTTTCACGTCCACGTTGCCAGCAGCGGGCGCGAGGGTGTGGAGCTCGTCCGCGACAAGGCGCCGGAGGTTGTCACCCTGGATGTGGGGTTACCGGACATCGACGGCTTCGAGGTTCTGCGGCGCATACGTGGATTCAGTGACACCTACGTGGTGATGCTGACCGGCCGGACCGAGGAGCCCGATCTGCTGACGGCGCTTCACTCCGGAGCGGATGACTACATCACCAAACCCTTCAGGCCGCGGGAGATGAGGGCGAGGATCTTGGCGATGCTGCGAAGGCCCCGCCAACAGCCCACCGGCGGATTGCCACCGGCACCCCGGCCGGAGCCAGCTTCGCCTGAAGTTCCACGCCAAGACACTGTCCTTCGGCACAACGGGTTGGCCCTCGACTATCGGATGCGGACCGTCGCAGTGAGTGGTGTGGGGCTGGAGCTGACACGAAGCGAATTCGACCTTCTGCACGAGTTGCTTCGCGGCGGCGGGGCGGTCCTTTCGAGGACTCAGCTGGTGTGGACCCTCCGCGGCGAATACTCGGGCGGAGGCACCTATGTAAGCGAAGCCGACGAACGCGCTGTAGAGGTCCACATCGGCAATCTCCGCCGTAAGCTCAGGGACGATCCGGTACGTCCACGCTGGCTGCAGACTGTCCGCGGTGTGGGCTACTGCTTGGCCAAGGAGAGCCAAAAACGATCCGATTGACGACGCACGGCGGCGCAGGAGCTGGGCGCCGCAGGCCTATTCGTCGACTCCCGCGTATCGGAAGCGAAGCTCTCCCACAGTTGCACGGCAGGTTTCTGCCACCGAGGCCATGACCCGTTCCCTGTCATGAAGGACGCCAGCCCGGATGGCGGCTTCCAGTGTCTCCGCGAGCCGTGCCAAGCGCAGGCCGCCTACCATCGCGGATGAAACTTTCAGGCTGATTGCCGCATCAAGAGCCGCTGCCCTGTCCTGATATCCCACTGCGGCAGAGAGTCGATCAAGGCGCTGCTCCCACATCGAGGCGTAATCCACAGCGAAATTGCGGGCGAGGCCAGTGTGGGCGAGCTCTGCCTCAAGATCATCCAGGACTTTGCCATCCAACACCGGCAGTTCCAGCCCGTCGAGGCCCAGCACCGTCCCCGAACGAACCTGTGCGCCTGCGTGGCTTCGGCGTGAGCCGTTGGGGCGGGGAAAGAAGCTCGACATCTGTTAAGGCTAGGCTACTGAACCATCGAAAAGGGCTTTCTTTGCTGATCTTGCGCAAACCTAAAGACATCCTTGAGCGGAGGCACGCGAAGCCCCTACGGGCAGGAGATGTCGCCTTCTGCCAGTGCCACTCTCGTGGCAACGATGCCGTTCTGGACTACGGGCCCGGCTTGCCACGTGCCGTAGTTTGCGGTGACCGTGACGGCGTACGTGTACGAATAGACGAGGTTCGCCAGGCCGCCCGGGGCTGTGATCGTCTCAGACGTCACGTTGGGCAGGTAGGTAGTTGACTTCTGGGTGCTTCCGTTCCGGGCGACGGTGACGTCGTAGCTGGTGACCCCGGACCGTTGAGGGGTCCAGGTGACCACAACCGAGGGCTGATTGGGTACTTCCGCACAGTGAATCGTCGGGGAGGGCAACGTCTCCGCCTTCACCTGCATGGTCAGGGTGGAGCGCTGGTTCCACAGCGCCAGGGCGTAGCCCCCTCCCGTACCCATCAGTACCGTCAGGCAGAACCCAAGAACGACGGCGAAGTGCGGCTTCCCGCGCAATGTGGTTCCTGGTGCGGCTGCACCGCGTCGCGTGGCCGCGGATGCCACAGGATCAGCCTTCGTCATTGCGCACCGCCTTGTTGCGCTTCATGAAAGCCATAATGCCACTTCCTGTCCCAAGGGCCGCCAGCGCGGCTGCAATCCATGGGAAGGGATCCGGCGTGCCCGTATCGGCGAGCCAACCGTAGGGAGCTGATTCATGTGGATGGGAGGAGCCGGGTAACCCTTCGATGAGGATTCCACTAGAGGACGATGCACATGCCCCCCGGCGTGTAGAACCGTCCTGGTCCTCGAGCAGGAAACGGAAAGCGAGCTCGGTACTCTTCAGGCGTGTGCCATTGGGGGCGTCCTTGTCCAGGTCCAGGTCCACGGTGAGCCTGACGCTTTCGCCGGCAGCAACAGCCCAGCCCACCGCGAGGTCGGAACAGGAACCAGGGCCTGACAAGGGAGCGCGGGCGGTGGATCCCAAGCTTGACTCGATCCGGAGTCCCAGATTCGTAGCCATTTCGGCATCGGATTCCATGACGAGCGCGGCCACAGAGAGGAAGGCACTGTCGCTGGCGGTGTTACGCACCCAGATGTCCGCGGATGAAGCGGACCCGGGAACGTAACCGGTGATAGGGCCCAAAACCGGTCCGGAGATCGACCGTCCGTAGTTCACACCATCGGAACTGAGCTGCAGATTCGACTCGATGGCCTGGGCCGCGGCCGGTGCGGCGAAAAACACCGGAGCCAAGGCGGCGCCGCTCAAGGCATACGCGCCGAACCGTAACAAGTCTCCGGTCATGGCCTGCGTGCCGGCACCGGGGCCGCGTCCATCTCATCCACGGCCGGATGGCTCGCAGAAGGGCTGCGTTTTCTGCTGGCGGCCCAGCCGCGGAAGATTGTGATCACTCCGTATCCCACTAGTCCGATGGCGATGTAACGCAGCACGTCATCGCGGCCGCTCTGGGCCGCGGCAGTAGCGAGGAAGCCAACATAGGGGACGGCGTAGGACAGTTTGCCCCTGACCTGCACTTCAAGCACGGGTTTGTGGTCCTCAAGGGAGTTGTTGTCGCCTTTGGTGATGAAGGTCCGTTCGCCTTTCTGCGTTGAGCTGACGGCAACGATGCGGTGCGTGATCACCTCAGGACGGCCGGATTCCATCTGGTACGTGATGACATCACCCACCCGCAGCGAGTCGAAAGGGGCCGGCCTGACTACCAGAAATGTTCCCGGTGAGTAGGCAGGCGCCATAGAGCTGGTGAGCACGGTGTAGGTGTAGGAACCGCTCACCCGGGGAACGACGATGAGGACCAACGCGGCAAGAACCGCCAACGACAGCCCAACCAGCCCAAGTGCCTCAGTGGAGCGCGTGAGCCAGGGGCGGCTGTTTATCCCCGGGTTCCTGTGCCTGGCCATCGGACTCCTAGAGAATCTGTTCAACGAACAACGGAACGGAAACGGACGCAGACTGGCCCTGGAGTGTAGATGGAGCCTGCGGTGCAAGTTGGATGCGGAAACAGATCACAGCGGAGGTACCCTTCGGGATCTGCACTCCGGGAAAGCCACCCTGGTAATCGCCGGATGGAACCGAGGCACACTGTGCCAGATCCGTTGCCGTGGCTGCCTGAACTGACAGGTAGCCGGAGATGCCAGTACCTGGTCCTGCGTCCGTGATGATCGCCGGGTCCGGGAGCGTAGCCAAGACGGTGAACGCGGATCCGGCCGCCGTGGCATTTCCTACCGACACTCCCGCATAAACGGGGACGCCGGGGAAAAGCTGGCCCAGTGGCGCTGCGGAGCTCGTGAGCGCAATCGTCGCCGGGGTGCCATCTGCCAGGACCATGTCATGCGTTCCGGAGCTATTCGACCCCGTCAGGGTGACGAGGAAGTCTGCGGACCGGACCGTTCCGGCGCCGGCTGGCACCAACTTGTTCCACAACGCATACGAGCCTCCCACGGTCGCGAGGCCCAGGATCACCCCGGCGGCTACGAGTCCGGTGACCTTTGCTGTCCGTACTAGCCCCATCCGTGCCGTCCTTCCGTGTTATCCCCGCGCCTGTGCCCGCGGAGTCTGAGAACTCCGCGGGCGCTGGCCTCACTGTGGCGGCCGTGTGACCTCTTACGGCTCCACCGGATCTGCCGGAGCGATCTGCACGAGCTTGAACGCCACAGCGCTGAAGTCGTACGTCGCATCGACGCTGTCCCGGCCGTCCGTCGCGGGCAGGAAATCGAACGTTACGGAAGCAACCGCATCAGTGACGTCGTCATTCGCCGAAAGCGGGTTCTCTACGGGCTCGCCGTCCTTTGTCAGGGCAACGGCGGACGTGGTGAACGTGCCGTTGTCGAAATCGGTGTTGACTCCACCTGCGTTCTCAATCGACAACGTAGCTGAGATGTTGTCACCGTCGAGGGTGATGTCCACGTTCTGGGTGTAAGTGAGCGTGTCACCGGGAACAATCCGGTACTCGTTGATGTCTGGGATGGTGACGGGACCATTTACGCCCGCGACCGTCCACACACCAGCCTCGGCAACGAGGTTGAGATCACCTGATGCCACCGTCCCGGCTTGGGCGTTCTGCTCGACATTCCATACGGCCAGAGTGCCGCCGCCACCGATCAGAAGCATTACGCCTGCAGCGGTGACGATGGCGCCTTTAGTCATTTTTTTCAAAATTCTTTTCCCCTCAAAAGCAACGGAATTTCCGGATAGACAAAATGATCCGGCCTGTTCCACAGGTTTCCCGGCGGTATTCGCGAAGGCTATCCATAGGAAAACCCAAGGAAAATGTGGTCAATCCTGCGTGGGATTCCAGGTGGGCGGCCGATGCCGGCTGTTGTCATTGGACCTCAGTAACGGTCGCAGCGGCGTTCCCGGTTGTAGTCTTCTCACAGGTTTGGGCCGCGCAATCTTGGGGTACCCCAAGATGAAGCGTTCAGATCGTTACGTGCCATGGCATTGGAGAGGGGACTGATGGCTGAAGAGCACGATGACGACCTGGTCATGCAGTCGCTGTTGCTGGACGAGATCGGGCAGTCGGTCATCGGCATGGACACCGCGTGGCGCGTTACGTACTGGAACAGGGCTTCAGAGCGGCTTTACGGCGTCAGTGCTTCCGAAGTGCTGGGTGTGCGGATCGCGGATGTGGGTATCGTCGGCGGCGATGACGCGCAGAGGCAAAGTGCTGGCCGTGAGATCACGCGAAGGCTTGCCAGCGGTGGCGACTGGGCGGGGGAGCTCTGGATGCGCCACCGGTCCGGGACGGAATTCCCGGTTCATGCGACGGTCAGTCCTATCCGCGGAAGGCACACAGTACCGGTGGCGGTGGTGGCGATTTCCAAGGACATCACGGACAGGAAGCACAGTGAGGCCATTCTGCGCAGATTCTCTGCGATGGTGGAATCCTCGGGAGACGCGATCATCAGTGCCGACGTGACAGGGACGATCACCAGTTGGAACGCAGGGGCGGCCAGGATGTTCGGTTGGAGCGAGCGGGAAGCGGTCGGGCAGAACTATCGACTTCTGACCGCCAGTGAGGCATCGGGCTTCGATGCCGAGGTTGCGGCCAGCATTGGTAGTGGGAAGTTTGTCACTGGACTCGAGGCACGGTGGGCGTGCAAGGACGGTTCGCTGATTGACGTCGAGTTGACCGTATCGCCTGTTTACGGCCCTGACGGTGACCAAGTGGGTGCGTCCGCCATTGCGCGTGACATCACGGAGATCCAGCGGCTGAGGGCGGCCGCTGCGGTGGAACGGGAGAAGCTCCTGGCGGCGCAGGAGATGGCTCACGTTGGAAGCGTGGAGCACACACTGGAGACGGGTGAAACCTGGCATTCGGAGGAATTCTCCCGGATCTTTGGTCTGGATGCCGGGCAGGAAGCTTCCCGGAAGCTGATGCTCGAGCTAACCCACCCGGATGACCGGGACCTGGTCCGGCAGGTATGGAAGAACCTGGATGAGGGCCTTGAGTTCGCTGATTTTGAGTACCGGATTGTCAGGGCCGATGGTCAGCAACGCTGGCTGCATTCGCGGATCCGGAGCGTGGACAACGAGGGCGGAAAGCCTTCCCGGTTCCTCGACACAGTCCTGGACATCACCGAACGAAAGAACGCCGAGCAGATCCTGGAGTGGCGGGCCCGCCACGATGCCCTGACCGGCTTGCCCAACAGGTACGTGATCACGGAGGTCCTTCAGGACCTGCTGGACCGGGATTCCCGCGCCGTGGTGATGTTCGTTGACGTCGACCGGTTCAAATTGGTCAACGACGGCATAGGCCATGGAGCCGGCGACACCATCCTGATGCTGCTGGGCGAGCGGCTGAAGACCTTTGTCCGCAGCGGTGACACTGTGGGCCGTTTCGGCGGGGATGAATTCATCATTGTGTGCGAGAACCTGATGCTGCGCGGAGCCAGGACGCTGGCCGAACGCATCAGGCAATCCACCCGGCGCCCCTTTGAAGTGGACGGACGGAAGATCTACCTCAACGTCAGTGTCGGCATTGCTTTGGCTGGACCCGACGATACAGCTGAGTCGATGCTCCGGGGCGCGGATACCGCCATGTATCGGGCAAAATCAGCCGGCGGGGACTCCTCCGCCGTGTACGACGTTCGGATGACCGGAAGGGCTGCGGGGCGGCTGGATCTGGAATCCGACCTGCGGCTTGCCCTGAAACGAGGAGAATTCTCCCTGGATTACCAGCCCATCGTCGAATTGGGCACCGAGGCGACGGTCGGTTTTGAAGCGTTGCTGCGTTGGCACCACCGCGAACACGGCCTGATAACGCCAGACACGTTCATTCCCATCGCCGAAGAGACCGGCCTGATCGTTCCCATCGGCACGTGGGTGCTCCAGGAAGCCCTCCGGCAGGTTCAGGGCTGGCGCGGGCTGCTGACCGGGGCCAAGGGAATTTCAGCCGCAGTAAATATTTCCGGTCGCCAATTCGTGGCCGCGGACTTCCCGGAAATCGTGGAGGCAGCCATCGAAACCGCCGGAATAGACCCAGATGCCGTCCACCTGGAAATCACGGAGACCGTCCTGATGGATCAGCCTGACCTGCCCAAAGAGACGCTGAAGCGACTACATGCCCTGGGTGTCGGGCTCTCGATCGATGACTTCGGCACGGGGTACTCGTCCTTGAGTTACCTTAAATGGCTCTCAGCCCGGACCCTGAAAATCGACCGTACCTTTGTCGAAGAACTGGGAAGGGGCCCACACGGGGCGACCATCATCGAACTCGTACTTGGGATGGCGGACACCCTCCATTTGGACGTAATAGCTGAGGGCGTCGAAACCGTGGACCAGCTCACCGAACTTCGCCGCCTTGGCGTTCGCTACGCCCAAGGATTCCTCTGGAGCCAACCCCTGGCTCCGGACCGCATCCCCGCCTGGTTGGAAAACCGCTCCGGCCAGGCCCCGCACCAAGAGCCGGCGTCTCGGGCACTATAAGCGAAAAATGCCCTTGACCGCATCAAATTTAGGGTTAACGTAGTTAACATGAAAGTGGCCGACGACGAGGCCCGCCGTCCTTATCGGATGGATACAAGGGCACGCGCTGCCGCCGCCACGGGTGAGGCAATTCTCGACGCCGTGACGGAACTCTTTTGGGAGCACCCATCGGACCAGATCCGGCTGGAGCAAGTGGCGGCGCGCTCGGGCGTGACAGTGCAGACCGTGATCCGCCGCTTCGGCAACAAGGACAAGCTCTTCGCCGCGGCAGCCGAACGCCAGTCGGGGCAGGTCATGGCGGCCCGGTCACACGTAGTGCCCGGCGATGTCCACGGGGCGGTGGCCAACCTGGTGGAGCATTACGAGCTGATGGGTGAGCGCGTGCTGCGGATGCTTGCCGAAGAAGGGCGCCTGCCGGCGCTCAAAGTGCTGGCCGACGGCGGCCGGCGGTTGCACCGGGGATGGTGCGAAAGTGTGTTTGCACCGTTCTTGGCGGGCCAACATGCGGCGGTCCGCAGGCGGCGGCTTGCCCAGCTGGTGGCCATCTGCGACGTCTACACCTGGAAGCTGCTGCGCCGCGACAGCGGGCTCAGCAGACAACAAACCGAGCGGGCGCTCGTGGAGATGCTCGTTCCCTTCACCAAGGATGTGCCCTGATGTCCACGATACTTGCCTACACGTCGCCCGCCCGCGGACACCTGTTTCCCCTGACACCACTGCTGCTTGATCTGCGGGACCGCGGCCACCAGGTGCACGTCCGCACCCTGGGCAGCGAAACGGATCTGATGCGGAGCCTCGGACTGGCGGCTGAGGCCATCGACCCCCGCATCGAAGCCCTGGCCATGAACGATTACGCGGCCCGCGGCCCGAAGCGCGCTTTGGCGGCCGCTGCGGAGGTGTTCGCCGCCCGCGGCGGCTATGATGCCCCGGACTTGTCGGCCGCGATCGCCGAAGTGCGGCCCCATGCCTGCATTGTTGACATCAACAGCTGGGGAGCCGGCTTCGCCGCTGAAGCCTGGGGCGGGCCGTGGGCATCGTTCTCGCCCTACACGCCTGCCCTTGATTCACCTGGTACCCCGCCGTTCGGCCCGGGACTGCCCCCGATGCGCGGCTTCCTGGGAAAGGCCCGGGACGCGCTGGCCCGCAAGGCAGTGCTGGGGGCTGTGGAGCAGGCGATGCTGCCCAAGCTCAATGCGTTGCGCACGGACCTGGGGCTTCCGCCCGTGGCGTCGGCCGACGAATTTCTCCGGAAAGCCCCGCTGATGCTGGTGGCCACTGCCCGGCCATTCGAATATGCAGCCACCGACTGGGGCCCGGATGTCCTCATGACGGGGGCCTCCATCTGGGATCCGCCGGTGGACGGGGCAGCCTGGCTCAGTGCCATCGAACGGCCCATCGTCCTGGTCACCACGTCCTCCGAGTTCCAGGACGATGGCATCCTGGTCCGCACTGCACTGGAGGCGTTCCGGGATGAGCCGGTGCACGTCGTCGCCACTATTCCGGCGGGAATCCCCGACGGGCTGCAGGTCCCGGCAAATGCCACCGTCAAGGAGTTCGTTCCCCACAGTGCGGTGCTGGGACGGGCAGCGGTGGCGGTGACCCACGGCGGAATGGGCTCCACCCAGAAGGCACTGGCCAATGGCGTGCCGGTGTGCGTTGTCCCGTTCGGCCGTGACCAGCTGGAGGTGGCCCGTCGGGTGGAAGTGAGCAGGGCTGGCACGCGACTGCCCGCCCGCCGGCTCTCGGCGGCACGGCTCAAGAGAGCCGTGAAGGCCGCAATGGCTATGAAGGAAGGGGCCAACCGCGTTGCGGCCGGGTACAAGGCCGCCGGGGGAGCGCCCGCCGCCGCTGATGCCGTCGAAGCCCGCTTGCTCAGCCTTCCACAGCATCGGCGGGAAACCTGACGGCGTGCAGCTGCCCTTCATCCTTGGCGGGGTCATGCTGTTGCTGATTGCCGGGAGGGGCCTGCTTGGCGGTGCCACCGTAATGGCACCGCCAAGGGCTCGAGACCCGTCGGGTTTCCCCGACGAAAGGCCCTCGCACTATGGGTGGCTGACCCAGTTTCGCAACCCATGGCCTCAGCGCGCGGAGCCTTATGCCAACTACTGTGCATGGCCTGGATCAAGGACTGCCGCAGGAAAACTCAAGAATCCATCAAGATTCCCGGGACTCCAGCCACTCGTCAAAGCTCTGGCGTCCGACGGCGGCACCCGCCGCCGGGAGCAGGGCACCGCTGCGCATGGCTTTCCACAGGACCCCGGGGGCGCTGACCTCCAGGACCAGTCTTTTCTTCCCGCTCTTGCGGAGATACTTGTCCACCATGTCCCGGAGCCGCTCGGGCCTGGGTCCGCCCAGGTCCGGGAGGAACCCCTGTGGGCCCGCCTCCGCGGCGTCCACCAGTGCCTCGGCCACCTCGGCCGCGGCGATGGGCTGGGTCTTGAACCTGGGCACCAGGACCGTGGGTCCGAGTGACGCCCGGTCCAACACCTGCTCCACGAATTCGTGGAACTGGGTAGCGCGCAGGATGGTCCAGGGCAGGTCGCCGTGGCGGACGGCTTCTTCCTGTGCCTGCTTCCCCGCATAGAGTCCGGCAGGCGCCTTATCCACGCCCACGATGGAGAGCACAACATGGTGCTGGACGCCTGCGGCCTTGCCATACTGCTGCAGGCTTTCGGTGGTGGCCATGAAGAAGTCCACCGACTTCTTGGTATGCATGGACCGGAGGCCGGACACATCGATCACCGTGCCCACGCCTTTCAAGGCTGAGCCCACGCCCTCGGCTTTGACCAGGTCCACACCCTCGCGCCGGCTCAGGCTCCTGACCTGATGACCGCGTTCCTTAGCGATGCGGACCACTTGGCGGCCAACAATTCCGGTTCCCCCAGCAACGGCAATCTCCATGCCTTATTCTATGGCGCACCGCTCAAGACGAACTCAAGAGCCGCTCAAAAGGAAGCGCTGTGACCCTGCTCCAGTGGTTGCCGGGTTTGTGACCGTGCGGAGCCGGGGTGTCCCGGTGGCACCGGCCACCGTCAGCCTCACCGAAACGTCCACAACCGGTAGCGGAACAGCCATGATTCCCTGGCGGCCGGAAAGCTCCAGCAGGCCAGCGTCAATGATGACCCGCAGCCCGGATCCCTCATCGGCAGGGAAGAACACATCAGTGAAATCAGCGTTCCCTGGCACCGTCACCTCGATGCCGTCCCCGTCGTGGCGGAGGGTGGCCAGGGACCCCTGTGGGGTGGCCAGGCTGATGACTGTCCCGGCGGTGACGGAGCACTCAAGGTCCGCGCCGCCGTCGAGCATTGCCTCAAAAACATCAGGGCCGGCCAGCTCCAGGTGGCCGGGCCCGGAGTACCCGGCGAGGTCGGCATGCGGGGCAGCCACCAGGGTGTCGCCGTCGAGTGTCAGTGTGTGCGGAATGCTCAGGGCGCTGGCCCACTGCCCCTCCGGGCTGATGACGCCCCTGACCCAGAAAATCAGCGACGGCGCGCCGTCCTTGTCCCGGAAGAACGAGGGGGCGTAGTAGCTCTTGCCGTAGCTGAGCTGCCCCCAGGAACGTGCGCTGAATCTGCCGTCGGAGTAGCTGCCCACTCCGTACGCCACGTAGTGCAGCACATCGTCCTCCCAGATGGAGGTCACCAGTACGTGGGAACCGCCGATCTCGAACAGCTGCGGGCATTCCCACATGGTGCCGGTCCACACCGGTTCCGTTTCAGTGCCGGAGCGCTGCGCGGCAATACCGTCCAGGGTCCACTGCGACAAGTCCGGGGAACTGTACGAAACCGCCGCGGCAGTGCCGCCCTCCAGCCCGGCCCCGACGAACATTCGCCACTGTCCGCCGTCGCGGAAGACGAACGGATCCCGGTAGGCCACGACGCCAAGGTCCGGTGCAGTCATCAGTTTCGGGCCCTTGGTCCATGAGTTCCAGGAAGCGTCATCGGGGGTGGCGGTCCGGACGGTGCCGATGCCGAGGTCCGGTTCGGTGACCGAGGTGTAGAACATGGTGGCGGCACCATCGGGGCCGGTGGCGATGGAACCTGACCAGACGCCGTCGTCCCCTTCACCCGGCGCGACTGCGACGCCCTGCTCCGTCCAGGCGATCATGTCCGGGGAGGTGGCATGCCCCCAGTGGCAGTTGGACGCCCACGTGGTGCTGCCGGGGACGTATTGGTAGAAGAGGTGGTACTGGCCATCCTTCCAGGTGACGCCGAGAGGATCATTGATCCATCCTTCGGTGGCGGTGAAGTGGAAAGCCGGGCGGAGTTCCTGCGCGTTCATGCTGATCCTTTGATTTAGCTGGAGTGGGTTAATTCACCGGGACGCTGTTGGCGGCCAGGAACCGCTGCCGGACCTCCCGGGGCTGCTCCGCGTTGGCCTTCTCCCACTGGTCGATTTCTGCCCGGCGGGCATTCCGGACTGCGTCCCGCGTTTCAGTGAACTGCTTCATCCGTTCGGCGGAGGCATCGCGTGCGGCCTGCTGGGCCGGGCTCAGTTCCGGCAGCGGGCGCTCTTCCACCTGGTCGCGGGGCCGCAGCGGCAGGCGCTCCTCGACGGCGTCGATATCCAGCACGGGGGAGGGGAGGCTCTGGTACCAGTAGGCAGTGGAGGACCAGTCATCGGAGAGGTGGTTGGCGTGTCCGTGTTCGAACGTGACCTTGATGCGCTTCTGGAACCTGATGGGATCGGTCATGTGGAAGCGGTAGCTGTGGTGGAAGCCAGGCACGTTTTCCTCGTGGACCATGGTGCCGTTCATTAGGAACGCGTTGTGCTGCATGCCCCAGGCATGGCCGAAGTAGTCTTCCATGCCGGTGCCGTGCAGGCTGGGCGGCCAGGTGTCGTCGTCGATGAAGATCATGTCATCGCCCTCGCCCCACCAGGAGCCCTGGAAGTGGCGCACAGCCAGGTTGCAACCCACGTAGTGGCCCTGGCCCTCAGTCTCCAGGACCACGTAGTTGTCCTCGCCGGACAGGTTGGGGATGGCCACCTCGATGCTGTTGGTCTGCAGGTCCGGGCCCCAGCCTGCATTGGGCTTCTGCCGGCGCCAGTGGGCATGGAAGTACGCGGTGTCCTCCGGCAGGGGCTCGGTGTAGAGCTCGTAGTCGATGTAGAAGTACTGCAGGTAGGGGATATCGTTCTGGTTTTCGACCGTGATGCGGGCCCGGGAGTTGAAGGGCATCTCGAAGTAGCTGTTGAACGCCGCGCTGCCGCCGAAGGTGTTCAGTTCCCCCTCTTTGGCCGAAACGGAGAGCGGCAGAGAATCATAGGAGCCGGACAGCGAATTCAGCAGGCCGAAGAAATCACCCAGGGGCGCGATCACGCTGGGGGTCTCCTGGTCGTCCCAGTACATCCTGATCACGATCTTGCGGTAGTAGTCCGGGTCCACCACTTCCCAGCTGACGCCCAAGGCATTGTGGATTTCCAGCATCGGCACGCCCACCAGCTCCGGGGAGATCTGGCCAGGGCCGGGCTGGATGCGGCAGGACTGGGTCATCCAGATGTGCGTGATGGAGCCGGGGCCCTCGATGTCTGCCAGGACGCGTTCCTCGCCGGGCATAACAATCCAGTTGTCGCGGTTCCGGCCGGTCTGGTCCCAGCTGGAGGCGCGGGCCGTGCGGGCTGTGGAGAGCTTGGTCAGGCTGGAGAGCAGGCCTGAGCGGGGCGATGTAGCCATGGTGGTTTGTACCTTTCGGGAAGTTGGTTAGCCCTTGACGGCTGATTGGGTGAGGCTGGCGATGATCCACCGCTGGGCCACCAGGAAGACGATGAGTGCCGGTGCGATGGCGATGGTGGTGGCTGCCATGACCTGGGCCACGTTGCCGGCGCCGTACGGGCCCAGCATCAGAACCAGGCCCAGCGGGAGGGTGGCGGTGTCCGTGCTGTTGAGGAAGATCGACGGGGCAAAGTAGGCGTTCCAGCTGCCCAGGAACGTGATCACGCCCAGGGTGCTGACCGCGTTCTTGGCCAGCGGCAGGGCGATCAGCCGGTAGGTCTGCCAGGCCGTGGCCCCGTCCATCCGGGCGGCGTCGATGATCTCCTGCGGCAAGCCGAGGAAGAACTGCCGCAGCAGGAAGACTCCCAGGGCTCCGGTGATGCCGGGCAGGATCAGGCTAAGCGGGTTGTCCAGCAGGCCGAACGTTCGCATCAGGAGGAACAGGGGAATGATGGTCACCTGCGCCGGCACCATCAGCGAGGACAGCAGGCCAACAAAGATGGAGTTGCGGCCGGGGAAGTTCAGCTTGGCGAACGCGTAGCCGGCCATGGGGGCGGTGATGATCATGCCGATGCTGACGGCGATGGCGATGACCGCGCTGTTGAACATGTTCCTCAGGATCGGCACGGGTCCGCTGACCGCCGCCGCGTAGTTGGACCAGTCCCATTCGGTGGGAAGCCACTGTGGCGGCAGGTCGTACGCCTGGCTGGCATCCCGGAGCGAGGTGGTGAACATCCACAGGAACGGTGCGATCATCCCAATGGCGCCCAGGACCAGCAGCACCACCGAAATAGTCTTGCCGACGCCGGGGCGGGGCCGCCGCCGTCGTACGTCTTTTGTGGAGCCTCGGCTTCCGGCACCTGGCCGGGACCAGAGGGCTGTGGCGTTACTCATTGTTCACCCATGACTTCCGGAGGCGGAACTGCACCATGGTCACCAGCATGATGATGACGAACAGTGTGACCGCGATGGCTGAGGCGTAGCCCATATCGAACTTATTGAAGGCAACTTCGGCGATGTACATCACCACGCTGCGGCTGGCATCGCCCGGGCCGCCCCTGGTGAGGACGATGATCGATTCGTAGATCTGGAACGCACCGATGATGGTGATGGTGATGTTGAAGAACGTGGCCTGGCTGATCATTGGCAGCGTGATCCGGCGGAAGACCTGCCACTCGTTGGCCCCGTCCATCCGGGCGGCCTCCACCATGTCCTTGGGGACTTCCTGAAGGGCTGCCACGAAGATCAGCATGGCGAACCCCACGTTCCGCCAGGTATCCACGATGATCACCGAGACTTTGGAGAACTCGGAGCTGTTGAGCCAGTCGATCCGCTCCCCGCCCATGGCCGTGAGGTAGTAGTTCAGGATGCCGGTGTCCTTCTGGAACAGTGCCTGCCAGATGATGGACACGTACACCAGCGCCACCAGGTACGGAAAGAAGTACGCGGAGCGGAACACATAGGTCAGGGCGCGGGGGAGGCGTTGGTTGATCAGCACGGCGAACAGGAGCGCGAACCCGTTGATCAGTACGACGGCGGCGCAGACGTAGAGGACAGTGTTGCCGTACGTCGTGGCCAGCCGCTCGTCCCGGAACATGCGGGCGTAGTTGTCCAGCCCCACAAACTTGGGGGCAGTGAGGATGTTGTACTTCGTCAGGCTCAGGTACAGGGCGGCAACCAGCGGGCCAAGGATGAAAACCAGGAAGCCGATGACCGTGGGGGCGGTGAAGAGGTAGCCGGTGAGGGCTTCCCGACGCCGGGCGGCGCTTTGGTGCCCGGGGCGCCCCCCGCGCCCGGTAGCGGGCGCGGGCGGCAGCGCGGTTTTGGGGGCAGTCAAGGTCACTGCTGCAACGCCTCCTCAACATCCTTCTGGGCCTTCTCCAGCGAAGAGCCGATGTCCTGGCCGGACATGATCTCGTCCATGGCCCGCATGAATGCCGGATCCAGCACGTTGTAGACGCCCGGGGCGGCTACCGGCTTGGCGTAGGACAGGGAGTTGTAGAACTCTTCAGCGTGCTCGGGGGAGGCCAGGAATTCCGGCGAGGAAGCTGCGGTCTTCGTGGACGGAACGGCGGCACCGGCGTCGGCCCACTTCTTCTGCGTCTGCTGGTCGGTCAACATCTTGATGAACTCCCAGGACAGCTCCTGGTTCTTGGAGGCCTTGGAGACGGCGAACGCTCCGGCGCCGAAAACGGTGGACTTGGTGGTCCCCTTCGGCCAGGGCAGGATGTCGTAGTCTTCGAAGCCGGCATTTTCGAAGCCGCCGGTGACGAAGTGTCCGGCACCGGTCATGGCTGCCTTGCCAGCGGGGAACAGCTGGTAGGGGTCCGATCCCTTCGGTTGCGGTGATACTCCATGCTTGGTGACCAGGTCGCGGACCCAGCCCACGGTCTCCTCGACCTTCCCGTCCGTGAGCTGGGCCTTCTCCAGGTCATCGCTCATCATCGACGTGCCGTTGGAGTACAGCCACGGTGTGATGCCGAAGGAGTAGTAAGGCATGGCGAACCCGTAGACCTTGTCCGCGCCGTCGCCAGTGGTCAGCTTCTTGGAGATTTCCAGGAACTCGTCCCAGGTCCAGTCGTCGCTGGGCCGCTCGATGCCGGCTGCCTCGAACATCTTGGTGTTGTAGAAGATGACCATCGTGTTGAACGTGTTCGGCATCAGGTAGGTGGAGCCGTCCTTGCTGAATCCCGCCAGCAGCTTCGGATCGATGTCTTCGCGCAGGGACTTGGCTTCGGGGTCGTTCTCCAGGAAGCCGTCCAGGGGCGTGAACAGCTCGTTGGCCAGGCCCAGTTCCACACCCTCGGTGGCGATATTGATGACGTCCGGAGCCTGCCCGGCGGCGGCCTGGGTGACCAACTTGTTGACGTACTCGGTCCACGTGGTGATGGGGGTGAAGTTGTTGTTCACCGTGACGTTCGGGTACTTCTCCTTGAAGCGTTCGGCCACGCCGTCGTACACGGCCTTGTCGCCGGGGTCGCCCCAGTTGGAGACGGAGATGGTGGCGGTGATGTCCTTGGCCGGGGCTGTGTAGGGCCCGTCTGCCGCCGGTGCTGCGGTTTCCGTGGCGCTCCCGCAGGCGGTGAGTGCCAGAAGTGCTACGGCTGCCACCGTGGCGAGGGACGTGCGGACTGTTTTTCTCATGTGATGCTCCTTTGCATGGTGCGACCGGGAGAAGGTGCGCTGGTGGGATGCGAAACGCGGATTGAACGTGTGTTTATGGGGGTGTGGTGCGGTCATTCTGTGGAGCGGCGGAATTCGATCTGGGAGTCGAGCCGAAGGACCTTGGCCGGAGCGTCGGGGGTTTCGAGGCGCCGCAGGAGCAGGCTCACGGCGCTTTCGCCCAGTTGGAAAGCCGGTTGGCGGACGGTGGTGATCTGGGGTTGGAACAGGTCCGAGTAGGTGAAGCCGTCGAACGTGGCGAAGGCCATGCTTCCCGGCACGCGCAACCCTTCATGCTGCACAGCCCGCAGCGCACCCGCCGCCAGCAGCGTGCTGCAGGCGAGGATCGCCGTCGGGCGTTCCCCGTTCCGGGAGGAATTGCGGAGCAGCGCCTGCACAGCGTCAAAGGTGGCCGCGGCCGTCACCGTGCCTTCGCACAACAGCGCCGCCGGCACCTGGAGGCCCCGCTCCCGCATGGCGGCACGGAAGCCGTCATAGCGCTCGCGGAGCGAGGAAACCCGCAGGTCACCGGAAACCAGCATGATCCGTTCGTGCCCGCGGGTGGTGAGGTGATCAACCAGGGCTGCCATGGCGGCCTGGTTGTTGACGCCCACCTGGTCCACGTCCAGGTCCGCCAGGCGGTCAAGGAGGACCAGGGGCTTCTTCTCCTCCCGGATCCGCTCAAGCAGCACGGAGCTTGAGCCGGCTGCCCGCGCGAGGATCAGGCCATCCACGCGGCGGTCCAGAAGGGCCTCCACGGCTGCGCGTTCCCGGGCGGGATCTTCCGCCGAGTTGGCCAGCAGCAGGGACAGGCCGTGTTGTGCCGCGGCTTCCTCCACCCCGTGCACCATGTCCGCGAAGGCCGGTTCCCCGGCATCCGAGACCACCAGGCCGATGGAGTCGGTCCTGGCGCGGCGCATGGAGCGGGCGAGGACGTCCCGCCGGTAGCCAGTGGCCTTCACAGCGCTCATGACGCGTTCCTTGGTCTCCGGTTCGACGTGCCTGGTGTCGTTGAGGACGTGCGACACAGTGGACGTCGAAACGCCTGCAAGTGATGCGACATCGACGATGGTTGCCACTGCGACTCCTTCTAGCGAAACGATTGCGCGAACGTTTCGATAGTAGAGACAAACGTTTCGATGTGCAATGGGTCACAGGAAAGATTCTTTTGGCACCCTGCGGTTGCCCTATCACTCCTGGTCGCCAAAACCCGCGAATGACAGCCATAAATGGCAGGGCAACCGGGGTGGGCGCGGCCGGTGTAACCTACAGGCAGACCAACCAGCCTGAGGGGGCAGCGCATGGACAATCACCGGCCTTACCGCGTGACGCGGACGTGGAAACTGATCATCGCCTTCGCAGCCGTCGTGGGCGTTGGCACCTGGGTGGCCTTGGGCTTTCTCTGGGCGGCGCTATTCGTCGTTCAGCCAGGCAGCCTTCAAGTGCTGGACACAGCCCCAGCCGATCAGGACGTGCCGGCCGGAGACTACGCTTCCCTCACGGACGCGCGGATGGAAGGTGCCCGTTTCCTGGGCACCTACAGCAACAGCAACTACTTCGCGGCTCCAAGCACTTACGACGAGAACAGCTTTTGCCTCATCACTGAACCGGTCGCAGACGACGGCGTGTGGGAAGCAACCTGCAACAGGCTGATCGATGGCAGGGGCGTGCTGACCAGTATTTCCGACACCGAAGGCAGATGGGCAATCCTTGTTCCTGACCAATTCGACCACGGAGAGCTGGAAGCTGAAGGGTGGGTCTCGGTACACCGGAACCTGCTGGTCCAGCCGATGATGCGTCCAGCCGAAGAGACGCCCTAAGAGGCCGGAGCTGTGCCCGAGGGCGCTGCTCCTGTGGAAGCGCGGTACTCAATGATGGGTGCCAGGCGGACAATCGAGGGTTCCGCGGACTTGTCCGCGATCCTCTTGGTCAGCAGTTCGGCGGCCGTGGCACCCACCTGGAAGGCCGGTTGCCGGACGGTGGTGAGCTGCGGCTCGAACAGGTCAGCGTAGGCGAAGCCGTCGAACGTCGCGAAGGCGATGTCCTCAGGCATCCGCAGGCCCCGCTTCTGGATCTGGCGGAGCGCTGCGGCGGCCAGGACGGTGCTGCAGGCGATAACGGCCGACGGCGGTTTGGCACCTGACAGCGCTGCTGCAATCCCGGCGTCGGTTTCTTCAGGTTCGCCGGCGATGACTGTCAGCCGATCCGCTTCCTGTATTCCCGCCGTCGTCATGGCTTCCCGGAAAGCCTCGTGCCGTTCGCGCAGGGTGGCAACCCTGGTGTCCCCGGCAATGAGGAGGATGCGCTCATGGCCCTGCGATACGAGGTGTTCAACCAGTTCCATGATCGGCGCGCGGTTCTCGACTCCAACCTGGTCAAAGGGGTCAGCGGACAGCCGGTCCATCAACACCAGCGGGGTGTCCTGGTTGGTGAACTCCGCCAGGGCCTCCGAGCCGGAACCAGCCGCGCGGGCAAGGATCAGGCCGTCCACCCGGCGCTCGAGGAGTGCTTGGACTGCCCGGGCCTCGCGTTGTGGGTCTTCGGCGGAATTGGCCAGGAGCAAGGTGATGCCCTGGCTGGCGGCCGTTTGTTCCACGCCCCGGATCATTTCGGCGAAAGCCGGTTCCCCGCCGTCGGAAACAATGAGGCCTATGCTGTCCGTTCTTGAGCGGCGCATGGCGCGGGCCAGGGCGTCCTGCCGGTAGGAGGTTTCTTCGATGGCTTTCAGGACGCGCTGGCGTGTCTCATCGTTCACATGCCTGGTCCCGTTGAGGACGTGGGAAACGGTGGAAATGGACACGCCTGCAAGCTTGGCCACTTTTACCATCGTCGTCATCGGCGCCGCCCTCGGGGAATCGGTTACGCGAACGTTTCGCATAACCTCCGCCAGTTTACAGACGGGCGCCGTGCGGAGAGGGCAAGGCCCCGTCCTTCCACCCCAACTAGGTAGCAGCAGATGTCGTTCTGAACGCTCAAAACGACATCTGCTGCTACTTAGATTTGGGCGGCCACTCCAGGAAGGACGGGGCTGTGCTGGTGCGCGGCGGAACGCGGAACTACCTGGCTTCGAACAACATCGTCAGCAACGTACCGGCCCGGGTAGTGCTTGACGCTAGCACCGCCAAAACCAAGATGATCTACTCCGCCGAAGACTCACAAATCCAGTCGTTCACTACTGACTACATCAAAGTTCCCACTCCGTAGACCGGAAAGATTCTGGTTCACAGGGACAGGCCCGGCATTCCGCAGTGGCGGTGTGCCGGGCCTGTCGTCATTCTTGAATCCTGGAACGCCTCAGGCAGCGAGCAGTTGGCTCCTGTGGGGGGCCGCGGGCCTGGGAGGCAGGACGCTGAGTGTGCAGTGGGACTGGTGTGGATCAATTTTTGCCGGTAAGTGGTGCGTTTTGGAGCACGCCTCCAGCTGCTTCAGGGCCTCTGGATCCACATGGGCAGCCCGCATGTCGAGCTCCAGGTCGAGGCCTTCCTTCAGTGCGTTGGCGCGTTTCACCACGACATAGAGGGCCTGGACGTTGCGGACGGTGACGTGGCCCTTCGCCAAGACCTGGGCCTTGGCGTGGTCGAGGTCAACCCGGACAAGAACGTTGAGCTTTTCGGTCAAGATGTACTGCCTTCCCCTTGAGGCTGCGACGCTGCAACCATTACCCTGGGCTCCTGCGACGCTGCAGTCGAACCCCGGGTGGCTGCGCCGTTGCAGCCTCGTCAAGCGTAGGCAATGCCTGTGACGTAGGCAACACTTTGCCGAAGTTGTTACAAAGATGCCTCCAGCTTGGTGTCCAGGCCGCCGGCCAGTTCGGGCGCGGCCGCCATGGACCAGCGCTGGCTTTCCGGCTCGAAGCTGACCACCACGGAAGCCACGGCGATCCGGGCTCCGTCGATGGCGAGCAACAGGGCGTCCTCCAAATGCCGCGCATACTCAAGCCGCTCAGACAGTGTGCCCTGAAGGTCACTGTCATCGATGAGGACGTGGCCCTTGCCATGCACGATGACCTTCAGCGAAAATCCCTGCTCCTCGTGCAGTGAACCGCGGGTTGATGCTATTTCAGTGACACTTTCCGCGCGAACCAGGCTGTTGCTGATGGTGCGGAGCCATACGTCCCCCATGAAACCCTCCCTATTGGTTGCGGAGAACGGGTAGCAGCGTCCCCCCAAGGCAAACGGTAGTCCTCAAAGAGCCTCTTGTGACCCCCTAAATGTGCTTTGAATTACATTGCCGGGCCGGCGGAGCGGCTATCCGGCCCGGGTCATAGGATAAATCTGATGACTTCGCCCGATGATCCCCAGCCCTTCAGCCTCCGCAGCATCGCCGTTGCCGCTTTTGGGCCCACCCTGCTGTTCGGGATCGGCACCGGCGCGGTCATGCCGATCGTCGCGCTGTCTGCCCGTGACCTGGGTGCGTCGGTGGCAGTTGCCGCGCTGATTGTGACCCTGATCGGGCTCGGATCCTGGTTCTTCAACCTGCCCGCGTCCCTGGTGACGCTGAAGTTCGGCGAACGCTGGTCCATCGTTGGTGCCGCGGCTGCCGCGGCACTGGCCCTCGCCGCCGCCGCGCTGGCCCCCCAGCTTCCTGAAGGCATCTGGCTGCTGGCGGCGGCAATGGTAGTAGTGGGCATGTCCTCCAGCGTGTTCGGGTTGGCCCGGCAGAAATACCTGACCGAAGCCGTTCCGCTCAACTACAGGGCGCGGGCGCTGTCCACCTTGGGCGGGGTGAACCGCATCGGCGTGTTCATCGGACCCTTCGCCGGTGCCGCCGTCATCCAGTTCGCCGGCCTCAGCGGCGCGTACTGGGTGGGCGTAGTGGCCATGCTGGGCGCCGCCCTGCTGTCCATCACCATCCCCGACCTGGAGGTTGCCGCACCCAAGCCGGGTGCCGACGTCGGGCCCCAGCCGACGCTGCGCAGTGTTGCCGTGTCCCACGCGGGGATCTTCCTCAGCCTGGGCACAGGCATCCTGCTCCTCAGTGCACTGCGGTCCTCCCGGCAGGTGGTCATCCCGCTCTGGGCCGACCATCTGGGCATGGACGCCACCCAGGCCTCCCTGATCTACGGCATCTCCGGCGCCATCGACATGCTGGTGTTCTATCCCGCCGGCAAACTCATGGACCGCCGCGGCAGGCAATGGGTGGCCATCCCGTCCACCGCGATCATGGGAACGGCCCTGCTGCTGATACCCCTCACGGGCGGATTCACCGGCCTGCTGCTGGCCGGGATGCTCATCGGATTCGGCAACGGCATCAGCTCCGGCCTGGTGATGACCCTCGGCGCCGACTTCTCGCCGGACCGCGGCCGCGGTCAGTTCCTGGGCCTGTGGCGGTTCATGGCCGACGCCGGCTCCACCGGCGGGCCGCTGCTCCTCTCCGGGGTGACGGCGCTCGCGACGCTGGGCGCTGGGGTCTCAGCCACCGGCGTCCTGGGCTTCGCAGCGGCGGCCGTGTTCGCCGTCGTGATTCCCCGCCTCAAGCACCGCCGGAACTATTGAACACGGCAGCGCACCCAAAGCGGCTATCCTCAACAGATGGGTGACGACGCCGGTGTCAGCGGACCGCTGCAGAAGGCCCTGTGGTGGGCCGAGGACTACGCCTACGCCGCAGGGTGGCAAATCCGCGGGATAGTCTCGCGCATCCAGCCGGGATCTTTCCACCAAGGACACCTCAGTCCCGTGGTGATCATCCCGGGCGTTTACGAAAACTGGCAGTTTATGCTGCCTGTCATCCACGCCATCCACGACGCCGGGCATCCCGTCCATGTGGTGACCATGCTGCAGCGGAACAAACTGGAGGTGCCCGTGGCCGCGCGGCTGGTGGCGCAGCACCTCGAAGAAGCCGGCCTGACAGACGCGTCCATCGTGGCCCATAGCAAGGGCGGCCTGATCGGCAAATACGTCATGCTGTCCCTGGACCCCCAGCAGCGAGTCCGGCGCATGGTCACCGTGTGCACGCCGTTCTCCGGGTCGCGCTACGCGCGCTACATGCTGCTCCGCAGCCTTCGGATCTTCTCCCCCCAGAACGCACTGACCCAACAGATGGCGCGCGAGGAAGCCGTCAACAGCCGGATCAGCTCCATCTACGGCATGTTCGATCCGCACATCCCCGAGGGCAGCGTCCTGCCCGGGGCCACGAACATCCAGCTCCCCAGCGCCGGGCATTTCCGGATCCTGGGCGAGCCCGAGACGTCGCGGATCATTGTGGAGCAACTGAGGGCGCCCATTACCTGAAGAGGGTGGTGGGACCGGCGGCGCTGGGGGAGGACAGCCCGGTCTCAGAGGCAATCCCACCGCCGGCCCCCGTATGAACCCGGCGGAGACGCCGCCGGGAAGACGTGGGCATGACCGGTGCGGAAGACCGGTGCCGACACCGCTGCGTTGTAGTGTCGGCCCGACCTTCCGTACCAGCCAGCATCATTCAAGCCGAATTGCCCTGGCCGGGCACGAGTAGCCGGTACTCGACTTTTGGTTGCCGGGGTACCCGCCTTAGGGCGTTCTGTTCCGCGGCGGGGATCGAACTAATCTTCTCGCGGACTTCCCGTAGAGTGGCTGATAACAAGCATGCTTACTATCACCGATTGGAACGCGCAATGCTGCTGATTTTTGGACTCAAGACCGTCCTTCGTGCACTGCCTGGCAGGTCAGCCACCTGCCGGAACTGCGGACGCTTTTGCCAGCACTACCTCGATGAGGAGGCTCGGAAGTTCACCCTGTTCTTCATTCCGGTCTTCACTACCTCCAAGGCCTACCGCATCACCTGCTCGAATTGCGGCATGGTTTCGAGCATCAGTTCGCGGGAGAAGAAGGCGCTGGTGGGGTAGGGAGCAGGCTGAGTCGCCCGAGCGAACGTCCTAGCATTGCAGATATTTAATGAAGGGCGGACCGGTCCATACGTTCGTCGAACCGGGAACCCTGTACTGGCCCGCGATTTCCACCCGCCACGAACCTGTGAAGAGCATTGCCGAGGAGAACTTCCGCTGCGCAGGCTTGCTCAGGTCGCCGGTATGGACAGGAGTCGTGCTGGAGCCGCTGTAAATTTTCAGCTCGTGGTAGTTGGCGTTGAGCACACGGTCGTAGCGAGTCACCGCTATGGTTGACAGGACGAGGGCGCACTCAATCGTCACCGTCGTTTGATGAGCGGCCGGGGCGGGGAGGGTCGCAGCGCTGAATGGCGTTGCCACGTGGTTCATACCCGAGAAAGCGGCGAATGCGGAGCCTGGGGCAAGCGTCACGCCCAAGGTCAGGGCCGTCACCACCCCCATGGCCCTTGCGACGGTACCCGTTGCCGGCCTACTCACTGGCGGAGGGTTCCGGGTTCTTGCGCCAGATCGATCCCAACAACCCGATCACCAGGACGGCGGGCGCCCCGTACATGAGCGTGTTGAGGACAAGTGGCTGGCGCAGGTTCCGGATGGCTTGGCCCACGTAGGGCACGGTGAGGACATGTTGGTCGACGGTTGCCCCTTGGAGGGTTGCGGTCCAGGGGTCTGCGCCCCTGTTGGCGTCCCCCTTGGTGCGTACCGCCATCGAACCGTCCGCATTGGTAAGGACCTCCGCGACCCTGTGGGTCTCCACCCGGTGGTCCTCAACGGGAATGTGGTACGTGATGATGTCTCCCACGCGGATCTCGCTGATGGGCGTGGGGACAGTGACCACCACGTCCCCGGGGTTGATCAGCGGGGACATGGAGCCGGTGAGCATGGTGGACGTCTGGTAGCCGAAAACCCGGGGCCCCAAGGCCAAAAACAGGAACGCGGCAATGGCGACGGCGACCATCACAGTGCTCAGGATGTTGATGGTCCTGCTCGCGATGGCTTTGGCCCTGGAGGCCCCGACGCCCCGATGGGGGGTTTGGGGGCGCCGGGACGAGTGAGGAGCTGCTGCCGTGCCGTTTGCCCAGGCAAGGTCGGTTACTGTGCTCATCGCTATGCAGCCCCTAGGTTGGATTGCGTGATTCGTGGAAAGTTGCCTGACGGTGCCGCGTTCACAGCACCGTCAGGTGGCCGTGCTACTTGACGGTGCCGGTGCGCTGCGTGGCGTTGAACGTGAAGTCGACGGTGCTGCTGGCGCCCTGGAAGGAGTTGCCAGCAGTAGTGGGCAGCGTAGTGGTGATCTTCAAGTGGTCGGCCGAGGCTGGGGTGAGGGAGGAAAGGCCGCTCAGGGCCTTGTCCGCGCCGATGACTGAACCGCTGGCAAGGACAGCCGTCTCCGTTCCGGAGCAGGTGTCAACGGCGTTTGCCACGGCGGTCCAGGCAACGCTGCACGCTGCGATGGTGAGCTGCAGGCCGTTGGTTGCGTCGGTGGTCAGGAGCGAGGGAGTCGCGGTGCTGACGGTGAGCTTGACGGCATTGAGGTTGGAGTCGCCGGTGTTGCTCAGCGTGGCGAACTTTTCCACCGAGTCGCCGGGCAGGAGGTTCGTGACGGGCACGCTCAGTGTGCCCGGATCGGTGAGGTCGATGACCACCGTGCCGGCCGTGACGGCCTGGTCCACAGTGGTGGTGCTGCCGGTAAATGCACCGTATGTTCCCATGCCTGCAACGGCGGCTGCAGTGCCCACCAGGGCGACCGAAGCGAGAATCTTGCCTGACGTGGTTTTGATGCTGAGACCCATGAGTATTTTCCTATTCGTGAAGAGGGCCCACCCCCAAGCGGGCCGGCCGCCCCCCAGTGGGCCAGCCGTTCTGCCTCGCCCTTCCGGGCTGGCAAGAACCACTCTTCAGGTACTCGATCAAAGAACACCGGGGTAATTCCTCAAGCTTCAGTCAAGAAATACTTGTGCCGCTTGTGCTTTCCACGCTTTCGCGGCGGGCTTGCAGGAGCAGCCGATGGTGTGGGTTCCCACATCAGTGCAAAGCGGAGCGGCTTTGTCCTGTTTGACGGTGCTATACATGAGCCATGCGCGTTACAGTGCCCGCCGGGGAAGACCGGGACTCAGTGGATTGCCCCCATCAGTTCGTTGGCCGCTGCGATGAGTGCTCCGGACGGATGGGGCGTGTCGAAGCGGACTTTAGGAGGGACGAGGGCGTGGAAGCCTAGCCAGCACGTCCAAGTCCAGGTCCCGCATAGGTGACCGTCAGCGCTCCGGTGAGTCCCGCCGTCGTGCGGCATACGCGAACAGCGACGTCGTGGCCACGGTCGCCAGATACCCGGCGATCACAATGAGCGCGATGCCCGCCCAGAAGTAATTCGTTGTGCTGGATTCCTGTGCCGGACCGGGCGCGATCCTCGCCAGCGAGTACACGGCCACGGCAGCCGATACCAGGCCGATCAGCACCGGCAGCGCCAGCCAGATCTTGGCTGAACCCACGTGCCTGCCGAAGCCATCCCACACATTCCAGGACCCGTCGTGGCGCACGATCAGCCAGCCGGCCGGGATCATGAACGCCCCCACCAGCAGGAACGCGGCCACTACGTCGGCAGGCCGGTGCCACTGGTTGATCAGCGTGGATACGCCTGACGCGATCGCAAACGTTCCGCCCACGAAACCGGCCATCGGGCGCCAGCGCGGGGAAGCCATCAGGAACACTGCAGCGGCCGCGGACGCCGCCAGCGTGGTGTGCCCGGACGGCAGCGAATTCAGCTCCAGCGTCACCACGCCCTTATCCGGGCGGGCCGGCAGCACGTCCTTGAGCACCTGGGTGGCAACGTTCGCGCCGATACACGCGGCAATGGCGATCCCCGCGGCCGTCCAGCGGCGCCGGATCACCGTGACAAACAGGACCACGACGGCGGCCATCAGCAGGGAGATGGTGGGGAGCCAATCGAGGAACTCGGTGGCTGCCTTGCCGGCAGGGCCGTGGATGTCAACGGCTTCAACCAGGGCAGACTCATCGATGAACTGGCCCGTGGTGGTCTGGACGAAGTAGTAGTACGTGGCGATCAGTCCCACGATGCAGGCCAACGTGGCGAAAGCGAACATAAAGCCGGAGCCCGGGGCGGGGCGCAGCTGGGTCCGGGCCTGGGCCTGTCGTGAAAAGGTCATCAGTTAAGGGTGTCACAGAAATCTGGGAGCCCGCTTCACCCAACTAGGTGTATTACCCACGGAGGTTGGTGACGCGGCTGGCGGGTGGCTGACCCTTGAGTGCGGTGTGGCCTCGGTGGACTCTTCTATGTCTGTCAAGCCGCAT